>NZ_BLKZ01000002.1:730226-1095339 GCF_010723575.1 Mycobacterium bourgelatii
GGGCCGCCAGAAGCGCCAACCTGCTCGCCGTCCAGGACTCGGCGCCCACTGGTGACGAGCCGGGACGCATTGCCTGGGTGTCTCAAGCCCTCTGCCGCGAAACGGATCCCGACGAACTCTTCGTACGGGGCGCCGCGCAACACCAAGCGGCGGCGATCTGTCGGCACTGCCCGGTGATGCAGGAGTGCGCAGCAGACGCCCTGGACAACCGGGTTGAGTTCGGTGTCTGGGGCGGGATGACCGAGCGCCAGCGCCGGCAACTGCTCAAGCGACATCCCGAGGTCATTTCCTGGACGGATTACTTCCGGCACCAGCAACTCCGGCGGCCGGGTTAGTCGCTGGGCGCTAAAGGTTTGGCCACGTTCCGGTGTCGGCCACCGCGCCGTCCCGGTTCTGCATGGGTCCGGCCCCGAGAATCCGAGACATGATGCAATCGCGGAAGCCCGGCGTTGGCGCGTGAGATTTCACGCCAGACGTTTCTGCGGGGCGCCGCTGGAGCGATAGCCGCCGGCGCCGTCTTCGGGTCGGGCCGACTCGGCTCGGTGCTGGCCACCGCCGATCCGAACCCCGTCGGGTTGGAAACCCTTTCCGCCGCACTCAGTAGGCCGGTGTTGTTACCCGGTAGTCCCGAATTCGGCGCTGCCAAACAAGTTTTCAATACCAACTACAACGACTCGACTCCGACAGCGATCGTCACCCCGACATCGTCGGCGGACGTACAGAAAGCGATGGCGTTCGCCGCCGCGCACAACCTCAAAGTCGCTCCGCGTAGCGGTGGGCACTCTTACGTAGGTGCGTCCACGGCCAACGGCGCCTTGGTCTTCGACCTCCGCCAGCTGACGGGCGATATCAACTACGACGCGGCCACCGGACACGTCACCGTGACGCCGGCGACCACCTTGTATGCGTTGCACCAGACGTTGGCCGGGGTGGGCCGCGGCATCCCAACCGGGACCTGCCCGACCGTCGGTGCCGGCGGGCATGCACTGGGCGGCGGCCTGGGTGCGCACTCCCGGCATGCGGGCCTGTTGAGCGACGCACTGGTGTCGGCGCAGGTGGTGCTGCCCGGCGGCCAAGCGGTGACTGCGTCGTCCGCCAGCCAACCCGACCTGTTCTGGGCGCTACGCGGCGGCGGTGGCGGCAACTTCGGGGTGACGACCTCGTTGACCTTTGCCACCTTTCCCACCACCGAGTACGACGTCGTCAACCTCAACTACCCGCAGCAGTCGTTTGCGCAGGTTCTCGTCGGTTGGCAGAACTGGCTGCGCACCGCGGACCGCAACAGTTGGGCGCTGGCCGACAGCACAACCGACGCGATGGGCTCGCACTGCCGCATCATGGCGACCTGCCCCGCCGGATCCGGCAACAGCGTGGCGAGTGCCATCGTCGCGGCCGTTGGCAGTCAGCCGTCCGGCACCGAACAACACACCTTCAACTACTTGGACTTGGTGAACTATCTGGCGGTCGGGAATCTCAATCCGTCGCCGCTCAGCTATGTCGGCGGGTCCGATGTGTTCACGACGATCACGCCGGCCGCCGCTCAAGGGATCGCCGCGGCCGTCGACGCCTTCCCGCGCGGGGCCGGTCGGATGTTGGCGATCATGCATGCGCTTGACGGCGCAATGGCCACGGTGGCACCGGGAGCCACGGCGTTTCCGTGGCGGACGCAGTCCGCGCTGGTGCAGTGGTACATCGAACCGGCCGGCTCTCCGGCCGCAGCCACCAACTGGCTCAACGCGGCACACAAAGCGGTGCAACCATATTCGGTCGGCGGCTATGTGAACTACCTGGAAGCCGGTCAGCCGGCCGCACGCTACTTCGGCTCCAATCTCCCCCGGCTGGCGGCTGTCCGGCAGAAGTATGATCCGGGCCGAATCATGTTCTCCAGCTTGAATTTCTAACCGGCGCTTCGAAAAATCAATTGACCGACCGCTGGTCGGATGTCATCGTGAACGGTCGCTTTGACCCCTACCAACACTAGAACGATGACCCTGACCAACGACGAACTCGCCGATTTGACCGCCGGACTCACCGGCGGCGATGACGCGCACCGCCAGCCGATCACTGACATCGGCGCCTGGCTTGACGGCCTGGACTACGGTGTACGTCCGGCGCTGCGCGCCCTCGGCGAGTTGTTGGTGGGTGTCGCCGAGCGTGAAAGTGCCGAAACCGCCGATCGATTCACGGCCCGCTGCCTCGGCGTGCCGGACTGCGGTCACCTGGTTGATGAGGAACGTCAACTCAATCCGGTGTCTCGCCTGACCGTGGCACTGGCCTTGGCCGAGTGGATGGACGAGCACGCGCTCGACTGCGAGATCGGCCCGGGCGAAGATTCGTACCCGCCGAAGTGGACGCAGACCGAGGTCGGCGGCGAGCGTTACCGGCACCCGTTGTGCTTGCGCGTGCACTTCCCGGCCGGGACGCTGCTGGACGACTCGGGATGTGTCATCAACCTTGAGGCCCGCGACACGGTCATGTGCTCGCCCGAGGTTTCGGCCTTCGTAACGCCGGACAACCAGGCCCTCGCTCGTTGTGTGCTGGACCGGCTCGCCGAGCGAGCCAACGAGCTGAACCCGTACCGGGGGCGGGCGGTGCGTGCCACCTACGCGCACGGGCTGAACTTGACCGTCATCGACCTGCCGTCGACGGTGACCCGAGACACCGTCATCGTGCCCGACGAGGTGTGGACCGAGGTCGACCTCGGCGTCACCGCCGTGCGCGACCGCCACGACATCCTCAACGCACATGGCCTTGGCGTCCGCCGCGGCGTACTGCTGTGCGGCCCGCCGGGCACGGGCAAGTCCGCGGTGAGTGCGGTCGTCGCCCGAGAGGTCTTGGGAGAGTTCACCGTCATCTACGTCGAAGCCAAGGCTGGGGCTCACCTGCTGACGGTCGTCGTGGAAGAGGCGCAGCGCCTGGGCGGTCCGGTGCTGATCGTGCTGGAGGACGTCGACCTGTGGTGTCAGGACCGCGCCGCGGGCGAGAGCGGACTGTCGGAGCTGTTGCAGGCCATGGACGTCAAGGCGGAAGCCCGCATCCTGACGCTGGCGTCTACCAACGACGCCGCGACCCTGGACAAGGCGGCCATCCGGACGGGCCGGTTCGACTCGGTCGTCGAGGTTGGCTACCCCAGCCGCGCCGACGCCGCGCGCATTCTCGCGACACTGATCGACCACATCCCCGGTGGCGAAAGCGTCGACACGGCTGCAGTGGTAGCGGCGCTGCCGGAACGAACCAGCGGCAGCGACATTCGTGAAGTCGTTCGCCGAGCCGTGCTGGCAGGCGACGGTGGCGCGCTCAGCACGGCGACGCTGCTGGCCGAAGTGGGGAGCGGGCGGTACCGCGCGGCGGTTCCGTCGGGTATGTACCTCTGACGGCGGGGGTAGCCCACGCCGGCCGCCGCGCAAGCACGGCCCCCTCACGAGCCTGAAGATATGCAGGAGAAGCGCGAGTAAGCACCTGCAGGACTACAGGGTCGCGCCGCACCCGGCCCGCCACACCTCGCGGCTTTCGCGGTCAAGGACCCACTGGCCGGTCCAGTCGCCTCCTCCGCGCCGTACTGACTTTCATCCGTGAACCATGTAGGCCGTCAAAGCCGTATTGGCTCGCCGATCAGGTTTTCGCCTGTCAACGCACTGGCTCGCGTCCATCTGCGGGGGCGCCTCACGGTCGAGGTGCTGGAGCGTGCGGCCGCCGCATTGGCCGCGGAGTATCCATTGCTGCGAGTGTCGATCGCCGCGGACCCCGGCGGCAGGAACCCGACGTTCGTGCCGTCGGCGGGACCCATCCCCATCCGCAGGGTGAGCGGCGACGCTGGGGAGTGGATCCGCCAGGTCGAACAGCACGAGCTCAGCCACGACCAGCTCTGCTGGAACTTCGCCTATGCAGACGGCGTCATCTCCGAACTCTCCGCGCGGCGTTACGCGGACGCCTGCGTTCAAATCTTGTTGGGCACGTTCGACGAAACCACGGAAAGCGGAGGTGGCCAGTGGAATTCAGGAAGCTAGATCCGCGGTCGAAGAACGTACTGATCACCGGCGCATCGACCGGACTCGGCAGAGCCGCCGCCCTACACCTCCGCAGCCTCGGCTTTCGGGTTTTCGCCGGCGTGCGTAGCGAATCCAGCGCCGCCGAGCTTTCCCAAGTGCCAGTTGCGGATCCGTTGATCGGCGAGATCATCCCCCTGCTGCTCGACGTTACCGAAGCGGCGTCGATCGACCGAGCCGGCACCGTGGTGAAAGGAGCGTGTGGCGACACCGGGCTCTGGGCATTGGTGAACAACGCGGGCATTGCAGTATGCGCGCCCCTGGAATGCGTTCCGCCGGAGGTTTTGCGGCTGCAATTGGAAACAAACTTTGTTGGGGCCCTTGCGGTTATCCAGCGGTTCTTGCCGCTGTTTGCGGACGTCGGGCGGGCGGATCGTCAACGTAAGCTCCGGCCTTGGCAATGTGGCGCCGCCGTATCTCGGTGCGTACGCAGCCGCTCAATTCGGCAAGGAGGGCATGAGCGATGCGCTGCGCCGTGAATTGCGGCCACAGGGGGTCAGCGTCTCGGTGATACAACCCGTCACCGTGGCCACCCCGATCTGGGGCAAGCTGCGGGACAGCGCGAACTCGATTGTCGCCGCAACGCCTACCGAGATTGTCGAGGTCTACCGACGTCGATTCACCGCATTTCTGACCGCCAACGAGAGTCGCGCCTACGCGTCCAAGGCGACGGCCGCGGAATACGCCGATGCCGTCGCCCATGCGGTCACGGCCAGGCATCCCAGGATCCGCTACCGCGTCGGCGCGGAGTCGTGGAGCAGCACCGTCGCACGCCGGCTCATGCCGGATCGCTTGCTGGACAGCGTGATCGAGGCCCGCACCAACAGGTTGATACGAGCCGGATCCACGCAGGTTGCAGGCCGGGCAACCGGGGCGGTAACGCCCCTCACGGCGGGCACGCCAGGCGGGTGAGCCGGGCACTGGACGCTGTGCGAATATCGAGGACGTGACTGACCAGATCGTCGAGATGATGAATGCCAATCTGGCATCGACCATTCCGATTGCCGACAAGATGGGGCTGAAGATCGTCGAGGCACGGCGCGGCTTTGCCGCCGCCAGTGTCCCGGTCGAGGGCAACGGAAACCATTTCGGCGTCATCTACGCCGGTGTGCAGTTCACCGTCGCCGAAATTCTGGGCGGCATCATCGCGCTCTCCACCTTCGATACGAGCAAGTTCTTTCCGTTGGTGAAGAACGTCGACATCACCTTCGTCAGTATGGCCACGACTCCGTTACGCGCCGAGGCGTCGCTGGACGACGAAACGATTGCCCGCGTCGCGGCCGAGGCGGCAGAACGCGGCAAGGCCAATTACACCCTTGAGGCCGTCGTCAGCGACGCTAACGGCACGGTCGTCGCCACCACCCGAGGGCTCTATCAACTTCGCGCACACAACCGTTAAGCGACGCCGGCCCAGTTCGCCTCGAAGTTCCCACGCCCACACCCACCTTGTGGTGGTCCTGAGCGTCCGGGAAGCCGTGGCCGTGTTCTAATGGCCAGATCAGCCAGACCGACACCGTCTCGCCTGCACGAGGGATCAGTTTGCCGCGGTTACTGAAGGTGCCCGCGTTGGCCTCGGTCGCGCAGATGCCGACCGGGCACATCGTCGAGCTGCCCGGTCGGGGCAGCACCTATGTGTACGACTCGGGACCGTGCGACGGGCCCACCTACATCCTGTTGCACTCGCTGGCCTGCACCGGACTGATGACGTGGTATCCCGCGCTGGACGCGGTGCGGCGGTTCGGTCGCGTGGTGATCTTCGACCAGCGCTGCCACGGGCAAGGCATCTCACCCCCGCGGTTGCTGTTCGAGGACTGCGCCGACGACGTCGCCGCCTTGGCCGACGTTCTCGACATCCCCACCTTCGTCCCGGTCGGCTATTCCATGGGGTCGCTCATTGCCCAACTGGTGTGGCGCCGCCACCGAGACAGGGTCGACGGGCTCGTGCTGTGCGCGGCCACGGCGGCGGTGAGCCGCGCCCGCTACGAGCGCGTGGCCACCGGGCTGTTTGCGGCGCTCGTCGAATCGCTGACCCCCGCGCCGCGGCTGTACCCGCCCGCGGGCGAGGTAACCAATAGCTTCTTGGCCGACTATCAGTGGGTGCTGAACCAGGCCCGCGCCACGTCGCCGGGGGGCATCACCCGCGCGATCGCCGAGGTTGTCCGGTTCGACTCGACGACGTGGGTCGGGGACATCGATGTGCCCACGGCGCTTGTGGTGACCATGAAAGACCGGGCATTCGGCGTCAAGCGGCAGCAATGGCTGGCCGATCACATCCCGGGGGCCGAGGCGGTGCCGGTCGAGGCCGGCCACGCGGGTTGCACCCTGCAGCCCGCGGCGTTCGTACCCGGACTGGCCCGAGCCGTCGAATCGGTCCATCGCCGGCTTCCGGCGGCGCACGGCGCCACCCAGGCAGTCAGATAGTCAACACGGTCGGTGCGCTGGGAGGAACGGCGGTGAAGCGACTCAGTGGGTGGGATGTGCTGATGCTCGCCAGCGAGACGCCCAACGTCCACCAGCACACCCTCAAGGTGGCGATCGTCGACACCACCGGATTCGAAGGCACGCCGACGTTCGAGGCGTTCCGCGAGGTGTTCCGGTCCACCCTCCCGATCCTCGAACCGATGCGTTTCCAGTTACTGAAGACACCCGGGCGAATACATCGCCCGGTCTGGCGCGAGGACGCCGAACTCGACCTCGATTACCACCTCCAACACGTACGGGTGCCCGCTCCCGGAGGCCGGCGCGAACTCGACGCGGTGATCGGCGCGATCGCGAGCACACCACTCGACCGCCGCTACCCGCTGTGGCAGTTCTATTACGCCGAGGGGCTGGCCGACCAGCGCGTGGCGGTGATCGGCAAGGTGCACCACGTCCTGGCCGACGGGGTGGCCTCGGCGAATCTCATGGCGAGGGTCATGGCGTGGCCCGGCGCCGAAGCGTCATCGCGGGCGACTTCGCCCCCCGCTAGAAGCACCCGCAACACGCGTCTCAAGACCAGAGAAGTGCTCCGCTTCGCGGCGAGTGATCATGCCGCGCGGATCCGGAGCCTGCCGGCGGCGGTGCGGGACGGAGTGGTCGGCGCTTACCGGCTGCAGCGTCGAGCGCGGGAGCGTTACCGGCATCCGGAACTTGCCGCCAAGTTCGATCCGGCGCCGACATTCCTCAACCACAAACTCACGCCCGGGCGAACGTTCGCCAGCGCTGCCGTGCCCCTTGCCGACATCAAGGCGATCAGCAAGAAGTTCGGCGTGACCATCAACGACCTGGTGTTGACCATCGCCACCGGTGCGCTGCGGCAGGTGCTGCAGAACCACGGCGAACCCGCCGACCGGCCCCTGGTCGCCTCGATCCCTACCGCCACCGACACCTCGCCGGACCGGATCAGCGGGAACGCCCTGTCAACCATGCTGGTTTCGCTGCCCGTTCAGGCAGCCGATCCGCTGCAGCGGCTGGGCCTGATCCGCACCTCAACCCGGATAGCGAAGGAAGACCACCAACTTCTGGGCCCCACCCTGGTCAGTCAGTGGTTGGAGTTCGTGCCGCCGAGCGTCACACGCACGACGTTCCGGTGGATGTCGCGGCGAGAGGCGCCCAACCAGCTATTCAACGTGATCATTTCCAACGTGCCGGGGCCGCGGCAACGCGGCAACATCGCCGGAGCCGTGGTGACCGAGTTCTACTCCGTGGGACCCCTGGCCGCGGGGTCTGCGCTGAACATCACCGTGTGGAGCTACGTCGATCAGCTGAGCGTCTCGGTGCTCTCCGACGACGCGACGCTGCAAGACACCCACGAGGTGACCGATGCGTTCGTCGCCGCGTTCATCGAGTTGTACGAACGAGCGGGGTTGACCGGGAGCACGGACATCCCCGCAGCGATGCCCAGCTGACCAGGCGCCGGCGACAGCGCCATCGTTTATTGACGCGGTGGTTTGGGAACACTGCCGGCAACTACCTGATCCGGTGAGCGTCGATGACCTCTGGCGTGTAACCGCAGCAAGAGGGATCGCCATGACCGCCAAGCACCGCATGACCAAGTCGACGCAGCGAACCCAGCCGAGGCCGCAGCGGGCTGGGTGGGCGTTCGGAGTCGGGTCCGCGTCGCTGCTGTGCGCCGCGAGCTTGGCCGGGCTGATCCTCGATGCGCAAGAGACCAAACGGACGACGGAGGCTGCCGCAGTGACGGTCGACGCGCCGTCGCACGCGCGGCCGGTGAGTCAAGAGGGCACGCTTATCGCGGTATCGGCGGACTCATTGACCGCACGCAGCGCCGATGGATCCACCCAAACCTATCTGCTGACGCCCGACACCACCTGGATTGCCGGCGGTAACCAACCGGCTACCGCTGCTTCGCATTTCACCGTCAATGACGAGGTGACAATCGTCGGAACCATGCAAAACGGCACCGCGACGGCGACGGCCGTGGCCGCGCGACACCTCGCGCACGGCGGCGCACAGCCAATGGATTTCGGATTTTGAGCATCAATCGGCCTGTGGCCGAATCGAAACGAAGACAAGGTTAGGGTCCGGGCCAGACCTGGGTATGCGTTCTATTGTGAGTTCAGCACTTTCCGATCACCCAATGCAGCTGACGTGCGCCGGTGCCGCCGACGCCGTCACGGCGGCCGAGTGCCGCCGTGCGCTGGACCGCTGGCTGCAGGCAAAGGTGCGGGGGGTTGGTGAACTTCGCGACGACATCATCCTGGGCGTCAACGAAGCCCTGGCCAACTGCGTCGAACACGCCTACCGCGGCCACCAATGCGTCGGCACGATGCGGCTTCAGGCGCGCTACGACGCCGCCGCTGAATCGCTCACTGTCTGCGTGAGCGACCGGGGCAGTTGGCACTGGTCTTCTCCGCGGCCTCCGGAAGACCCGCACGCTTCGCGCGGCATCCTTCTGATGCGCGCCCTGGCCGATCATTGCGCTATCCAGGCGCGTCCCGACGGAACCACCGTGCGGTTGGACTATTCGACCGCGCCCCAGCCGGCTGGCCAGCGGCAATAGCCACTCGCTAAGCAAAAATGTCGGATCGCGCCGTGCCGGCGGGCGCGGCAGGGTCGACGAACCATTCGTAGCGGAGAAACGCACCTAGCACGCGGGGTGGCAAGCGCAGCGACAGGCGCAGCAGCCGAGCACCCAGCCCATCTCCCGCTTGGGATTTATGGGCGGAAAGCGCGTGGCCCTTCTGGCGGACGAACTGACGCACGTCGATGCGGTGGGTGATGGTCGCTCGCGGTGCATACGCCGCACGTGCCACGTCGGGTTCGTACGGTGCGGGCAACCGTAACAAGCGGGCGACGTCACCGACGCGGATGAGCGTCTCGCGCGGCATCGTCGCTTCCAGAACCCGTTGAGTCCCAGCCAATTCAGCGGCGCGCTTGCCGACCCGGTGCACGTGCATGTGATCCCGGTGTCCGTACCCGCCGTTGCGCTCATAGCTGAGTAGCAGCTGCGCATCTTCTTCGCGGAGTATCGAGGCGAGCCGCTGGGCGGCCTCGTCCACATCGGCCCGCGCGAACCGGACCCGCCCAGGCGGATCCGGGTAGAAGTCGGGCCCGTAGCCGCTGTCTGCATAACCGAGGCACTCAAGTCGGTGAACACCGAGAATCGTTGCACTCGAGCGCAATTCGTTTATCCGCGTGTCGTCGGGCACGCTGTCCATGCGGCCGTCGGTCGCGGTGACCAGGACGACACGATGCCCCGCAGCCGCCGCCTTCGCGAGCGTGCCGCCGGTGAGGATCGCCTCGTCGTCGGGGTGAGCGTGGAACGCGACTACGGTGGCCATGACTTGCAGTATGCCGTCCGTCCGCATCAGCGGCCGTGACGAATTCGCTTGGCGTCCAACGTTCGGTGTGAGATTTCGTCGCTCGGGTATATGAGGCTGATGCTTTCTCATCGGCGGTCCAACTAGATGGCGCACCCCAAACCGATACCTGATGACCTGCGCCGACTGGCGGCGGCACACCGGGTTGCAACGTCTTACCGAAACGAGCGACGCGAGCCGGTCGAGGTCGACGCCGATGTGGTGATCCGGGTGCTTGGACTGCTGGATGTCGACGCGAGCACGGAACAGGATCGACGCCGCGAATTGGCCCGGCTGTCCGAACGCGACAGCGCCGGCGTGCTGCCGCCGACCGTAGCGGTGCGCGTGGACGGACGGCCGCGGCCGCTGCCAGGGGTGAATCTGCTGGTCCACGAGGACGGCACCCGCACCCAGGTACGTGACGAGTTTCCGGCAGGACTGCCTCCCGGCTGGTACCGCTTGTACACGCGCAACGACCAAGAGGTCACCCTGGTGGCGGCTCCGCCGCAGGTTCCGGCGCCGCCGGATACCTGGGGCTGGATGCTGCAGCTCTATGCGCTGAGGTCGGCGCGCTCGTGGGGCATCGGTGATCTGGGTGACCTGCGGGAGTTCCTGCAGTGGACGGCTGCGGACCACGGCGCCGGCGCCGTCCTGCTCAACCCGCTGCATGCCCCCGGCCCAACGCATCCGGTGCAGCCGTCGCCGTACACCCCGTCCAGCCGGCGGTTCGCCAACCCGCTCGCTCTGCGGATCGAGGATCTCGACGCCTACCGTCGAGCCGACCCGGACACCCGAGCGGAGGTGGATGCCCTGCGCGTGTCGGCCTGCACTCCGCGCATCGATCACGACCTGGTGTGGGCGGCCAAACGGGCCGCATTAGAACTGCTCTGGCGCGCCGAGGGCCGGCCCGCCCCGCTGGATCATTCGGACGGCCTGCGCGACTGGGCGACGTACTGTGCGCTGGCCGAGCGGCACGGCGGCCGCTGGACCCGGTGGCCCGGCCCGCTGCGCGATGTCGCCGGTCCCGCTGTGGCCGCGGCGCGCCGGGAACTGGCACCCCGGTTGGCGTTCCATGCCTGGGTGCAGCAACGGTGTGCCGAGCAGTTGGCCGCGGTACGGGACGCCGCCCGGGATGCCGGCATGGCACTCGGCGTGGTGCACGACCTGGCGGTGGGAGTCGACCCGGAAGGGGCCGACGCGTGGGCACTCGCCGACGTGCTCGCCACCGGGGTGAGCGTGGGGGCGCCGCCGGACAACTTCACTCCGCGCGGGCAGGACTGGGGGCTGCCGCCGTGGCGGCCGGACCGCCTTGCCGCCACCGGATACGCCGCTTTGCGGGACATGCTGCGCGCGGTCCTCACCCACGCCGACGGGTTGCGCATCGACCACGTCGCGGGCCTGTGGCGGTTGTGGTGGATTCCGCCCGGCGAGGGTCCGGATCGGGGCACCTACGTCTACTACGACACCGAGGTCCTACTGGCCGTACTGGCATTGGAAGCCCACCGCGCCAAGGCCACGGTGGTCGGCGAGGATCTGGGAACGGTCGAACCGGAAGTCACCGACGGACTCGCCGAGCGCGGAATGCTGGGCTGCGCGGTCTCCTGGTTCACTCGCGACCAGTCCGCCCCGGACGAGCCGTTGCTCCCGTCGGCGAAATGGCCGGCGCGGGCGGCCGCCAGGCTGTCGACGCACGATCTACCCACTGCGGCGGGCTTTTTGCGTGGTGAACACGTGCGGGTACGCGCCGATCTCGACCTGCTCGACGACGTGCCGGCCGAGTGGGCCACGGCCGACAAGGAGCGCGCCGAGTGGCTGACGCTGCTTCGCTCGGAAGGGCTGCTGCCTGACGACGGATCCGAGCCCGACGAGCCGGCGATCATCGTTGCCATGCACCGCTTCTTGGCGTCGACCCCGAGCCGCTTGAAGCTGATCGCGCCCTACGACGTGATCGCCGAGCCTCGGCAACCGAACCTACCCGGCACGATCGACGAGTATCCGAATTGGCGATTGCCGCTGCCGACGACGTTGGAGGAGTTGCGCAACGACCCGCGGGTCGCCGAGATCGCGGCCTTGTTCAGCCGTCCGACAGGCTGAAAAGACGAGCGGCGTTGTGGTGGAACACTTTCCGCAGCCAGTCATCATCGATGCCGGGTAGCCGGGTCAGGACGCGCATCGCGTCGAGGAATCCGTACGGGATGTTCGGAAAGTCACTGCCGAACAAGATGCGGTCGGCGTGGTCGCGCAGCCGTGGGTATTGCGAGCGAGGGAAAGGCATGAGTTCCTCCACGAACGGGGTGAAAGCCATCGTGGTGTCTAGTCGTACCTCGTCGTATTGGTCGGCCAGGTCGAGAAACTCGGAGTATTCGGGCATGCCCATGTGCGCGACGACCAGGCGCAATCGAGGGTGGCACCGCAGCAGCGCGGCGACGGGTTCGGGGCCGGTGTGTTCACCGGGAGCGGGACCTGATCCGCAATGGATGATCACCGGGACGGCCGCGTCTTCGATCACCCCCCACGCGTCGTCAAGCAATGGGTCGGTGGGGTCATACCGGCCGACCTGAACGTGGGCCTTGAACACGCGCGCGCCGGCCTCGACGGCCTTTCGGACGTAGGACTCGGCTTCGGGTTCGGGGTAGAGGGTCGCCGTGTGTAGGCAATCGGGTGTCGCCGCGGCGAACGCCGCGGCCCATTCG
This sequence comes from Mycobacterium bourgelatii, assembly GCF_010723575.1. Taxonomy (NCBI): domain Bacteria; kingdom Bacillati; phylum Actinomycetota; class Actinomycetes; order Mycobacteriales; family Mycobacteriaceae; genus Mycobacterium; species Mycobacterium bourgelatii. The sequence goes on from NZ_BLKZ01000002.1 coordinate 742,767, forward strand.
TTCAGCCAGGCCGCCATGTGCGGTTTGTGTGGGTAGACCAGCGACGTGAAGGCACGGACCCCCGAACCCGCGCAGCGTCTCCAGTCGATGCTGCTCGTCGGTGCGGTAGGCGACCGGCCACGGGCGTCCCACCAGCGGACCGGCGTCGTCGAAGTAGCGCCAGACCTTGTCCATCACCCGCTTCGGCATGAAGTGCGTGTGCACGTCGACGATGCCCGGTAGCCCCAGTGACTGCCAGAGTTCGCGTACCGATTCGGTTTCGTCCATCAACAGCGAGGATGTCAGGTCAGGCCGGTGCTCTTCCTAGGTGCTCGTCGACGCACCCGATGAACGCCTGGCACGCTGCCGAGCGCAGATCCGGCCGGGGTGTCACGAGATGAACCCGGCGGTGCATGTCAGCGCCGCGGACCGGCCGTAACGCGAGGGTCGGGTCGGCATCCGCGCGGGTGCGTGCAACGGATTCCGGCAGCAAGGCAACGCCCAGGTCTTTCCGGACAAAGTGGACGACCTCGTCGACGCGGGTGACTTCGAACGCCACCCGGCGGGGCACGTCCGCGAACCCTCGGTCCGTCTCGTGGCGCAACCCGTATCCGGGTGGGAAATCGATGAACGAGAGCTCCGCCAATTCGGTCACCGATACCGACGAATGTTTGGTCAGCGGGTGTTCGGCGGGCATGACGGCAACAAGTGGCTCGCTGAACAGGTGGGTGAAGATCAGATTGTTGTGGCTCCGGGACACATTGGAACCCACGATCGCCGCGTCGAGTTTGCGCTCAGCCGCGGCCTTCACCAGTACATCGCTTCCGCCGCTGCGCAGTGTCACGCTGACATCAGGGTAGCGAAGGTGAAAGTTCGCCATCAATGCCGCGACGTCGAGGCTTTCCGACGGGATCTCCATCATCCCGACCGTGAGCCGGCCGGTGACCCTGCCGCTCAGGGCCTGCGCATCGAACTTGATGCGCTCCACGCCCGCCACCACCTGGTGCAACAACGGCATCAGCGACTCCCCGGCGGGCGTCAGTGTCACCGTCCGGGTGGTTCGTTCGAACAGCCGTACACCGAGTTCCTCTTCCAGTCGGCGCACCTGCTGACTCAGCGCCGACTGGACGACGAACTGTCCCTCGGCTGCCTTGGTAAAGCTCTTGGTCTCGGCGAGAGCCACCGCGTAGCGGAGCTGCTGCAGGTTCACACTGATCAATATTACTGATGAATTTGATCAGATCTATTCGTTGGACTCCTAGGTGGCAAAGCCACCAGGATGGGGCCATGTCCGCTGAGGTCACGCTGCGCCCGCTGAGCCTGCCGCGTCCCCCGGCCAGCAATGACTGCTCGGTGGCCGAAGTGCGTGACAAGATCACCGCGGAATTAGACGCGCTGCCGTTTCTCGGCAGCCTGGCGTGCTCGCATGCGGAGTTGGTGGCCGGTTCCCTCGCCGAGGTGGTGTTCACCTACACCGTCGGCAGCTCAGGTATCGCCGATAGCGGCTGGCTGAAGCTGTGTTTCCGCTACTACTCCGACTGGGACCTGCAGACCTTTGAACCCGGTGGGCGCGACTACGCGACGGCCCGTGTGCTGCAGCGCTCGCTCGTAGGCGGTGCATCGGAGGCCGGGGCCGCGACCGTACAGAAGCTTGCCGTCCGCTACGACGTCAAAGGCGGCGAACGGCCGTTTCAGAAGTCGTTGCTGGTTCACGTGGTGGACGGTTATCTGCGGCCCGGCGATGTGCTCGAAATCCGGCTTGGTGACCGCAGGTTCGGCGGTCCGGGCACCCGCGTGCAGACCTTCGTCGAGGACGAGTTTGAAGTCCACCTGTTCGTCGACCCTCTGGGCACCTCGCGGATGGCGCACGCGGCCGTCAACAAGATTGCGATCGTGCCGGGTCAACCACAACGCGTCGTCGTGCACGGCCCACGGGTCGTGCGCGGTGACGCGTCGACCGTTCGGTTGCGGACCCACCTCCAAGACCAGTGGGGCAACGTCTGCACCGACGTCGCCGCCACGATGAGCGCGCACACCGACGGCGTACCGGTGGCCAGCACGACCACGCCGGCCGCGGGGTGGGCCCAAGCGGAACTGACGGTGCCGGCTGGCGCGGGTCGCGTCGACGTGATCGCCAAGACCGACGCCACGGTCATCGGAAGAGGGTCGACCCTTATCGATGTGTTGGACGAATTGCCAAGTCCTCGGGCTTATTTCGGTGATCTGCATGTGCATTCCAATGACACCGTCGGTACCCAGAACACCGACTGGAACCTGCGCTATGGCCGAGACATCGGGGCGCTGGACGTTCTGGGCTACACCGCCAACGACTTTCAGATCACTGACGAGGCGTGGGTCGATGTCGTCACAGCATGCCGGGAAATATCGCAAGACGGAGCCTTCGTATGCTTCCCCGGCGTCGAATGGTGCGGAAACGCCGGCGTCGGTGGCGACCACAATGTCGTGTTCCTCGGCGAGGACACCACCCTGGCTCGCTCGCTGGAATGGCGCCAAGGCATGGCGAGCACGTCGCCGACGCCGCAAAACTGGCCGATCACCCAGTTGTACGCCGCCTACGAGAAGGATCCGGAGTCTTATCTGTTGATCCCGCACGTCGGTGGCCGGCGCGCGATCCTGGATTGGCATCACCCTGATTTGGAACGGCTCATCGAGGTGCATTCCGCGTGGGGTAGTAGCCCGTGGTTTCTCGAGGACGCGCTGGCTCGGGGGCTTCGGTTCGGCGCCAGTGCGGCCAGCGACGAGCACCGCGGCAGGCCCGGTGGCGGGTCCCCCGGAGCCAACATCTTCGGCGGATACGGCGGGCTCACCGGGGTCCTGGCGCCGGCGCTCACGTCCGCTGAGGTTGGCCGCGGGTTACGGGCGCGCCACACCTGGGCCACCACGGGGGCGCGGGCGGTTGCCCTGTTGCGCAGTGGTGACCACTGGATGGGCGACGAGATTCTCAGCAACGCAGAGGATTTGACGGCAAGCTACGCTCTGTACGGCACTGCGGGTTGGGAAGAGGTTACGGCCTACGACACAACGGGACCGGTGTGGCGACGCGACCTGCACGCCGAGGCGGGGCTCTCGCGGCAGCTGGTCCGGATTCGCTGGGGCGGCGCACGACACCGGGACCGTTACCGCTGGGCTACCTGGGTGGGGCGGCTGAGCATAGCCGGCACCGGGGTGGAAGATATGACGCCTTGGGCGGCAGCGCATCCCGAACAGTGCCTGGAGCTGCACGGTGCTGAGGCCGAATGGCGAACGACCACCTATGGTTCCGACATCGGTTTGGTGGTTAGGCTCGCCGACCTTAGCCGAGCGCGATTTGAAATCGAAGCTAGGGTGCTGGAGGACGACTTGACCACCGGCGTCAGGCTGACCGGGGCGGACCTGATCGCCGACGGCCACCGCGACGTCGACGTCGGCGGCCTGAATTTGAGGATTCGCCTGGAACGCATCGCTGAACCCGCGGCGCTACCCAGCACCGTCAAGGGAGACCTGAGATTGCACCTGCCGCTGTCTGAAAGCGCAATGTATTTGCGCGCCAGGCAATTCGATGGTCACCAGGTGTGGACCAGCCCGTTGTTCGTTTGCCGCGACACCGGGGAGCGGTGATGGGCGGCCGTCGCAGCCGCCTGACTCGGCGGCTGCACATCGACCTGCACCGCGTCACGCGCACGTCGTGTACGGCGTCGATCATTTCCGCCTGAATCCCTGTTCGACTCACCCGTTAAGGAAACGCATGTCGCGTCACCGATTCATCGCCGCGGCGCTGGCCGCCGTGGCTGCGGCAGCCCTGGTGGGCTGCTCCCACTCGAACAACCCCACAGCGTCCGCGCCCGTGTCACTGCGGTTGGGCTACCTGACGCGCATCACCCACGCATCCGCCCTTGTCGGAATCACAGACGGTCTGTTCACCAAACAGCTTGGGCCCAACGTCAATCTCACGACTCAGCCGTTCAGCCAGGGCACCGAAGAAGTGACCGCACTGCTTTCCGGTCAACTCGACGCCGCCTACGTTGGCCCCAACCCGGCCTTCAATGCGTGGCAGAAGTCGAACGGAACGGCCATCAGGATCATCTCCGGGGCGGCCAGTGGCGGAACATCGTTGGTGGTCAAGCCCGGCATCACCTCCGCTCAGGACCTGCGCGGCAAGACGGTGGCCGACCCAGCCCTGGGCGGCACTCACGACGTCAGCCTCCGCGACTGGTTGGCCAGGAACGGCTTGCACACCAATACCCAAGGCGGAGGCGATGTTTCGATCAAGCCGACCACTCCCGAATCGGCCATCGTGCAGCAGTTTGTCTCCAACCAGATCGCGGGTGCCGTCAATTCGGTGCCCTTCGATGTGCAGATGATCAAGGCCGGCGGCGTGCGGTTGTGGTCGGATCCCAACACGATCACAGTGCTGGTGGTGCGGCAGGACTTTCTTGCCGCTCACCCGGACGTGGTTGCGGGGTTGCTGCGCGCTCAGGTCGAAGCGAACGACATGATCGCGCACGACCGGGCCCATGCCGCGCAGTCCGCCAACGCCGCATTGGCCAAGACCCTCGGTAAAGGTCTGGATCCCGACGTGCTGACCGCGTCATTCGAAGAGACGACGTTCACCAACGACCCTGGGATGGACTCGCTGCGTGACGAGGTGAACAAGGCGGTGGCAATCGGGCTGCTCAAGCCCCTCGACATTAACGGCTTGGTCGACAATGGTCCGCTCAACGCCGTGCTCGCGGCGTCGGGCAAACCTCAGGTCGCAACGTGACCCGCTTCGTCTGCCCCGACGTCTTGCCTGAGGCTCAAGTGCCGTCGGCTGTGCAACTGGACCGTGTCTCCAAAGACTTCGGGGACGGCCCATCGGCGATCAAGGCCGTCGACAATGTCTCCCTGCGCGTCGCAACCGGTGAGTTCGTTTGTGTCGTAGGCGTATCCGGCTGCGGCAAGAGCACCCTGCTGTCGCTGATCGCCGGTTTGGAAAAGCCGTCGAACGGCACGATCGATACCCGGGGACGGCGCGTGGCGCTGATGTTCCAGGAGCCGGCACTGTTCCCGTGGCTCACGGCTGCCGCCAACGTCGACCTGGCACTGCGGGCACGCGGTGTGCCGCGTCCGCAACGTAAGGAGCGGGTCGCCCGGTTGCTGTCGACCGTGGGGCTAGGCGACTTCGCCGCGAAACGCCCACACCAACTGTCCGGCGGCATGCGGCAACGGGTGGCGCTGGCGCGCGCGCTCGCTCAGGACGCCGATGTGCTGCTGATGGACGAACCATTCGGCGCGCTGGACGCGTTGACCCGCGATCGCCTGCATGCCGAACTCGAACGCATTGTTGCGGAGCAGGGTTTGACGGTCGTGTTTGTGACTCATAACGTGCGCGAGGCGGCGCGACTGGCCGACCGGGTCCTAGTGCTCAGCCCGCGTCCCGCCCGTGTCGTCGAGGAGTTCGACGTCCCGATGCCGCGGCCGCGCGACGCCAACACCGCCGAGGTGGCCGAGCTGGCCGCCCGCATCACCGCGCGCTTGCACGACGAGGGGAACGGTGATGGGGGATAGGGGTGGGATCGCTACGCAGAACTACCGAGTGACCGCAGCGTCCCGGCGCGGCAACTGGATTCGGGATGGGCTGGCCTCGCTGCAGGCGAAAATCGTGGCCGTCGCCGTGATCCTCGCCGTGTGGCAGGTCGTGTACGCCAGTGGTTGGAAGCCGTCCTACGTGCTGCCCAGCCCCGGCACCGTGGCGGCGACCCTCTGGCAGCAGGCGCGGGAACCTTTGCTCTGGGACGCCGTCTGGACAACGATGAACCGGGCCCTAGTCGGCTTCGGGCTCGCTTTGCTCCTCGGAACTGTTGCTGGCGCACTGATCTCGCGAAACGCCCTGCTGCGCAAGGCGTTCGGGCCGATCATCACCGGTCTGCAGACCATGCCCGCCATCGCGTGGTTCCCGTTTGCCATCATCTTCTTCGGCTTGCACACCTCAGCGATCCTGTTCGTCGTCGTCATCGGTGCCGCGCCGTCTGTAGCGATCGGGGTCATTGCGGGGGCCGACCACATACCACCCCTGCTGTTGCGGGCGGCCAAAACCATGAACCTGCAAGGCGTCGCGTTGTACCGGCACGTGATTCTGCCCGCGTCGCTGCCGATGTTCGTCAGCGGACTGCGACAAGGCTGGGCGTTCGCGTGGCGCAGCCTCATGGCCGGCGAACTGGTGGTGCTCGTCAGCAACACCGCGTCGATCGGGGTCCTGCTCGAAAACGCGCAGAACATGAGCGACATGCCCGCGGCAATCTCGATCATGATCGTCATCTTGTTGATCGGCATCGCCATGGACGCCGCCTTCGCCGCCGCCGACCGGCAGGTCCGCCGACGCTGGGGCCTGTTGGAGTCCGACGGTGAGTGACCCGTTCCGCCTCTGGGCGTTCGGAGACGCGCACGTCGGAACGGATAAGGCGCACGGCAGAGAAAGCCTCGCCGAAGCGATCTCGCAGTCGGAACGTGGCGGCAGCGAAGGCGGACCGCCGTTCGAATGGGACATCGCGATCGACGTCGGCGACATGTCCGGGGCGCACCATGGCTTGCCCGACGACGACGAGGGCAGAGAATTGCGTCGTCAGTTCGACAGCCTGCGCGACCACCGCCGCGAGGACATCTACAGCGTGTGCGGCAATCACGACCGCAGTGGCCTCGACGAACCCGAGGCCTGGTGGTGGCAGAAGTGGGTGGATCCGCTCGGGCAGCACACCGCCTTCTCCGGTGTCGATAGCGCGGCACGGCGCTACCCGGTTAGCGGAGCTTGGCAGCACTATTCGTTCAGGGTGGGAAACCTGCTGTTCCTCATGCTCAGCGACCGCAACGAACCAACTCAAACCGTCGGACGTGGCACCCTCGGCGGCAACCCGGGCGGCGTCGTCACCGGCGAGACCTTCCGCTGGTGGAAACACATGGTCTTGAGCAATCCCGAGGCCATCATCGTCACCGTCCACCACTACGTCCTCAAGAACACGACTGTGGCCTCCGGTGAGTGGGAAGGGGTGCGCAAGGGTCCGGACGGGCGATGGCAGGAGCACTATCACCGTCCGTTCGAGCTCGGCACACCGCAAGGGGCGTCGTATCTCTACTGGGTCGACAGTCAACCCGATTCGGGCGCATTCGAACGGTTCCTGTCCGAACATCCCGGCCGCGTGGCGTTATGGATCGCCGGCCACACCCACACCCACCCCGACGACAACTACGGCGGGAAGACGCATATCGAGCAACGCTGGGGAACGTGGTTTCTCAATGCCGCGTCGCTGAGTCGCTACCACATGCCGATCACGACGCTGCCGGTCAGCAGACTGCTGACGTTCACTCCGGGCAGTCCCGACGTGCGCATCCAGTGCTATCTGCATACCAGCCAGTACGCCGCACAGGGCTGGTACCCGAAGGCCGAAAGGACCGTCAGACTGAACAACTCGTTTGCGGGGCCGACCCAGGAGACGCCAACGAGCACACGCCCTCTGGACCCGGTCATCGGCTGATTTCAGCAGCTCACAGTTGCCCGGTCCGCCTCGTGGCGGTGAGCCGCGAAAAATAAAAGGTACGCGCGTGCCAGAAAACCATTGCGCGATCGTGACCGAACCGCTACTTTGTTCGGAGGGGAGATCTGAGTCACACCGGTGGGCATGGTTTGGCACGGTTCGTCTTCATAACCGGGAGGGCGGTCGCATACGCGGCCGGGATGAAGGGAAACAGTTCGTGTCAGAATCACGACCGGCCGGACGGCGAGTGCGGCTTGTCTCGCTGACCACCGCGCCCAGTGCCGCGACGGCGGAGGATCGTGCCTGGGTCCAGCAGGGTCTTTGCAAGGATGTCGATCCTGACCTGCTTTTCGTGCGCGGAGCGGCGCAGCGCAAGGCCACGGCGATCTGCCGGCAATGCCCCGTCCTGCAGGAGTGCGCGGCCGACGCACTGGACAACAAGGTCGAGTACGGCGTGTGGGGCGGCTTGACCGAACGTCAGCGCCGCGCATTGCACAAGCAGCACCCCGACGTGGCCTCCTGGTCGGAATACTTCGAGAACCGCAAGCGTCGCGGCATCAGCTGACCGCGGGCCGAGGCCGCAGCGCGTCGGGGTCCGTTCGTTCGTCATTACGGTTCTGTTACGTCTCTCGCATAAATCGGGAGGCGTTTCCGTTTCCACTGCATAACGCCCTTGGTCGACGGAAGTATCAACTACTTGCGATTGGACTTTTGAACCGATACGGTCGGCCGCAGGGAGTCCTGCGGACGGCTGGACGGGTCCGCATCAGCTCCGTATGAGCAACGAAACGGACAGGAGCGTCGATGGCTCGGTTCCCCAAGCCGGCGGAGGGCAGCTGGACCCAGCACTATCCCGAACTGGGCACCGGCCCGGTCTCGTACGAGGACTCGATCAGCCCCGAGATCTACGAACTGGAACGCGCCGCAATCTTCAAACGCGCCTGGCTCAACGTCGGTCGCACCGAACAACTTCCCCGCAAGGGCAGCTACTTCACCAAAGAGCTCAAGGTCGTCAACACCTCGATCATCTTGGTGCGAACCACATCTGGCGAGATCAAGGCGTACCACAACATCTGCCGCCACCGCGGCAACAAGCTGGTATGGAACGACATGCCGCTGGAAGAGACCAGCGGTGTCTGCCGCCAGTTCACCTGCAAGTACCACGCGTGGCGTTACGACCTGGACGGCAACCTCACGTTCGTGCAGCAGGAAGAGGAATTCTTCGACCTCGACAAGAGTCGCTACGGATTGGTGCCCGTCCACTGCGACGTGTGGGAGGGCTTCATTTTCGTCAACTTCGCCAAGAAGCCCGAACAGTCGTTGCGCGAATTCCTGGGACCGATGGTTACGGACCTGGAAGGTTATCCGTTCGGCAAGTTGACATCTCGCTGGTACTACCGCTCCGAGGTGAAGGCGAACTGGAAGCTGTACATGGACGCCTTCCAGGAGTTCTACCACGCACCGGTACTGCACGCGAACCAATCGCCGACGAGCTATTCGAAAGCCGCGGCGGAGGCCGGTTTCGAGGCTCCGCACTACCGGCTGGACGGCCCCCACCGTCTGGTCAGCACGTCGGGCGTGCGCGCGTGGGAGATGCCGGACGAGATGCGCAAGCCGGTGGATGACATCTGCCGTAGCGGGCTGTTCGGCCCCTGGGATAAGCCCGACCTGGGCGAGATGCCCAAGGGCCTGAATCCGGCGAAATGCGATCCGTGGGGCCTGGATTCGTTCCAGCTGTTCCCTAACTTCGTCATGCTCTTCTGGGGGCAGGGGTGGTATCTGACCTACCACTACTGGCCGATCTCGTATAACTCGCACATTTTCGAGGGCAATCTGTACTTCCCGCAGCCGCGCACTCCGCGCGAGCGCGTCGCCCAGGAACTGGCCGCGGTGACCTTCAAGGAATACGGCTTGCAGGACGCCAACACCCTGGAGGCGACTCAGAGCATGGTTGAGTCGCGGGTGGTCGACAAGTTCCTCCTCAACGATCAGGAGATCCTGTTGCGCCACCTGCATAAGGAGACCGCCGCATGGATCGACGAGTACCAGCGGAAGACGGCGGCTGGGGTGTGAGGACCACGATGACGCAGAAATCGCCCATGTTGCCAACCGAATTCGCTGACCTAGAGCCGTTCACCGCCTGGTGTCTGCCGACCGAACCGCAGCGCTACGCGAAGCGGCTGGCGAGTTCGATGACGGAGATGAAGGCGTTCTACGACGCGATCACGCCGCGCGCCGAGGAAGCACTGGCCTACTGCGACAAGTTTCCGCTGGACGACCTTCCAGAGGACGTCCTCAACCTCATGCATCTGTTGTACTCGATGATCATGGTGTCTTTTCCCGTCGAGTGCTGGAAGCAGCCGCGCATCCCCGATTCCGGCGCTTCGACGCTCGACTGTGTCGTAGAGCCTTATCCATGACGGATGCGACCGTCCTGCGGGCCGCCCGCTGGGCTGACGTCGACACCGGCCAGGTTCGGTCCCCGGGAGTCGTCCTCGTCGAAGGACAGCGCATCGCGGCAATCAATCCGGAAGAGCCCCTGCCGGATTCGGCGCCAGTCATCGATCTCGGCGATGCCACATTGTTGCCGGGCTTGATGGACATGGAAATCAACCTGCTCATCGGTGGCCCTGGCGGTCCCGAAGGTCTGCCGGCGCCGATGCACGGCGTTCAGGACGATCCGGCATATCGCACCCTGCGCGGTGCGGTCAACGCGCGCACCACGCTGGAAGCCGGGTTCACCACCGTGCGCAACCTCGGACTGATGGTGAAGACGGGCGGCTACCTGCTCGACGTCGCGTTGCAGCGCGCCATCGACCAAGGCTGGCACGTCGGACCCCGCATCTACCCCGCGGGCCACGCCGTCACCCCCTACGGAGGGCACCTGGATCCGACGGTCTTCCAGCGGTTGGCGCCGGGGATCATGCCGCTATCGATTGCCGAGGGCATCGCCAACGGGGTGCCGGATGTAATCGCCTGTGTCCGTTACCAAATCCGTCACGGCGCCAAACTGATCAAGGTGTCGGCGTCGGGCGGGGTGATGTCGCACAGCACGTCGCCGGGTGCTCAGCAGTACTCCGACGCCGAATTCGCCGCGATCGCCGACGAGGCGCATCGGGCGGGGGTGCGCGTCGCCGCCCACGCCGTCGGCGACGCCGCCATCCAGGCGTGCATCAGGGCTGGAATCGACTGCATCGAACACGGTTTCCTGGCCAGCGACGAGACGATCCAGATGATGGTCGACCACGGCACCTTCCTGGTCTCCACCACCTATCTGACCGATGCGATGGCCATCGACCGCATCGCGCCCGAACTCCGCAAGAAGGCCGAGGACGTCTTCCCAAAGGCAAAGGCGATGCTGCCCAAGGCTATTGCCGCTGGCGTGCGTATCGCATGTGGCTCCGACGCGCCGGCAATTCCGCATGGCCAGAACGCCAAGGAACTCGAGGCCTTGGTATCTCGCGGCATGACGCCGATGCAAGCGATCCGGGCCGCCACGGTGGTGGCCGCCGAACTCGTCGAAGCCGACCACGAATTGGGCCGCCTCGCACCCGGGTACCTCGCCGATATCATTGCCGTTCCCGGTGATCCATCCCAGGACATCACCGCAACCCAGAACGTCACGTTCGTCATGAAGGACGGACAGATCTCTAAGGCGCCGGCATGAGTGATCAAGAGTTGGATCCGGCAATGGAACTCACCGAGAACCTTCTGTGGTTGCTCAAGCAGGCGTTCTATTTCTCGCTGACCACCGTTAACGACGCGGTCAGTGGGCACGGTGTCAGCACCGCCCAAATCGGTGTGCTGCGGCAGCTTTTGAATTACCCCGGGCTGTCCGGCGCCGAACTTGCCCGTCGATTGTTGATCTCGCCGCAAGGCGTACAGCTGGCCGTAACGGCGCTGGAGCGGCGCGGCCTGGTGGAACGCAGGCAGGACCCGCAGCACAAGCGGATTCTGCGGACCTATCTCACCGACGAAGGCCGAAGCGTGGTCACGACGGTGATCAGCGACGCCGTGGCCGCCCACGAGAAGGTGTTCGGCGTGCTGAGCGCCGAGGAACAGCAGACGCTGCGTGACCTGCTGGGGAGGGTGGTCGAAAAGGGTACTGGTCATGAGCTTTTCAAGGACCACGTGTAGGGCGCGGGGCGGGCGTTTATCTCATGGTCGTCGCTTGACGATGTGTTAGCGGGGAGAGAGCGACGAGTCGAATACGGTGGATCCCTGAATGTATGGCCGAACCGAGGGGCGAAATAGTAAATTGGTATGTACCAGGCGACCGCATCCAACACATTGTCCGGCGGTGCCGAATCAACACTAGGATTCTGAGGGGCTGGCTTCCGCTTGCATTGCAGCCGAATGCCACCTAGTTCAGGGGTATCGCCGGAACCCAGCAGGATGCCGCTCGCCGGGTAGGGAAACACTAGTCGCCGCGGTCACAGCGAAGCGGGCCTGAATTAGTTGAATTATGCAGTCGTCAAGAGCTTTTCGCGCGTTTGAGCTTAGCGTTGCAGTTCGTGCATTGGAAGGTATTTGCGCTTATGGGCACCTGCTGAGTGTGTTTGCACTTGGCGCACCTGACTTTCGTCGTTTTCTCGCGGGCTTGTTGGATTTGGCTCTTGATTTCCCGGTATGCCTGCACACGGGCCATCACCGCGTCTACCGCCGAGGAGGTGGGCGTGGGGTCTGGTGTGGCCTCGATCCCGTAGAGCATGGCGGCCAACTTCGCATGCAACTCGGCGCGCTGTTCGGCGACCCGAGCGTCCTCGCGGTCAGTCTGAAATGATTTATCAATCTGTTGTGCTTCAATGGCGCATTTCTTGATGAGGTCAACCCGCTCTATAGCGGCGCGCTCTAAGTCAGCGGCGGTGGTGGTGGCCTCGGCGAGGATTCTGTGGTCTTCGGCACTGGGTTTTTCAAGTGAGGACAGCGTTTTGGCCAACTCGTGTAGTGAATGCGCCTTCTCGAACGAGTCGGCGATCTGTTGGATGTCAGCACTGAAGTCGACATCGCCCAGCCAACCTTCGCGCGCCGCTTCGGATTGCGTCACGGCTTTAACGGCACTCAGCACGGATTCCATGCGTGCGGCATTTTCTTTGCCGAGGGTAACGATGCGCCGTTGTTTATCACTGACCTGCTGCCGAGGTGGAGCGCTAGCTGCAGCGTCTAGACGAACGTCGCCGAATTTCTGGCGATACTCCCGCGGCAATGCTGCGACGGCTTTGGTATACGCAATCTCGGCGTCGATGACTTTCGGGTCATTTTCGGCGGCGGCAAAATCTTGCTTGGCCTTGGCTATCAACCGGGGCAACAGAGGGGCATTGGCAGCAGCGGCGCGGGCGGCATTGTTAACTTGTGCCGCAAACGAGAACGCGGCTGGACCAGGGGTGCTGTTGTAGGAGGTAGCTTCGATAACGCCGACGCCGGAAACCTCGGGTCCTTCAATCACAATGTAGGCGCTGCCGTGAACCTTTTCCGTCTTCTTTGGCGCAGCAAGCGAGAAGACCCCCAAGGTCACCATGCGCGTGGCAGTGAGTCGTTGGGACACCGTAACCGAGGATTCATCCGCTGCAGTCGCCTTTACGCCGATCAGGGATCCAGAGCTTTGCGGTGTGGAGATCCAGCGTTCGTAAAGCGTTATTCCACCTGCAGCACCTAGCCTCCGCCCCTTCACATCCTGCAGATTCTGCAGGTGCAAGCGCGCCTGCTCGACATCTCTGGCGTGTTGCTTGCGGGCACGTCGCCACTCCGACCGCAACCGCTTAGCCTCCCTGATAGCAACCCTTGTGTCCTCAGGTATCTTCCCATTAGTACGTGCAACCCAGATGGCGTAGATGATTCCGGCGGTCAGTGCAACCGCCACCAATCCGAGGATCCACCAGCCCATCTGACCGCCTCTGTAGTGATACCCGCCAAACCCAGCTGATTGCGTTGCCCAGCCGGTCAAAGTGTACGACCGTTGAACGTTGACGAATATGCCGAAGTCACATTACAAAGTGCCAAAGTCGGAAGAGTTCGAAATCTTACGATCACGTCAATTCCGCTATTTGGCGTTATCTCTGGGCGCATTGGAGGCCCACGCCCCGCAAATAAGGCCTGGGGCAACGCAACCACTAGCCATTGGTCGCACCACGCCGTCTGGGCCGACTAGGAGTTCTTCCATTGCAACGGATACACGCTGGCGCCGGTGGAGGAAATCATCACCGCAGACTCGACGGCCGACAGCCGAATTGGGTTAATGTTTGCCTGCTGTAGGAACCCGGCTACTCGGTTACGCGATTGCGCGCACGCGACGAGTGAGAGGAATCGATGACCCAGGGTCTGGTGGTGTTGCTGGCGTTGCTCGCCGCGGTGTGCATGGCGATCGGGATCGTGGTCCGCCAGCGCGCCACCATCGACGTTCCGCACGAGTACGGTGTCAGCGCTCATATGCTGACGACCCTGCTGCGCAAGCGACTCTGGTGGCTGGGCAGCGGGGTGGCGGTGGCGGGTTACGGCTTTCAAGCTCTCGCCTTGACCAAGGGTTCCATCTTGCTGGTGCAGCCGTTGATGGTGTCGTCGTTGCTGTTCGCGTTGCCGTTGAGCGCCCGGCTGGCAGGTCGGCGGGTAACGCGGACCGAATGGTTGTGGGCGCTGCTGCTCACGGCAGCGTTGGCGGCTTTTGTGGCGCTGGCGCGGCCGAAGCACGGCGATTACGTCGGCAACTGGGTGGCGTGGGCGGTGGTGGCGGCCGTGCTGACGCCACTCATCATCGGATGCGTGCTCGTAGGAGCCCGATCAGCCGGCCAGCGGCGCGCAGTGTTGCTCTCGGTCGCAGTCGGAGTGTTGTTCGGGGTGGTGGCGACGTTGACCAAGGTGGTCATGCACGTGGCGGCCTCCAACGGGCCGGCCGCGCTCGTAGGCCTACCGGGGTTCTACGTGCTCGTCGCGGTAGGTCTGCTGGCGACGTTGCTACAGCAGTCCGCCTTCCACGCTGGCGCGCTGAAGGTGTCGGTCCCGACCATGCTCGTGCTGGAACCCGTGGTTGCTGTGCTGCTGAGTTCGCTGGTCTTCGGGGAACATTTGACGCTGTCCGGCGTCCGGGCGGTGGTCCTGCCGATCGTGGTCGTTGCGATGGCCGCGGCGACGATCGCGCTCGCCCGCGATGAGGGTGCGTACGAAGACCAACTCGAGGCTGAGCTGGCACAGCACGACTCGTCCTAGTCCCGCCCCTCAAATCGAGACCTCCAGCCCGGCGCGGACGGGACAAATGCTGCAGCTTGATACCAATCACAAGTACTTGATACTGTGGACTGCGATGCATGATCCCGCGCCGGCCGTTGCCGACAGTGTCGTCACAGAAGCGGTAACCATCGAGTTGAATCGTCGCTCGATCACGGTCGCTTACAACGACGGCGAAACCGTGCTGCAGACAGCCCGCATGGCCGGCCTGCAACCCCCGTCATCGTGCGAAATCGGTTCCTGCGGAACATGTATGGCCCGCTTGACCGAGGGCTGCGTCCAGATGCTGAACAACGACGCGCTTGAGGCCGACGAGGTTGCGGAGGGCTGGATCCTGACCTGCCAGTCGTTGCCGACCAGCCGCACGATTCGGGTGATCTATGAGTAAGCAGACTGTGAGCCGGGTGGCGGTCGTGACCGGGGGTGCCTCTGGCATGGGTGAGGACACCTGCCACGAGCTCGGCCGGCGCGGGCACAAGGTCGCGGTGCTCGACATCAATGAGCAAGCCGCGCAACGTGTTGCCGAAGACCTGCGGGCAGATGGCGTCCAAGCCGTCGGCGTCGGCGTCGACGTCACCGATCGCCCCGGCGTCGAGCAGGCCTTCGACAAGGTGCGCAGCGAATTCGGCCCGGTGTCGATCCTGGTGACCAGTGCGGGAGTGTTCGGTTTTTCCCCGTTTGCCGATATCACCGCCGAATCCTGGGCCAGAATCATCGATGTCAACCTGACGGGGACGTTCCATTGCTGCCAGGTGGCATTGCCGGACATGGTGGCCGCGAAATGGGGTCGGATCGTCATGATCTCGTCGTCGAGCGCGCAGCGCGGCTCACCGTTCGCCGCCCACTACGCGGCGTCCAAAGGGGCCGTCATCACCCTGACCAAGTCGCTGGCCCGCGAATACGCACCGCATGGCATCACGGTCAACAACATCCCGCCCTCGGGCATCGAGACACCCATGCAGCACGCGGCGCAAGCGGCGGGATACCTGAAATCCAATGAAGAGATCGCCGCCAACATCCCGATGCGACACCTGGGCACCGGCGCCGACATCGCCGCCGCGGTCGGGTTTCTGTGCTCGGAGGAGGCCGGCTTCATCACCGGTCAGGTGCTCGGCGTTAACGGCGGCGCGGTGATGTGAGGCAGGAGGTGCAGCGTGGCCAGAGAGGGTAGACCCGCCGAAGGATCTTGGACCGAGCATTACCCCGAACTCGGAACCGGTCCAGTCTCATTCAAGGACTCCACCTCACCGGAGTTCTTCGAACTGGAACGCGAGGCCGTGTTCAAACGAGCTTGGCTCAATGTGGCCCGGGTGGAGGAACTTCCGCGCGTCGGAAGCTATGTGACCAAGGAAATCGAAGTCGCGCGCGCCTCGGTCCTGCTCGTCAAGGGCCGCGACGAGAAGATCCGCGCGTTCTACAACGTCTGCCGCCACCGCGGAAACAAACTGGTGTGGAACGACTTTCCCGATCGCGAAACGCGCGGGACGTGCCGCCAGTTCACCTGCAAGTACCACGGGTGGCGCTACAGCCTGGACGGTGCGCTCACCTTTGTGCAACAGCAGTCGGAGTTCTTCGACCTCGACCCCGCCGACTACGGCCTGAGTCCGGTGCACTGCGATGTGTGGAAGGGGTTTGTTTTCATCAACTTTGACCCCGAACCGCGACAAACCCTACGCGAGTTCCTCGGTCCGATGATCACCGGCTTGGACGACTACCCATTCGACAAGTTGACCGAGCGTTACGGCTGGGTCGCTCATAACAACAGCAACTGGAAGATCTTCGCCGACGCGTTCCAGGAGTACTACCACGTGCCCTCGCTGCACCCACAGCAGGTGCCGCCCGAGGTGCGTGTCCCGAACGCCGGATTCACCTGCGGCCATTTCCAACTCGACGGTCCGCACCGGCTGGTGTCGACTGCCGGGCGACGACGCTGGTTGCTACCGCCCGAATACATGTACCCCATCGAACGGGCCACTCGCAGTGGCTTGGTCGGGCCGTGGCGCACCCCCGACATCGGTGAGCTACCGGCGGGGCTCAATCCCGGCGGCATAGAACCGTGGGGTATCAGCAACTTTCAAATCTTCCCCAACACCGAAATCCTCATCTATGGCGGTTGGTACCTGCTCTACCGGTACTGGCCAACCTCGTACAACACCCATCGGTTCGAGGCCTACACCTACTTCCACCCGGCTCGCACGGTGCGCGAGCGAATCGAACACGAAGTGGCGTCGGTGGTGCTCAAGGAGTTCGCACTGCAGGACGCCGGCATGCTGGGCGGCACGCAAGCCGCCCTGGAGTACGGCATCGTCGAGGACTTCCCCCTCAACGACCAGGAGATCCTGGTGCGGCACCTGCACAAGGTCGTCGTCGACTGGGTCGAGGCGTACCAACACGAAACCCAACGCGCAACCACCGCGGCCCCGGCAGGAGTCTGAAAATGTCAGAATCCCTGTTGCCCAGCGCCTTTGCTGAACTGGAAGAGTACGCCCGGGTCTGGTGTCTGGCCACCGAGACCGAGCGCTGGAACAAGCGGGTGAACAGCAGCATGGTCGACATGCGCGAGTTCTACGACGCGTTCTTCCCCCGGCTCGAGGAAGCCATCGAGTACTGCGACAAATTCCCCCTCGACGACCTGCCCGACGACGCGCTCAACCTGCTGCACCTGATCTATTCGCTGATCATGGTCGCCATGGCGGTGGAGATCATGCACCAGCCGCTCCCCACCGATGCCGCGGACGCGGTCATGATCCGCACCGACGAGCCGGTGCCCTGATATTCGCTCAGAAAGGACAGACGATGAGTCTGCTGACCATCACCAAGCTCAGCGAGTCCGTCGGCGCTGAGGTCACCGGCCTGGACCCCACCCACCTGGCGGACAACGACGCGATCGGGGACGCAATCCTGGAAGCGTTGGAAGACAACGGAGTCCTGGTCTTCCGCGGGCTCAATCTCTCGCCCGAAGACCAGGTCGTGTTCTGCCGTCGGCTCGGCGAGATCGATCACAGCTCCGATGGCCACCACCCCGTCGCCGGCATCTATCCGATCACGCTGGACAAGTCGAAGAACGCCTCGGCGGACTACCTGAAGGCGACGTTCGACTGGCACATCGACGGGTGCACGCCCATTGGGGACGACTATCCGCAGAAGGCCACCGTCCTTTCGGCGGTTCACGTCGCCGAAAAGGGCGGCGAAACCGAATTCGCCAACTCCTACGCCGCCTACGATGCACTGACCGACGAAGAGAAGGAACGATTCGCCACGCTGCGCGTCGTCCACTCCCTGGAAGCGTCCCAACGGCGAGTCACGCCGAACCCCACCCCGGAACTGTTGGCGCGCTGGCGCTCTCGCCGTACCCACGCACACCCGTTGGTGTGGACCCATCGCAGCGGCCGCAAGTCCCTGGTGTTGGGTGCCTCCGCCGACTACATCGTTGGCATGGACCTCGACGAAGGTCGAGCCCTGCTCGACGAGCTGCTGAAGCGAGCCACGGAGCGCGACAAGGTGTACAGCCATTCCTGGTCGGTCGGGGACACGGTGATCTGGGACAACCGCGGGGTGCTGCATCGAGCGGCACCGTACGACCCCGACTCGCCCCGGGAAATGCTGCGCACTACCGTGCTCGGTGATGAACCGATCCAATAGTCCGACGTGAAGTCCACTGACGAAGTAGCGCTGTTCATCTCGACAACGCGTGCCTTTCTCGACCGTCACGCGACGGTAGGACACCAACGGGCGTTGCACGCCGAAGGCCGCGGCGTCGACGCGCAGTGGTGGCGGCAAGCCGCTGAGCTCGGCTGGGCGGGACTGCTGGTGCCCGAGGAACTCGGCGGCGGCAACGTCTCGGGCAGCGGCCTGCATGATTTGGCAGCAGTCGCCGAACAGCTCGGTCACACGGTGGCGCCCGGACCTTTGTACCCGGTGAGCACGGTGCTGGCGGGGCTCGTCGACGCGGACAACCGCAGCGAGCACGCGGACACTATCCACGCGCTCACTTCCGGTCAGGCAGTGGCGGCGTGGGCGGTCTACGAACCCGGTCGGCAATTCAGTCCGCAGCGGCCCAGCTTGACCGCGACCGCGACCGCGAACGGATATCGCCTCGACGGTGTCAAAGATCGAGTGGAGGCCGGCGAACAGGCCGACCTACTGCTGGTCACGGCGCAAGCCGATGACGGTCTGCGCCAATTCCTGGTCCCCGCCGACGCTTCCGGCCTGTCCCGGCACCCGCAAGGCAACATTGACCTGGTAAAGCGTTACGCCCGAGTCGAATTCGACGCCGTCACGGTCGACAACAACGCGGCCGTAGGCTCCGCCGCACAGACGCCCGCGCTGATCGAACGGCAAAGCCATGTCGCGATGCTGCTGCAGTGCGCCGAGACCGTCGGCATCCTCGACACCGTGATCTCGATGACCCTTGACTGGGCACGCGACCGCTACAGCTTCGGCCGCCCCCTGGCGTCCTACCAGGCGATCAAACACCGGCTGGCCGATAAGACCATGTGGTTGCACGCGTGCAGGGCCGTAACCGCCGGCGCGGTCGACCGGGTGGCCGCACGAGCCGCGGACGCCGGACTGTGGGTCAGCGCAACGAAGTCCTACCTCGGCGAGCATGCCGGGCCGCTGGTTCAGGACTGTGTGCAGCTGCACGGCGGCATCGGCGTTACCTGGGAACATGACCTGCACCTGTTCTTGAGAAGGATCACCCTGTACCGCAACATGTTCGGCACCCCATCCGAGCACCATCAAGCCATCTATCGGCAGGCCAGACCGGGCGGTCCGGCCGCATGAGCGAATCGGTAGCGGAATTCGCCGCCCGGGCGCGGGTATGGCTGGCCGACAACATGCCTCGCCTCGATCCAAATGTTGTGCCCAGAGCCGGCCGCGACGACGAAGGCGCCTGGCAGCGCGCCCGCGAACTGCAGCAGCGCCTGTACGCCGGCGGATTCGCCGGAATCTGCTTTCCGCGCGAGTACGGGGGCCTGGGCCTCGATGTCGCCTACCAGAAGGCGTTCGACGCCGAAGCCGTCGACTACGAGATGCCCCTGATCCTCAACGTCCCCACCTTCACCATCTGCTGTGCGACCCTGCTCGACGCCGGCACCGAAGCGCAGAAGCGGCAACACATTTCGGCGGCCCTGCGCGGCGAGGAAGTGCTCGTGCAGTTGCTCTCCGAACCCGGTGGCGGATCGGATCTCGCCGGGCTGATCACCCGTGCCGAGCGTGACGGACAGCATTGGGTTATCAACGGCGCCAAGACGTGGAGCACCAGCGCCTTCGCCGCCGACTACGGACTGCTACTGGCTCGCACTGACCCCACCGTGCCGAAACACGATGGGCTGACGATGTTTTTGGTGCCCGTGCATGCGCCCGGAGTGACGTTGCGGCGCATCGAGCAGGTCGACGGCTCCAACGAATTCTGTGAAGAGTTCTTCGACGGTCTGCGCGTCGACGACTCTGCGGTGGTGGGCGAGGTCAACAAGGGTTGGGACGTCGCCGGGCGACTGTTGTTCCATGAGCGGCGCGCCGTAGGGCAGGGCTCGGAGTTCGCCAGCGGCCGGGGGCGCGAACGCGCCGAGGATTCCTACGCCGACTTCTTCGCCCTGGCGGACGCGGCCGGCCTGGCCGACGATCCGTTGACGCAGGACAAGGTCGGCCGGGTCTTGGCCCGCCGGATGGTGCGCGACTGCCTGGTCGATCATGTCTCCGAGGCCATGCGTACGGGCAGCCTGCCGCCGGCCGCGGGTTCGCTCATCCGGCTGTTCCACTCCGATGTGACGTTCCTGCAGGTCGATACCGCGATGGAGATCGCCGGTCCGCTCGGCGTCGTCGA
This sequence comes from Mycobacterium bourgelatii, assembly GCF_010723575.1. Lineage (NCBI taxonomy): Bacteria > Bacillati > Actinomycetota > Actinomycetes > Mycobacteriales > Mycobacteriaceae > Mycobacterium > Mycobacterium bourgelatii. The sequence continues at coordinate 763,299 of NZ_BLKZ01000002.1, forward strand.
CGGCGTCGAACAGTTGCGGAAAGCAGGCCAGCGGTACCTTTCCCGGCAGACGGTCGCGCTGGGGGGCGGCAGCGACGAGATGGCGCGCAACGTGATCGGCGAACGTGTCCTCGGATTGCCGCGGGAGTACGCCGCGGACCGCGGTGTGCCGTTTAACCAGGTGCGACACAATGCGGCCAAACGTGCTGGCGGGCAGCCCTGATCGACAGTGCAATACTGCGAAGTATGAGTCTTGGGGGTGTCTCGCGAGTCTGGCCGGCTATGGCGGCGGTGGCCTGGGCCGTCCTCGTGCCGTGGCCAACGGCGGGCGCGGACCCGCTGCAACCGCCGCCTCAGTTCCCGGATATCGACGCCTATCCGGCCGTCAACCTCAATGACTACGCCCACTTCGGCAGTCATCCCAGTGGCTCGGGTTGGCTCTTCAAGACGCCCAACGGTGTGACGTGCGCCGTCAGTTTGCTCGATGACATCGGTGCCACGTGCTGGGGTGACGCGGTCGGTCCGCCCACGCAGTCCGAGGTCAACGCCACCTCGATGCATGCGGGCCGATACAGTCCGCGTGACCCCAACTGGAACCCCGACGCGACGGTGTTGCCGGTCGGCACCAAGCTCGACAACGGCAACGGAATCGCCTGCGCGGTAACCGCTCCCGATTCGGTGGCATGTCGCACCGGGCCCAATCGGGGCATCGATACGAGCAATCCGCAGAACAGCCGTTACGGCGTACATGGATTCGTCCTGCAGCCCGGCGGCAACTGGACGTTCTGACTCGCCATCGCCTATGGATATGACGAACGGTCTCGACGTACGCGGACGAGCCATACATGACGGGGAGCTAGCGGCCTGGCTGGCCGAACACAGCTTGGGTAACCGATTCGGCCTGGCCGTCGTCGGAACCGGCGCAACCCAAGGCGCCAAAGCCACCGCCCTGGCGATCGTCGCCGCCGACGGAGAGGGCCGCTACATCGACGTCGACCGCCTGACACCCGACGACGAGGCAGCGTTGGCGTCGTGGCTCGCCGACCCGGGCCCGCCCAAAGCCATTCACGAGGCAAAGTCGGCGATGCACGCGCTGGCCGGCCGCGGCTGGATCCTGCGTGGCGTCACCTCTGATACCGCGTTGGCGGCTCACCTGCTGCAGCCGACGAAACCGGGCGTGGGTTTGAATGACCTGCTGATACGTCACATGCGTTGCGCGCTGCCGGTGTCGCAGGACAGCCCGGTGCAGGCGCTTATTTTGCGGGCATGTGCCGTGCTCGACTTGGCCGACGTGTTGGACGAGGAATTGGCGCGCAGTAACGCCTTCGTGCTGCTGAGCCGAGTCGAGCTGCCGCTGCAACGTCTACAGACCGAGTTGGAGATCACGGGCGTTGCGGTAAATCGCGCCGCGCTGATTGCAGCACGCGGACGGGCCGCCGTCGACGAATTGCTCGATGCCATTGCCGCGGACGGGCGGATCCACGCCACATCGCAATTCGATTTGTCGAGCGGGCCGATCCGAGAGGCGTTCGTGGCGGGTGACGGCTTCACCGACCTGATGGCGGCCCGCTATCGCGATTATGCGGCCGATGCCGTCAAGACGGCGATCATCGACCTCGACCAGTCGCTCACAGCCGCGGGATTGACGTCACGCCTGGTCCTGCAGGCGGGAAACGAGTTGCTGTTCGAGGTGGCCAGCGCGGAGCGCGACGAACTTGAGGCGCTGGTTCGCGAGCAGCTGGGTGAGCTTGGCGTCTCCGTCGGTTTCGGCCCGAATTGGGCTGCGGCGGCGCTGGCGAGCCTGTAACTGTGCAGGTGCCTTCTCGGTCTTTTCCTGCAAATCTTCAGGCTCGCGGATCGACGCCGGCCTACTTGCCCTTGCCTTCTAGACCGGCGTCGGGATTCTGCGCTTCGGCGCTGTCATCGAGCTTTTCGCCCGGGTCTTGAGGCGGTTGTTCGTCGCCGCTCGGCGACGGTTGTTCCGACGTAGTCACGATCTCCCCGTTCGTTAGAGCGTGCCCGTCAGCTACCCGGGCCGGACGCCGACGAAACGCGAAACCGAAAGAGAGCCGGTCAGTCGAGCGCCCCGGCCGCCAGCGCGGCCGCGTTGATCTTGGTCAGCACCTCGCGCAGGTGGTCCAACTCGGCAAGGTCCACCCCGAGCCGTTCGACCACCGCGGGTGGAACCTTGATCGCCTGCCGACGCAACGCGCGACCCTTATTCGTAAGCTCCACGTGTGTGGTGCGTTCGTCGGCCGCGCTACGCGTGCGCTTGATCAAGCCTTGCGCCTGCAAGCGCTTGAGCATAGGCGACAAGGTCGCCGAATCCAGCTGCAAGGCCTTCGCAATATCCTTGACCGACAACGGATCTCCACCCGACTTCGCGTTGTCCCAAAGCGCCAGCATCACCAGGTACTGCGCATGGGTCAACCCCAATGGTTCCAACAATGGCCGGTAGACCGCGAGCACCGCGCGATTCGTGACCGCCAACGCGAAGCAAACCTGAAGCTCCAGTGACAGCGGGTCAAGGTCGGTACTAGTCGAGGAATTCGACATGTCGTGTACCGGCGTCAGAACGGGCTGCTGTTCGCTTGCCACTCGGCCGATTCAGGGCGCGGCCCATAGCGGCGCGCGTAGTCCTCGTGAATGTGAGCTTCCTTCTGCCGCTTGATCACATCGACGAGGTTCGGGTCCAGACCGTGCTGCAGGAGGCGGTGACGCCGCCACACCTTGTTCAACGCCATCGCCATCAACAACGCCCAGATGTAGAGGGGCGCGGTCATCTCCGTGTGCACATAAAGCGACGCGGGCAACAACCAGAACGGCGCGAGGATGAAGATTGGCGGTATCGCCCACCGGATCATGTGACGGCGTACGGCTCCGTGACCCGCGAGGTCATTGGCCACCCACTCACGCATCGAGGGAGGCAAGCACTTTCCATACGAGTAAGTGATGTATTGCCACAGGTTGGGACGATCCGCTGCCATGCTTACATCGTATCCAATTAGTTAGTGCGCTAACTATGTCAGCCTCGTCACACCTTGCGCGCACACCTATTGGGGGCACTTACAGTCGAATGGTGACGATCGCCTATGACGAGGCACTGCGCGAACGGATCCGGGTCCATTTGACGGGCCACGAACGGCGCGCAGTGAGCGACCCGACCAAGCGGCATGCCGCGGTCGCGGTGGTGCTCGTCGACTCCGAACTCGGCGAGGACAGAGTGGACCCGGCGAACGTTGACGACTGGAATGACGGATGGCCCATGCCGGCATGGGGTCTGGACGGCCGGATGGTCGACGTGTCAGGCGGTGCCGCATTCCTCCTGTGTCGCAGAACCTCTCGCCTCAACTCGCATCCGGCACAGTGGGCGCTGCCCGGTGGCCGCCTCGACCCCGGGGAAACGGTGATCGACGCCGCGTTGCGTGAACTCGACGAAGAGGTCGGCGTCAGGCTCCCCGACTCGACCGTGCTCGGCGTCCTCGACGACTACCCGACCCGCTCCGGATACGTGATCACCCCGGTGGTGATTTGGGGTGGTGGCCGGCTCGATCTGCGGCCCGCGCCCGACGAGGTCGTTGCGGTGTACCGCGTCGGATTGCATCAGCTGCAACGCGACGATTCACCGAGGTACATCAGCATTCCGGAAAGCCCTCGTCCGGTGGTACAGATCCCGCTGGGTAATGACCTGATTCACGCGCCGACGGGAGCCGTGCTGCTGCAGATGCGGTGGCTGGGTCTGGAAGGCCGTCATGACCCGGTCGATCACCTGGAGCAACCAACCTTCGCCTGGAAGTAGGGTCCGCCGCAGCGTTGGGCCGCAGTGCGACAATCTGGCGGTGAGAATCGCGACCGTCGGCGTCCACATTCTCGACGTTCACGTCATCGGCATCGAGTCCATTCCGGACGGATCCACGGGTGCCCTGGTAGAAACCATCGCCTTCTCGGCGGCCGGCACCGCCGGTGGCACCGCCGTCGTCCTCAGCCGACTCGGCGCCGAGGTGCATACCTTCGGTGCCATCGGCGGCGACGCCATCGGCCAGAGCCTGGTCAACCTGCTTGCCGCCGAGGGGGTCGATACCAGCGGTCTGGTCGTCAAGCCCGGCAGCCAAACGTCGTCATCGGTGATACCCGTGCGGCCGAACGGTGACCGACCCGCGTGGCACTGCGTCGGCGCGAATGGCCAATACAGCGTGGACGATTTCAAGCCGGACGCACTGGGCCAATTCACGCACCTCCATCTCGGCGGGCCCGAGTTCCTGGGCGGTGTGGCCGCCGGTGAGCTTCTGGCGCCGGCGCGCTCAAAGGGCCTCACCACGTCTGTCGACATCCTGGCCGCCGGCGATCCCGGCACCCTCGAGTGGATCGCAGATGCGTTGCCCCACACCGACTATCTGCTGCCCAACGACGAACAGGTGCGCGGGTTCACCGGGTCCGAGTCACTCGTCGACGGCGCACGCGCCCTCATCGACCGGGGTGTCGGCTGCGTCGCCCTCACCTGCGGCGGCGACGGGGCAATCGTCGTCACCGCCGACGAGGTCGTCGAGGTCCCCGCGTACGCCATCAACGTTGTGGACACCACCGGGTGTGGCGACGCCTTCTCCGCCGGGTTCCTGGTGGGACGATCCCTCGGCCGTGACTTTCGCGCCGCGGCGCAACTCGGCTGTGCGGTGGCGGCGCACGTCGCGCAGGGCATCGGCACGGGCGCCGGACGCTACGACCTCGCCACCGTCGAGGCGTTCGCTTCCTCGGCGCCGACTGCCTAGCGACTCACGGCAGGCGTGACGTCGACGAGTCCGGACAGCGCTGTCGGCAATGGCCCAACATGCAGCACGCCGAGGCGCTGCGTCGCACGCGTCAACGCGACATACAACTCGGCGGCACCCCGCGGGCCTTCGGACAGGATCCGTTCCGGCTCCACCACCAGGACCGCGTCGAACTCCAGCCCCTTTGTTTCCGACGGGAGGATCGCACCGGGCACCCCGGCCGGACCTATCACAACGCTGGTGCCTTCCCGGCCGGCTTCGTCGCGGACGAATTCCTCGATGGCAGCGGGTAGTTCGTGCTCAGTGACCCGCTTGGACCACGGCGCGACGCCACATGCACGAACGGATTCGGGTGGCCGAACTCCCGGCGCGAACTCGGCGAGCAGCGCGGTGGCGACGGCCATGATTTCTGTAGGGGTGCGGTAGTTGACCGACAGCGACCGGTAAACCCACCGATCCGCCGCATACGGTTGCAGCATCGCTTCCCACGACCTCGCCCCGGCCTCCGACCGGCGCTGCGCGAGATCGCCTACCACAGTGAAGGATCGAGCCGGGCAGCGTCGCATCAGCACCCGCCAGTCCATCTCCGACAACTCCTGTGCCTCGTCGACCACCACGTGCCCATACGTCCAATTCCGGTCCGCCGCAGCACGTTCGACGAGATCACGGGTATCCCGCTCGGCGAATCGTTCCGCCAGGTCCTCGCCGTAGATCAGGTCGGTGGCGAGCAGGCGGTCTTCGTCGTCCATCAGGTCCTCGCGGCTGAGCATGAGGTCCAGCACGCCGGCGGCGTATTCGGCTTGGGCTTGCCGTTCCTGTTCGGCCGCTTCGTCTGCCGCCCTGTCGCCGCCCAATAGATCGACGAGTTCGTCGAGTAGCGGTACGTCGGACACCGTCCAGGCCAGGCCATCGGCACGTTCGAGCGCGGGGTCGGCTCCGGCCGCCCGCAGCCGCTCGGGTGATTCGTACAACGTCGAAAGCAGGTTCTCCGGCGTCAGTATCGGCCAGAGTTCGGCGAGCGCGGCCTTGAATTGGCGGTTGCCGGCGAGCTCCTCAGTCAGGTCCTCCCGCAACTGTTCCCACGCCTGGGTGTCCTTGCGGCTCAGCCAACCACGTCCGATCCGGGCGATGGCCCGTTCGGTGAGCACGTACGTGACGATCTCCCGAAACACCGAGCGCGCATCGTTGTGCGGCAGGCCGCTGTCCCGCGCCTCCTGCCTGGCCCACTCCGCGGTCTCGGCATCGATCTGCACCGTGACGTCCGATAACTCGATCGGCAGCGGGTCCTCGGGTAGCCGCTGTCGGTCGGTGATCGCCGCCTTGAGGACGTCCAACATCTGTAGCGAGCCTTTGAGGCGCGCCACTTGCGGGGTGTCCTCGGCGGTGATGTGCAGTCCGGGCACGAGGTCACCAATGGTCATGAACACCACCTCGGACTCGCCCAATGACGGCAGCACCCGGTCGATGTACTTCAGGAACGCCTGGTTGGGGCCAACCACCAGCACCCCTTGCCGTTCGAACCGGTCCCGCTGCGTGTACAGCAGGTACGCGACGCGGTGCAGCGCAACCACCGTCTTGCCGGTGCCCGGCCCACCCTCGATGACCAGCACCCCTGCGTGATCGAGTCGGATGATCCGGTCCTGTTCGGCCTGAATCGTCGCCACGATGTCGCGCATGCCGTCGCCGCGCGGCGCGTTGACCGCGGCGAGGAGTGCCGCGTCGCCGCGCTCACCGTCCCCGGGACGGCCGAACACCTCGTCGGTGAATTCGAGCACGCGCCGCCCCCGGGTGTGGAACTGGCGACGCCGCCGCATGTTTTCCGGGCTGGCCGCCGTGGCGATGTAGAACGCTTGCGCCGCCGGCGCCCGCCAATCCAGCAAAAGGGGCTGGTAGTCGTTGTCTTCGTCGAGAAGGCCGATGCGGCCGATGTACAGCCGTTCGCCCGTCCGGGCGTCGAGCCGGCCGAAGCACAATCCGTTGTCTGCCACATCAAGCCGTCGCACGGACCTGGCCAGGGCGCGCACCTCGCTGTCGCGCTGCACCAAGGTCCCGCCATCCATTTGGTCGATGGGGCTCCGCAGCGCCTCTTGGTAGCTGTTCTTCAGCCGTGCGCGCTCGGCGTCGAGCCGCGCGTAAAGGTTGGCCACGTAGCTTTGTTCGGAACGTAATTCGTCCTCGTAGTTATGAGTTGACACGTCTCCCTCTTGGTCCCCCTCGCGGCCTGCTTTTGGCCTAGGCCAGCGATTGTGCGGCATGACCCCGGCCTTGCCGCAAGCCCCGGTCGCCGTTATAGGCTGGATGTGGCAACACGGAATGACCTTCTCAGCATCCCACCGTCACACGGCGTAGTGTCCACGACAATGGACCTTGACCGCATCACCCACCCGCTGCGACTGGCCCGCGGATCCCACCAGCCAGGGTCGGGCAAAGGGTGCGCGATGAACGTCATCTCCTACATCAACGGCGACGAGCAGATCACCGACTTCCCGGCGACGACGGCGCGGCCGTTGGCATCCTTCGTGCAGCTGTGCAACGACCAGCTGGCCGGACCGGACGGCTACCTGTCGCCCGAGGACAGCCTGCTCGTCCTGGACCTGGCTTGGCTGACGGTAGGTACCGCCTCACCGACGGACAGCGTTGGCGACACCGTGATTCACGCCTGGGTGTCGAAGCTGCTCGTCAGTCCGCCATGGGGTGTCGTTCGCTACGCGGAAAGCGCCGCCGCGCAAGTGGTTTCTGACATCGCCGAGCTGCATCGCAGGTTTGTCCCCGGTGCCACGCCGCCGATTGCCTTATGGGACAGTGCAGCTCGCGCCGCACGTGAGATCAGCGCCGCGATGGAGCCGTGCGCCCAGCGGTATGCGGTCCGGGCGGCCTACCAGTCGACCTCGCTCATTCACACCGATGATTGGGGCACCCTGGACGCCGTCACCGGCAATGCGCTGCGCGCGCACCGACTGGCCCACTTGGATGGCGGCGCCGCCCAGATCGTGGGTGTCACCCGCAATGCCATCCGATCGTGGCGTCGTCTCGCCGGTTTGAGCGTCGTCGGCGATCCGAAGCGCAAAGGTGTTGCGGCTTAACGCAACCGGCTACATCTGCGCCCAGACGATCTTGGTCTGCAGGTAGGTCTCGATGCCGGCCTTGCCGGATTCGTAGCCCCAGCCGGATTGCTTGTACCCGCCGAACGGCATGGAGTGGTCGAACTGCATCTGGCAGTTCAGCCCGACGGTGCCGGCCTTGAGTCGCTTGGCGATCCGGTGGGCGCGGCCGAGGTCATTCGTCCAGGTGGTGGCGGCCAGGCCGTAGGTGCTGTTGTTGGCCAAGGCGACCGCCTCGTCCTCGTCATCGAACGGCAGGATGGTCACGACCGGACCGAAGATCTCCTCCTGGAACAACCTGCTGTTGTCGGGATCGACGTTGGTGACGACGGTCGGGTGCACGAAGTAGCCCTTGCGGTCCAATCGACTTCCGCCGGTGACGATTTCGACTCCGTCGGATTTGCCCTGATCGATGTAACCCAGGACGCGATTGAGCTGCTTCTGGCTGATCAGCGGCCCGACCATGGCGCCCTCGTCCTGGGGGCCACCCAACTGCATGAGATTCGCCATGTTGGCGATGCCCTCCACCACCTGTTCGTAGATGCCGCGCTGGGCGAAGATGCGCGATCCGCAGACACACGCCTGGCCGGAGTGGATGAACGTACCGAACGACGCCATCGGGATGGCGAGGTCGAGGTTGGCGTCGTCGAACATCACCACCGGCGACTTGCCGCCGAGCTCGAGGGTGATCTTGTTGAGGTTGCTGTCCGCCGAGGCGTGCACGATCGCGCGGCCGACCTCGGTCGAACCGGTGAAGGCAACTTTCTCCACGTCGGGGTGCGCGGTGATCGCCGCCCCAGCGGTGTGGCCGTAGCCGTTGACCAGATTGACCACACCTTCCGGCACCCCGGCTTCGGCGAGGATCCGATCGAGAACCAGGGCCGAAAGGGGAGTCTCCTCAGCGGGTTTCACCACGCTGCTGCAACCCGCGGCCAGTGCGGGCGCGAGCTTGGCGCAGAAGTTGAAGACCGGGCCGTTCCACGGGAAGATCAGCCCCACCACGCCGTACGGCTCGCGCAGCGTGTAGGTGTGCATGTGTGAGTCGACGCCGGTGAGTCCGCCGGTGTTGACGTCACGCGCTATCCCGTCGATCTTGGTGCACCATCCGGCGTAGTAGCGAAACCATTCGGAACCGACCTTGGTGATGATCTGCGCTTGGGCGGGCGGAATTCCGGCGTTGAGCGATTCGAGCTCGGCGAGAATGTTCGCGTTCTCGTCGATCAGGTCGGCGACCCGCCACAGCACCTTGGCGCGCTCGTAGTCGGGCAGGCCGGACCAGACCCCGGCCTCGGCGGACGCCTTTGCGCGCGCGACCGCGGCGTCGATCGCCTCGGGTCCGCAGTCGGTGAACTCGGTGATCTGCTCCTCGGTGGACGGGTCGATGATGGGAATGACCTCACCCGTGCCGGGCCGTTCACGAATTTCCTCCAGCACAGCCTGCACCGACATGACTGATCCCCTCCTCGCGGCGTTGCGACTTTCCGAGGAAGTTACGCGCTTAACCTCGTCGTGTCCAACGCTCAGTACTGCGACACGCTGGTCGTCAGGTCGAGGCCCGGACGATCAACCGGGCGATATCGGCCGGTTCCGGCGGTGGTGGCGCGGGATAGCCCAGCTCGCTGAGCAGCGCGGCGATCGCAGCGTCCGCCACGGCGATGGGATTGAACTCCACCGTCGTCAACGGAGGTGAGCTCAGGGCTGCCATCGGGGTGGCGTCGACGCCCATCACGGCAAGGTCGTCGGGACAACGCAAACCCGCTTCGCGGATCCCGTACAGCACCAGGCAAGCGATCTCGTCGCTCTGCGCGCACACCGCGGTGACACCGTCGCGCACCCAGTCGGTGACCACCCGCGCGGCGTTGTCCTGGGTGACATCGGCTACCTGGACGGGCGGGAGGCCACGCGCCTGGGCCGCTCCGGTGACACCCTGCAACCAGTAGTCCCCCAGGGGCCGCCACCGCTTAATTCCGGTGTAGGCGAACCCAATTCGCTGGTGGCCCCGAGACACTAGGTGCTCGACCCGCAGTTCGCCGACTGACAGATGCGGATCGCCGAGTGCCTGCAACGTCCCGATCTCGATATGCGGGATGGCAGCCGACCGCACCATGTCGAGGACCTTGGCGCTGAGCGGAAACAGGCTGGCGATCGCGACGGGGTCAATGTTCTTGATCGCGTCGATGACGTGCTGATCGTCTTCGGTCTCGAAGATCTGCACCTGCAGCAACCCACGGCCCGCCAATTCCGTGGTCATCCGGCTTCCGGCCTGCATCGGCATTTCGCCGACCGCCACCCGCGGAACGATGTACAGCACCACTCCGCTCTTGCCCCGAGCCAGGTTGCGGGCAGCGAGATTGGGCCGGTAGCCGAGTTGTTCGGCGGCCCGGTAGACCGCCTCCCGGGTGCGCGGCGAGATCTTCTTGCCCTCCGCCTCGTTCAGGACGTAACTGACCGTGGCCGTCGATACGCCCACGAGGCGGGCCACATCGGCATTGGTCGGTCGCGTGAGCTTGTTCACGCTTGAGGCGTCACCCTCCGGACCGGCCATGCCTCATCGTGGCATGGCCGCTAGCGAATTGGCAGCCCGGTCAGCGCTCGCGAAATCACCAGGCGTTGGATTTCGCTGGTTCCCTCGAAGATCGTGAAGATCTTCGCGTCGCGGTGCATCCGCTCCACTGGGTAGTCGCGGGTGTACCCGTTGCCGCCCAAGATCTGGATGGCTTCGTCGGTGACATACACCGCGGTCTCACTCGCCACCAGCTTGGCCATCGAACCTTCGGCCGCGTCGAAGCTCTGGTTGTTGCGCGCCATCCAGCCGGCCCGCCACACCAGCAGCCGGGCCGCGTCGATACGACACTTCATGTCGGCAAGCTTGAACGCCACTGCCTGGAATTCGCCGATCTTGCGGCCGAATTGCTCACGCTGGCAAGCATATTCGAGGGCGTACTCGTAGGCGGCTCGCGCCACCCCGACGGCCATCGCGCCGACGGTGGGCCGGGTACGTTCGAAGGTCTTGAGCGCCGCCTGCCCACGGGCCGAAGCGCCGGATTTGACCCGGGCGATGCGGGCCTCGAACTTCTCGCGCCCGCCCAGAATCATGTCCTCGGACAGCCGCACGTTGTCGAGCACCACCTCGGCGGTGTGCGAAGCGCGAATGCCGTGCTTCTTGAACTTCTGCCCTTGCGACAGGCCTTCGATGTCTGACGGAATGACGAATGTGGCCTGACCGCGGGTGCCGAGCTCGGGATAGACCGACGCCACCACGATGTGCACGTTGGCGATACCCCCGTTGGTCGCCCACGTCTTGGTGCCGTTGAGCACCCACTCTTTCGTGGCCTCGTCGTAGCGGGCACGAGTGCGGATGGCGCCGACGTCGGAACCCGCGTCGGGCTCCGAGGAGCAGAAGGCACCGAGCTTGGGATCGTCCGGGGTACCGAACATCTCAGGCAGCCAGCGTCCGAGCTGTTCGGGTGTTCCGTTGCCGGCCAGGGCTGCGGCGGCCAGACCGGTGCCCATGATGGACAGCGCAATGCCGGCGTCGCCCCAGAACATCTCCTCGAACGCCGTGAGCATGCCCAGCCCCGACTCCTCGGCCGCCTGCTGCGCGAAGAAGTCGGGCGAATACAGACCCACCTTCGCCGCCTCTTGGATGATCGGCCAGGGGGTTTCTTCGCGTTCATCCCATTCGGCCGCCGCCGGGCGGATCACCTCGGCCGCGAACTTGTGTACCCAGTCCCGGACTTCGATTACGTCGTCGCTCAGCTGCAACGAGAACGTCATTGCTCTTCTCCTGAATCTGATCGGTTGGTCAGCAGGCTGACCGTCTGGTGCACCCATGCTTCGAGATAGCGGTCTTCGTCGATGTTTCCCGGCAGCCGGCCGGTCAGCGCTTTGAGCGTGGCGGCGTAGGACAGTGCCCCGATCGCGACTGCCGCGGCGGCTTCGGGATCCGGGATGTTGGTGCGGCCCCGCTCGTTCGACGCTTTCAACTCGTCGGCGAACCGTTGATAGGCGTTGTCCGTGATGACTTGCCAGGTCTTTTGGTCGAGGTCGCCGAGTTCGTCGGGTTCGCGCAGCATGACCTTGAGCAGGTCCTCGCCCTGCTTGAGATTGCTCCAGATCAGCTGACCCGCGGTGCGCACCGCCTGTTCCACGTTGCCGGGTCGGCCGGCGTCGAATTGCTCGCGTGCGGACACGATGCTGTCGATCCGGTAGGCAACCGCCGCTTCCAGCAGCTCCCGCTTCGAGGCGAAGTGCTTGTACAGCGCGCCGGAACCTGGTGCCAGGCCGGAAGCCCGCTGGATATCAGCGACCGATGTCGCTGCGTACCCCTTGGCGGCAAACAGCTTCAACGCCTCGGCGAGCAGCCGGTCACGCCCCGACACCTGCATGGTGAGAGAGTACTCACTCACCACGGTGGCGACCAAATCCGCAGGGTTGGCCGGGCCGCGGGGGGCCGGGCCGCGGGGACCTGGGCCACGGGCTGCCGAGTGTGAACTATCTGACGCTGGATCGGCGTGTCGGGCTGTTGCAGATTGCAGCTCGGACCAGCCACCGCGAGCGCGCAACGCCGCCGCAGCGACGCCCGCTTCACCGCCACCTTGTTCACCGAGCCTGTAACGGTGCAGGAAAAGTTCGAGTGATGACCTGCCAAATTTCAGGCTCGCGGCCAGCCCAGGGGCCAGGCCACGCGGCAGCGACGCCGCATCGCCGCACGCTTCACCGAGCCTGTAACGGTGCAGGAAAAGTTCGAGTGGTGACCTGCCAAATTTCAGGCTCGCGGCCAGCCCCGGGGCCAGGCCACGCCCCAGCGACGCCGCCCTCGCCGCCCACTTCACCGAGCCTGTAACGGTGCAGGAAAAGTTCGAGTGGTGACCTGCCAAATTTCAGGCTCGCGGCCAGCCCCGGGGCCAGGCCACGCCGCAGCGACCCCGCGCCGCCGCCCGCTTCATCGAGCCTGTAACGGTGCAGGAAAAGTTCGAGTGGTGACCTGCCAAATTTCAGGCTCGCGGCCAGCCCCGGGGCCAGGCCACGCCGCAGCGACGCCGCATCGCCGCCCCAGCGACGCCGCCCTCGCCGCTCGCTTCATCGAGCCTGTAACGGTGCAGGAAAGGTTCGAGTGGTGACCTGCCAAATTTCAGGCTCGCGGCCAGCCCCGGAGCCGGGACGCCCCAGCGCCGACCCCGCACAGCCCCCTAGAAGAAGAAGCCGGCGAACGGGGCGTCGGGGACGGCGAACAACCGCTCGGCCACGACGACCGACCCCGGGTCGTCAGAGCGGGCCAATCCGGAAAGGATCAAACTCCGCCAGGACGCGCCGCCGAGCAGCACGGCGCCAAGCCCTTCGATGTCGACGTCGATCTGGGCTGGCCCGTCCGCCGGCGTGGCGCCGTCGCCGCTGACCGCGAAGGTGGCCGAATTAGCAGGCAGGAGAGGGTCATTCACCGCGATCGTGACAGACCCACCGTCGGCGTAGCTGCGGGCGGCCAGTGCCGCACGGGCGTCGATGACTCGCAGCCACGTTTCGTCATGCACCGCGACAAGTTTCGCGGCTCGGCGGTCGGCCAGCAGATAGGGCAGCGGATCGTCGACCGGCAGCATCCAGAACGTCACACGATCGATGAGGTCGAGGCCGAGCAGGAAGCGCAGCAGGCCGAGGTAGGCCTCGGTGTTGGGTGCGTAGAAATCCTCGACGGCGATCGTGCGCTGATCGCTGACGAACCAGGTCTCGGTGTCGATGGGCCGGTAACGGGCGAAGCCCGACTCGGCTCCCGGCTCGCCGTGTACCGCGATATACGAAGGGCCGGGCGAAGATTCGGTGCGCAACCGCAGGCTCTGCCACCAAACCTGCGGGCGGTCAATGGTTCCCGGCCGCGATGACCGATGCTCGGCACAGATCCGTGGCAGCAGGTCCCATGCTTCGTCGGGCTCGATGAGCCGCACCGGCCCGCCGGTCCCCACGCCCGGACGCAGCGCCGCGCGCGCCGTCCGAACCTCGACGGTCTGCGCCGAGCTGGCCACCCCGTAGCCGTACCGGCCATAGATCGTCGCCTCCGACGCCCGCAGCGTCGCCACGACCTCACCCCGCGCGCTCATGTCGCGCAGCTGATGGCGCACCAGGTCGGTGGCGATACCGCGTCGGGTGAACGACGGCAGCACCCCGATGTGGGTCACGGCCGCGTGGTTAACCAGCGCCCCGCCGGGAAGTGTCAGTCGGCTGGTCTGGGCGTCGGCGGTGCCCACGAGTTGCCCGTCCACGAAAGCCCCGATGGTGCGGCCCGGTTCGAGCAGCGAAGTGACGACATCAGGCGAGGTGTTCGACAGCGGTGGCAACCCAACCATCGCGGCGCGAAACACCTTGAGCGCGGTGACGAGGTCATCCGCCTTATCCAGAACCAGGATCTGCGTGGTCATAGGACCATCATTCAACGGGGGTTCTTTTCACCCGCTTCCACCGCCACGGACAGCCTGTTCTCGGCCGGCGCCACCGGACACGTCGCATAGTCGGTAAACGAGCACGGCAAGTTCGACGCACGGTTGAAATCAAGGATCACGGACCCGTCGTCGCCGCGCTCGCCGATCGACAGTGAGCGGGCACCGGGATAGGTCGTCACGCCACTGGTTGCGTCGGTGAACAGTACCTGCAGCGCCCCGTCGGCTCCACCGAACGCGATGAGCTGCTGGCGCTCACCGGCCAGTTCGAAATCGATGACCCCAACCGCATTGAGGTGATGTTCGAGTCCTTCTACGACGGCACCCGTCGTGACCGTTCTCGGTTCGTCGTACCGGGTGAATCGTCCTGCGACACGCCACTTTTCATTCGGTTGGTAGGTGGGAATGCCCTGGTACGTCCGGAGATGGGGAGAGTTCGGGTCATGCACCCGCAAGGCGGCCGATCCGGTTCGCCGGATCACCTCGATCCTGCGTTCCCCGATGTCGACGAGCAATCCTGGCGCACCCTCGACGGGTTCGAGCTTTTCGGTTCCGTCGAGCCCCTGCACGTAGACAGCGTCGGCATCCGCGCGCCACTGCCCGGGAAGGTCCGCGACGACCTCGAATTCCTCGGTGAGCCAATACAACCCGGTCAGGCTCACCCAGCCGAGGGGGTCGGCGAAGTAGCGCTCACGATCCGCGTGCCAGCGGTGCCAAGCTGTTTCGAATGTCTCCGTTGCCGTGTCTGCTGTGGTTGTCATTGCTTACGACACCTTCCTGTGCGACGAGAGGGCGGCTTTTGATGCGCTGACGCAGAACGGGTGCCACGTCGGATTGGAACAGTTCGAGGCTACGACGCTGTTGGTTGGGCGTCACGCCGTCGTTGTCAGCGCTGAGGTGCATCACCTCGTGGCCTAGTTGCTCGTGATAGCGGCCGACCTTGTCGATCACCTGCTCGGGACTGCCCACCAAAGCAGAGCTGCGTTCGATGAAGTCCTCGATCGACTCGAAGACCGCGGGGAGCCCGCCGCGGCGCTGCGCCGCCAAGCGGGCCTCGAACGCGGGCCGGTAGGCGGCCACGGCGTCCTGAGACTTCTTGGTGACGTAGAAGCCGGCCGTCCCGGCGCCGACCAGTGCGTCCTCGGGCCGTCGGCCGTAGAACTCCCACCTCTCCCGGTAGTGACGAACCAGTTCGGCGTAGGGCTCGACGGGGTGGCTGACGTTGGCGGAGAAGATCGGGTCACCGTGGCGCGCGGCAAGGTCGACGGAATCCCTGCTGGTCGCACTGCCGTGCCAGATGCGAATTCGGTCCTGAAAAGGCCGGGGAAGTGTCTTGGCGTGGACCAGTGGCGGGCGAAATCGGCCGGACCAGGTCACGTCCTCGTTTTCCCAGAGCAAGCGAAACAGCTCGTAGCCTTCGCGGTTGCGGTCCCACTGGTCCGCCGTGGTCACGTGGAACAACTCGGCCTGCGCCGTCCCGTTGCCTTTGCCGATGATCAGCTCCAGCCGCCCGCCGGACAGGTTGTCCAGCGTCGAGTAGTCCTCGAAGGCGCGGACCGGGTCGAGCAGGCTCAGCGTGGTTACCGCGGTGAACAGTCCAATCCGCGAGGTGCGCGCCGCGATGTTGCTCAGCACCACCGGCGGGGAGGACGAGATGAAAGGATCTTCGTGACGCTCGCCGACGGCGAAGCCGTCGAAACCCAATTCCTCGGCGAGGACGGCCTTTTCGAGGACGTCGCGCAGCCGGTCGGCGGCACTCTTCTTCGCACCCGTGACCGGGTCCGGAAGGTGGGTGATCAGTGTTATCAGCAGAAACTTCATCTGGTGCCTAATCGGGGTGTCGAACTAGACGAACCCCGGGCTGACCGGCTTCATTCCCGACGGAGCCTTCCCCAGGTTCTTACCGCGTTGCCGAGCAACTTATAGGCTGTCACCGCTGCGGTGTCTGACATGCCGCGAACGTGATGGAGGGACGCTGCCCAAGTGAGACCGGCATTTGGTGGAGGCACGCAGTGGTAGCCGTGTCGGTGCTGGTGCTCTCGGGTAAAGGCGGGACAGCGAAAACGCTCTGGCAGATGATGCTGGCAGGGGAGGCCTCGCGGGCCGGCATCTCCACCCTGCTGGTCGACGCAGATCCGGAGCGCAATCTGTCCAACCATTTCGGGGTGTCACAGCACTCGACCGGCCTGGGTTCGGTGCTGGAAGAGGCCGGCATCAGCTTCTGGGGGAAACCCGAACAGGGTGCAAAGCGAATCGACGAGGAAATCATCGACACCAAGTGGCCCAACGTCGAGTTGCTGCCCGCCGGCGCTTCGCTAGGCCGCGTCGCCAACATTGGGGTGTCGGACACCGGGCTGCTGCGCGCGATCTTCACCGTCGGCGGTATTTACGATCGCTATGAACTTGTCCTGATCGACACCGGCGGCCGCACCGGTTCGCTGGAAGCCCTGGCAATGCATCTGGGTGACGTGGCGTACGCGCCGATCACCCCCACTCGCGACGCGGTCCGCAAAGCCATCGAGGCACGCAACAGGGTGGAACGCATCCAACAAACCCATCCGCTCAAGTGGTGTGGGGTTGTGCTGTCCGCTTTCGACTCTCGGATCGGCATCGAGCAGTCGATCCGGGAGCAGGTGTACCGGGAGTTCGGCGACGAGGTCCGTGCCGAAGTGCCGCGGCGGGCCGTCATCAATGAGGCCTTCCAACTCGGCAACCGGCTCGGTGATTGCCACGACGCCGTCGCGAGAAGCCTTGCGCGGGTCTTCCGGGAGTTCCTGGAACGCGATCTGATGGGTAGGCCCGCCCCGGCACCCCAGTAATCCGGGATTGGCACGCCTTGGCACGTCAGGACGGAGGTGACGGTGCCCGAAGCGACGACGGACCCGGTCCGGCTGCCGCCCGGTCCGGCCCTGCCGAAATTCGTGCAGGCCGTCGGCTTCCTGGTGTCGCGGCAGCGAGGGCTCGCGACCCTGCAGCGGCGGTGGGGCGACGCCTTCACCCTGAACCTGCCGACCATCGGGCCGGCGGTGGTCATCAGCGATCCGGCGTTGATCAAGGACCTGTTCACCGGCGGCAGTGAGCTACTCGGCCGGCCCGGCAACCTTGGCGACATCCTGGGGCCGGGGTCGACCTTCAGTCTCGACGGCGCGGAACACCTGCGGCGGCGCAAACTTCTGGTCCCGCCTTTTCATGGCCGCAGGATGACCGGTTACGAGTCCATCGTCGAAGAAGAAGTGTTGCGGGAGACGGCCAACTGGCCCGAAGGTCGGGAGTTCGAGACTCTGCAGCCGATGATGCGTATCACGCTAAATACCATCTTGCGCACCGTTTTTGGGGCGCAGGGAGCAGAGTTTGACCAACTTCGGGAAATCCTGCCGCGGTGGGTGACCTTGACCTCACGGATGGCGGCGCTGCCTCGCGCGCTACGGCGCGACCTTGGGCCGCGAAGTCCCTGGGGCCGCGCGGTGCGATACCGGCAACGGTACGACGACATCATCGCGTTGCTGATCCATCAAGCACGAACCGACGCCGAGGAACGCGGTGATGTGCTGTCGCTGCTTCTTGCCGCTCGCTATGAGAACGGCTCGCCCATCTCCGACGAGCATGTGGCCGACGAGCTGTTGACCTTGCTGGCCGCCGGCCACGAGACGACGGCGACGACCCTGGCGTGGACGGTGGAGCGGATCCGGCGTCACCCACGGTTGCTGGCCCGGTTGGCTGAAGAGGCCGGCGCCGGTGGTTCGCGGCTACGTCAGGCCACGATCTGGGAGGTCCAGCGCACCCGTCCGGTGATCGAAGGCACCACCCGGGTGACGAAATCCCGGATACGCCTGGGCCCGTGGGTGATTCCGCCGGGGTACGCGATTGTCGCCAGCGCAACGCTGGTGCATGACGCGGAGGCGAACTTCGCCGACGCTACGAGGTTTGACCCCGATCGCTTCCTGGACCACCCACCTGACAACTACACGTGGATCCCGTTCGGCGGTGGAGTCCGGCGCTGCATCGGTGCCGCGTTCGCCAACATGGAGATGAACGTGACATTGCGAACTTTGTTGCGCGAGTTCGAATTCGCCCCTACTGACGCTCCCGGCGAGCGCACCCACTTGCGCGGTGTCGCGACCGCTCCCGCCAAAGGTGGCCGTGCCGTTGTGTACCGGCGCGTCAGCGGCGCGCCCCGACAGGCCGACGCGGATGTCCACCGGGTGCCGTCATGAACTGTGCATGCGGGTGCTGCACTTCCGGACCCGTCCACCGGGCAAGGGCCGCCATCCATCCGCATCGGTCGGCGGAACGGCCCGCCCAGGCGAGGTACCCGTCTGGTCGAATCAGCACTGCCGGACCATCATCCGCGCGTTCCGCCTGCATCAGCCCGGCGACATCGATCTCGTCGGTGCCGTGCTCACGGACGAACAGGAAGCCAGGCGCAACCCGCAGCAGCACGCCGATCCGGTTGTGGGTCAGTGGAATCTGCGTTCCACGGGTGCCGACCAACGGATGATCGCCGCGGTTGCGGGCATACCGCAAGGTCGTGCCGGCCAGGCTGCCCGCGATCGTGTCGCGAACCCGGGCTATCCGAAGTAGCCGAGGCACCAGCAGGTTTCGAAGGCCGCGCGCCAACCGCGGGTGAAGGGTGATGCCGCGCGCCAACATGCCGGATTGCAGCAGCACCCGCTTACCGATCGGATGACGCTCGTCGTGGTAGGTGTCCAGCACGGCGTCGTCGGCGCCGCTGAGCACCGCGTCGATCTTCCAGGCGAGGTTGGCCGCGTCCTGGATACCGGTGTTCATGCCCTGCCCGCCCATCGGGGAATGGACGTGTGCAGCGTCGCCGGCCAGGAACACCCGGCCATGCCGGTACCGCGTGACTTGTCTTTCATCGCAATGGAATCGGGACTTCCACTCCACCTCGAGCACGCCCAGGTCGGCTCCCATGGCCCGGGCCAGGATTCCGACGACCTCGTCCCGATCTACCGGCTCGCTGTCCGGTACTTGGTGGTGGCGGTCCCAGACCATCGTCCGGTACCACGAGCCGTCCGCATCGTGGCGGTGATACGGGGCCAGCAACGCGAACACGTCACGGGTGCTGCCGACCCGCAGGCCGCCGTCCGCGGGCCCATGGGCGAGCTTCACGTCGGCAAGCACGATGGACGACAGGATCGTCTTACCGGGAAAGTCAGCACCGACCAACTTGCGCACGGTGCTGTGCGCGCCGTCGGCGCCGATAACGTACTTCGCCCGCCAGCTGTCGTGCTCCGTCGTCACGGTCACCCCGCCCGCATCCTGGCTGAGTCCGATGACCTCGACGCCGCGCCGGATGTCGGCCCCTTGCTCGACGGCGTAGCCGGCCAGCGCCCGGTCCACATTGGATTGCGGGGTGACCATCACGAATCGGTACGGCGAGTCGAGGTGGCTGAGATCGACACGGCCACCGGCGAATACGGTGACCCCCGGCGCCGTGTGCGAGTGCGCCAACAAGCCCTCCGCGACCCCGCGGGCATCGAGCACCTCGAGCGTGCGGGCCATGGTGGCAAAGGCACGGCTTGCCGGGTGGGGGGTCGGGCGGCGCTCCAGGACGGTGACCGATCGGCCGGCGCGCGCAAGGTCTCCCGCGGCGCTCAGTCCGGTGGGCCCGGCGCCAACGACGAGGACGTCGACGGTGTGAGTGGTCATCGTGCCACCTCCTCCGGTTGTGGGTACCAACGACGGATGTCGTCGGGCGTTGCGACGGCCGCACGGTTGAAGACGAAGCGACACCCGGGCTGAGTGGCGTGCGCGGCGTTGACGATCGACTCGAACAGCAGCGTGTTGTTCGCGACCAGGCGTACCCCCGCGCCGATGAGTACCGCGTCGTAGCGCTTGGCCTCAAGCCACTGTCGGGCCTTGTCGGCGCCCGCTTGGCCGAAGTCGATGAGGCAGTTGTCGACGAGATAGCCGGCCGTCCGCAACGCCGCGACGTTGTCGTCGTTGGCGGCGCGAAGTCTCTCCCTGGTCAGGCCCGGGAACTGGGCGAAGTCGGGCGAGGAGTAGTCGATCACGTCGGGGTCGAGTCCGATTTGGATGGCGGTGATGGTCATGGTTTCGGCCTCCCCAGAAGTTGAGTTCAACAACTGTTGAAATCAACGCTAGACCCCGCCTCTGGTTGTGTCAACAGTTGTTGAATACACTGCTGGGTATGCCCCCAAGAGTGCGTGACGGCGAGGCCACCCGCGCGACGATTCTGGCGACCGCACGGTCGCAATTCGGCAACCAAGGCTTCGAACGGACGACCATCCGATCGGTCGCATCGGCGGCCGGCGTCGATCCGGCGCTCGTGATGCACTACTTCGGCAGCAAGGCGGAACTGTTTGCCGCGGCCTCCCGGTTCGATATCACCTTCCCCGATCTGTCCGGCGTGCCGCCCGACCGGATCGCGGACGTGTTGTTGCCGTTGTTCGTGGCGGTCTGGGGTCCCGACGGGCCGTTTCTGCCGTTGTTGCGTGCGGCCGCTACCAACCCTGCGGCCACGGATGCGCTGCTTGGGGTGTTCGTCGAACGGGTCGCCCCCGCCCTGTCCGCGGTGGTCCCCGATCGCGCCGCCGAGCGCGCGGCCCTGGTGGGATCCCAGGTGCTCGGTCTCGCGACGGCGCGCTACATCCTGTGTATCCCGGCACTGGTGCAGATGGATGACGCCGAGCTCATCGAATGGCTGCGACCGGTGCTCGCTCGCTACCTGGTAGGACCCGCGCCCCAACCCGCCTAGCGAATGTCGAAGTGGCCCAGCTCTGGAGCGGCCAGCATCGCGGTCAACCTCGCGCGGTCATAGGGCCACAGATCGACGGTGTTGTTCTCGGTGAGGTACCAGGAATTGCATCCGGTGTTCCACACCGTGGGTCCCATGGCCTCGGCCACCTCCGCGTTGAATTCGTCGGTCGCTTCCTCGGTCACCTCGATGGAGGTGGCCTTGCCGTCGCGGAGCATGTTCAGGAAGTGGACGATGTAGTTGGCCGTTCGTTCGGCCGAGTACTGCAGCGAGATGGATCCGGTCGGGGAGTTGGGCCCCAACACGGTAAACAGGTTGGGAAAACCGGGAATCGCGGTCATTCGATAGGCACGCGGCCCGCCGGACCAGGCCTTGTCGAGGCTGAGTCCGTCACGCCCGGTGATCTCCATGGGCCGCATGTAATTGTGCGCCTGGAACCCGGTGGCCAAGACGATGACGTCCGTCGACCGGATGCGACCGTCCGCCGTCCGTATCCCGGCGGGTGTAACCTCCTCGATCGGATTGGTGACCAACTCGGCGTTGGCGGATTGAATTGCCCGGTAATAGTTGTCGGAGACGACCTGCCGTTTGCACAGAGGTTGGTAGTCGGGTGTCAATTGCTTTCGTAGTGCGTCATCGCGCACCTGCAGACGCAGGCACAGCCGGGCATAGTTTTGGACCGCGCGACGTCGCCACGAGGGGTGGGTGGCCACGTCGGCCAGGATCCCGGACACTCGAAGCAGGGTTCGATACAACTGCCCGTGCGCGGCCGGAAAGCGCGTGAGTAGCGAGCTGACACGCGCACTCTGGCGCAACGACATTGGCGCCCACAAGATCCATTGGGGTGAACGGACATAGTGCGCAATCGAAGCGGCTTGCGGTTGCAACGCGGACACGACCTGCACGCCCGTGGATCCGGTGCCGATGACGGCGACATCCTTTGCGGTCAGGTCGATTTCGTCGTCCCAGCGTGCGGTGTGCACAACCGGTCCATCGAATTCTTCCAGGCCGGGGATATCGGGAATGGCCGGATGATGGAGCACTCCCGTTGCGCACACGACGACATCGGCCTCTAGCTCCTCGCCCGTGGCGGTGCACAGCCTCCAACTCGCCGTGTCTTCGAACCATTGTGCCGCAACGACTTCGGTGTTCAACCGGATGTGTTCGCGCAGCCCCAGGGAAGCCACGACATCGCGGTGGTAACGCTGGATGTCGGCACCCTCGGCGAAGAGGTGCGACCAATCGGCCTTGGGTGCAAACCCGAATTGATAGAGCTGAGAGGGCACGTCACAGGTCAGTCCCGGATAGCGATTCCAGTGCCAGACCCCGCCCACGTCCGAGCCCTTCTCCAGCACGGTCACGTCCCTGAAACCCCGCTGGGTGAAAACGTAAAGCGCGGTGATGCCGGCGAGTCCCGCGCCGATGACGACGATCCGCGGACTCATGCGTCAGGGATTAGACGCCCGCAGGTGCTGGCGTGCCGCGAGTTCGTCATCGTCGACGAGAACAAGCATGGGTTGGCCCGGTACGCACAGCATCGTGACGACGAAACGCACTCTGACGTCGTCTCGGTTGTTGCCGTCCTGGTAGTGGATGACGTCACCACCCGGTTCCCAAAACGCCTCTCCAGCGCGGATCGCCCGCGGCGGCTCACCCTCGAGCTCGAACAGCATTTCGCCCTCGAGCACGTAACCGAAGGCCGGACCGCTCGGGTGCCGATGCGGGGGAGCGCCCCGGCTGCCGGGCCCGTATTCAACGACGACCGTCATGGCGTGGGCGTCCTGGGAGATAAAAGGCGGTTGGACTTCCTGCACCACCGTGAAGGCCTTATCCCAATTCGGGTCCCAATTCCGGTCCCGATTGTGGTCTGAGGTTCGCGCCACGGATATCTCCTTTGATCGACCCTGGAGATCATGCTTGCACGTGCAGCCGGCTTTCGATAACGGCCAACGCCTGCTCAGCCCACCGAATGTTCTCTTGTTCGAACGCTATTCCACGCAACAGCGTGAGGTAGGGGCCGACTCGTTCCGCCTGCGCGAAGTACTCCTGCTCGGTGCGGCCGTCCAACAATCGGGCGCGGAATCGTTCGTAACGTTCCAATTTCGCTCTGTCCCACTGCAATCGCTCGAGGATGAAGTCTCGGACGGCCTCGGCATTACCGGCGTCGACGGCCGCGACCTTGACCAGCAGCTCATCGCGGAACACCGAAGGTTTCGGTGCCCTGGCGGTGAAGTCGTGAATGGCTTGGCGGCCAGCCTCGGTGAGTGAGTACATCCGCTTGTTGGGTCGACGCTCCTGATGAACAACACGCGCCTGGATCAAGCCGCGCTGGGCGAGTTGTTCCAGCTCGCGGTACAACTGCTGCGGGGTGGCCGTCCAGAAGTCGGCAACGGAGGCATTGAACCGCTTGGCCAGGTCGTATCCGGACGCCTCGCCCTCGAGGAGTGCGGCCATCACTGCATCGCGGAGCGACATCGGGCGATCGTACAACAAGCAATAATCAACAAAGTGACTAATAACGCATGGACACCTGCGGCGACAGGCTCTAACGTCAAGCAGACCTACTCAACAAGTTGACTATGCGAGGTTTCGTGAGCTCTCAAAATCCGTTCCGTAAGGCGGTCGAGGAGCGCGACGAGTCCGCCATGCTTGCTCTGCTGGCCGACGACGTGGTGTTCACCAGCCCGGTTGCGTTCAAGCCCTACGTCGGCAAGCCGATCACCGCCGCGATTCTGCGCGGCGTGCTGCGAATCTTCGAGGACTTCCGCTACATCCGGGAAATTGGCGACGACAAGGGCCGCGACCACGCGCTGGTGTTCGAGACCGGACTCGCGGGCGTGCCGGGAATGAAGATCACCGGCTGCGACTTCCTGCACTTCAATGATGACGGCTTGATCGACCAGTTCATGGTCATGGTGCGCCCGCTGTCCGGCGCGAAGGCGCTGGCCGAATTGATGGGCGCGCAGTTCGACCGGATCCAGCAGGAGGCTGTCGAGTTCGCCAGCGCGCAGGGGGCCTGACCATGCGAATCGGCCTTGCCATCAACTACGCCGGGGGCTTCAAGGACGTCGCCGCCGAAGTGGCCGACCTGGAGCGCGCCGGCCTGGATGTGGTGTTCGTCCCGGAGGCGTATTCGTTCGACGCGGTGAGCGCGCTCGGCTACCTGGCGGCAAGCACCGAACGCGTCGAACTGGCGTCGGGCATCCTGCAGCTGTACACGCGGACGCCGACGCTGACCGCGATGACGGCGGCCGGTCTGGACTACGTCTCCGACGGCCGGTTCATCCTGGGCCTGGGCGCTTCGGGTCCGCAGGTCATCGAGGGCTTCCACGGGGTGCCCTACGACGCGCCGATCGGCCGCACCCGCGAGGCCATCGAAATCTGCCGTCAGGTGTGGCGCCGGGAGCGGGTGCAGTACCAGGGCAAGTACTACACCGTCCCGCTGCCGCCCGAGCAGGGAACCGGCTTGGGCAAGCCGCTGAAGCTCATCAACAAGCCGGTGCGGGAACGGATTCCGGTGCTGATCGCGGCGCTCGGGCCGAAAAATGTGGAGTTGGCCGCCGAGATCGCCGAGGGCTGGCAGCCGATCTTCTACCTGCCGGAGAAGGCCGGGGACGTGTGGGGTGAGGCGCTGGCGGCCGGGCGGGCCAAGCGCGACCCCGCGCTCGGCGACCTCGAAGTGTATGCCGGGCCGGTACTGGCCATCGGTGAAAACGTCGAGCCGCTACGCGAATTCGTCAAACCACACCTGGCGCTGTACATCGGCGGCATGGGCGCCAAAGGCAAGAACTTCTACCACGCCTTGGCCACCAAGTACGGATACGGACCGCAGGCCGACCGGATCCAGGAGCTGTACCTCTCGGGAGACAAGGAAGGTGCCGCGAAGGTGGTGCCCGACGAACTCGTGCGCGACGTCAACTTGATCGGCTCGCCCGGATTCGTCAAGGAACGGGTGGCGGCGTTCCGCGAGGCCGGGGTCACCACGTTGACCGTCGCACCCATCGCGGGCACGACGGCCGAACGGGTGAAGCTGATCGAGGAACTCCGCGGGCTGATCGACTAGCTATCGCTAAATCCCTGCGGCGTCGGCTATTTCGATGCCCTTGTGGACGAGGGCATCGATCCGTTCGGTGGTGGGCGTTCCGGACGCCGCCTTGTTGAGCGGCTCGTCCATCGCGCGGCGCATGACGCCCTCGGCGATGATCGCCAGCCGCCATAGCCCGAGCACGTGGTAGTACTGCAGGGCGGCCGGATCTCGGCCGGTCTCCTCCAAGTAGAGCCGCGTCATCTCGGCGCGATTCGGAAAGCCCTCCAACGTCGACGGCGCAAAGTCACCGCCGGTCGTCTCACCCGGTTCCACCCAGAAGGTGAGCAGGGTGCCCATATCCGCCAGTGGATCGCCGAGGGTGGACAACTCCCAGTCCAAGGTCGCGACAATTTCACCGTTCTCCCGTGAGGTGATCAGGTTGCGGAGATGAAAATCCCCATGCACCAAGGCGAGTTCGCGTTGCTCGGGAGCGGCGGCGACGAGCCGACGCGTCAGGTCGTCAAGTTCCGGCAGCTCGCGCGTCTTGGACAGCTCCCACTGGCCCGCCCAACGTTTGAGCTGGCGCTGCACGTAGGGCTTGTGGCTGGACAGATCTTGCAGGCCGACCTCCGCGAGGTCGACGGCGTGAATTTTGGCCAGGGTGTGCGGCATTGACACAGCGGTCTGGCGACGCCGTTCCGGGGTCAACGATTCGGCGACCTCCATGGTGTCGATCACCAGGCCATCGACGAACTCCATCAGCACCATGGGAACCTCGGAGAACTCTGGATCCGTTGTGACACCGAGGATTTGCGGGACCGGCACGTCGGTGTCGGCCAAGGCGGCGATGATCCTCGCTTCACGCACCACGTCATGGGCCGACGCCAGCAGGTGACCCAACGGTGGTCGCCGCAGCACCCAAGCGCGCCCGGCGGTGTCGCTCACACGATAGGTCAGGTTGGACTGGCCGAGCCCCACACGCAGGAACTGCAGCGGTGGCGTGACGTCGATTTCCAGCGCGGCCAGCCAGCGCGAGACCGCATCGACGTCAACGCCCGGGATGTGCTTCGCGTCAGGCATGGGAGCCATGGGCCGCGCCGTCCCGGTACTTGCGTAGCTCTTGGCTGGCAATCGTTCGTTTGTGTACTTCGTCGGGCCCGTCGGCCAGTCGTAACGTGCGCAGGTGGGCCCACGCCGTCGCCAGGGGGAAGTCATCGGTCACCCCGCCGCCGCCGTGCACCTGGATGGCCCGGTCGACGATCTTGAGGGCGATGTTGGGGGCCGCGACCTTGATCGCCGCGATCTCCGTTCGGGCTTCCTTGTTGCCGACCGTGTCCATCAGATGGGCGGTCTTGAGGGTCAGCAGTCGGATCATCTCGATTTCGATGCGGGCTTCGGCGATCCAGTCCCGCACGTTGGCGTTTTCGCTGATCGGCTTGCCGAAGGTGACCCGCGACTGGGCCCGTCTGCACATGAGTTCCAGGGCCCGCTCGGCCATGCCGATAGCGCGCATGCAGTGATGGATGCGGCCGGGCCCCAGTCGGGCCTGGCTTATCGCGAATCCCTCGCCCTCGCCCTTGAGCACATCCTTGGCCGGCACCCGCACATCGTGGAAGTCGATTTCGGCATGGCCTTCGCGGTCCTGATAGCCGAAGACCGACAAGTTGCGCATGACGGTGATGCCGGGTGCGTCGATGGGCACCACCATCATCGATTGCTGGCGATGCGGGGCGGCCGTCGGATCCGTCTTGCCCATCACGATCAACACCTTGCAGTTGCGGTGCATTGCGTTGGAGGCGAACCACTTTCGGCCGTTCAGAATGTAGTCGTCACCGTCCCGGACCATCGACATCTCGACGTTGGTCGCGTCGGAGCTGGCCACTCGGGGTTCGGTCATCGCGAACGCCGACCTGATCTCGCCGTTGAGCAACGGCTTGAGGTATTTCTCTTTGTGCTCGTCGGTACCGAAGAGGGTGAGCACCTCCATGTTCCCGGTATCCGGGGCGCTGCAATTGCACGCTTCGGACGCCAGATGGCTGCGACCCATGATCTCGGCCAATGGCGCATATTCGAGGTTCGTCAGTCCCGGGCCCCATTCGGGATGCGGGTGAAAGAGGTTCCACAGCCCCCGCTTTCGCGCTTCCGCCTTGAGCTCCTCCAAGATCGGCGGATGGAAGTGCGGGTCACCGGCCGCCCGCATCTGCTCGTCGTAGACGGTCTCGGCCGGGTAGACGTGCGAATCCATGAACGCCAGGAGATCTGACTGGTATTGCGCGGCGCGCTCGGACACATCGAACAAGGACATCAGAACCTCTGAATCTCGTGAGGACGGCCGACGACGTTGAGTCGGCCTAGCTCCTTTCCTACACCGACCCGTTTGCGGCTTCCGAACCACATCCAGTCGGCGTAAGAAAAGAAGCATGAAGACGACAGCCGCGGTCCTGTTCGAGGTCGGCCAACCATTCGAGATCACCGAACTCGAGCTCGAGGGGCCCGGCCCGGGGGAAGTCCTGATCAACTACACGGCGGCTGGACTGTGCCACTCGGACCTGCATCTCACCGACGGCGATCTGCCCTGCCGGTTTCCGATCGTCGGCGGCCACGAGGGTGCCGGCGTCATCGAGGACGTGGGCCCCGGGGTGACGAAGGTGAAGCCGGGAGACCACGTCGTTTGCGCCTTCATTCCCAGCTGTGGACATTGTCGCTACTGCTCGACCGGCAGGCAGAGCCTTTGCGACATGGGCGCGACGATCCTGGAGGGCTGCATGCCGGACGGCTCGTTCAAGTTCCACCGCGACGGAATCGATTACGGCGCCATGTGCATGCTCGGCACGTTCGCCCAGAAGGCGACGATCTCTCAGCACTCGGTAGTCAAAGTCGACGAGTGGCTGCCGTTGGACACCGCGGTCCTGGTCGGTTGTGGAGTGCCGACCGGGTGGGGCAGTGCGATCTATGCCGGGAACGTCCGCGCCGGGGACATCACCGTCATCTATGGCATCGGCGGCGTCGGGATCAATGCCGTGCAAGGCGCGGTACATGCGGGCGCCAAGTACGTCATCGTGGTAGACCCCGTCGCATTCAAGCGTGACGCCGCGCTCAAATTCGGTGCCACACATGCCTTTGCGGACGCAGCCGCGGCTGCGGAGAAGGTGGTCGAACTGTCCTGGGGCCAGATGGCGGATCAGGCCATCGTCACCGTCGGCACCGTCACCGAAGAGGTGATCTCGGCGGCGTTCGACATCGTCGGAAAGGGCGGTTCGGTTGTGGTCGTCGGTCTCGCCAATCCGGAGAAGGCGACGGTCCACATTTCCGGTGCCATGCTGGCCCTCACCGAAAAGACAATTCGGGGTTCGCTATTCGGCTCCGCCAACCCGCAATACGACATCGTGAGACTGTTGCGGCTCTACGACTCGGGACAGTTAAAGCTCGACGAACTCGTCACGACGAGGTACCGCCTCGAAGACATCAACCAGGGCTACCAGGATCTGCGGGACGGCAAGATCATTCGAGGCGTCATCGTTCATTGATATTGGCCTGGCTGTCTTTCCGAGTCGCCCGTTCGACCCGATAGAGTTTGACCTCGGTGCTCATCCCCCTGAGCCGACGTGCTCCCATGGGGAACCATTCGAAGTCCCCGGCGCTGCCCACCTCCTCGCGTGTGGTCGCGGTGAGCAGTACCGTTCCCGGACGGGCGCTCGCGGTGACCCGACTGGCCAGGTTGACCGCGCTGCCGTACCAGTCGCCCGCGCGCGTCACGGCCAAACCCGATGCGACGCCAATCCGCAAGGCCGGCAGGTCGTCTGCCGCCGCATCCGCCAAGTCCAGGACGGTTTGCACCAGCGGCGTGGCGTCCGAAGACACGAACATCACCGCGTCGCCAATCGACTTCACGAACTTCACCGGTGGGGCTGCCGCGTCGTGGGCCAACTCAGCGAGCCGGCTGGCCACGCGTTCGAGATCTTCCGCCGGGAGCGCCTCGCCCAGCCCGGTGAATCCGGCCATATCGGCGAACGCCACGCTGACCGGCCGCGCTCCCGGCAAGATTCCGGCCGCCCGTTCGGCCGCATTGACGGCCTCCAGCTCGACGGTGCGCCGCAGCTCCATTCGCACCAGGTCGTCCATCATCGGCGCCAGCAGCGGCGCCGCCACTTCGGCGAGTTGCTCGGACGCTCTGGCCAGGTCGATCTCCGAATATCCCGGCCGCAGCAGGTTTTTGAGCGCCGCCTCGCGCATCATCGCTGCGGCCTGACCGAGGCTCTGCACCAGCACCCGCATGACGGCCACCGCATCTTCGGGGTCGTAGCCAAGGTCGAGAATGGCTTTCGCGTGTTTGACCGCCTCGGCGTCGGCGCGCGGCAACACGGCCGCGTCCGGATCGTCGGTCCTGGGCAGGCCGATCGCACGATGCATGCGCTGCAGCAAGGCCAGGTCGATCCCGGTGGACGCGCAGATCTCCCGCGCCGAGACGAGGGTCCCGTCATCCCCAAGAACCCGATAGGCGGGCAGCATCACCGGTGCGGTCGACGAGCGGATGTGCTCGAGGCTGAACCCCCGGTCCAGCAACCAGGCGATCAGTTCAGCCCGGTCGCGGCGTGCGTCGCCCTCGAGGCCGTCAAGCAGGCCCGACGCCTCGATGTCGACGTCAGCCGCCATATCACCCCATCAACCCCGCCGACGGTACGGGCTCATTCACGCGACTTCGCCAGGGCCTCGTTGAAAGTCTCGCTCGGGCGCATCACCGCCGCGGCCTTGTCCTCGTCCGGGTAGTAGTAGCCGCCGATGTTGACCTCTTTGCCTTGGACCTCGTTGAGCTCGGCGACGATCTTCTCTTCGTTCTTGGCCAACGTGTCGGCGAGCTTGGCGAAGTGTTCGCTCAGTTCCTTGTCGTCGGTCTGCGCTGCCAGCTCCTGCGCCCAATACATGGCGAGGTAGAACTGGCTGCCGCGGTTGTCCAGCTCGCCGGTCTTGCGAGACGGGCTCTTGTCGTTGTCCAGCAACTTGCCGATCGCGGAATCCAGTGTCTTGCCGAGGATCTCGGCCTTCTTGTTGCCGGTCTTCATGCCGATGTCCTCGAAACAGGCGCCCAGGGCCAAATATTCGCCGAGCGAATCCCAGCGCAGGTGGTTCTCCTCCAACAGCTGGTGCACATGCTTGGGCGCCGAACCGCCGGCCCCGGTCTCGTACATGCCGCCGCCGGCCATCAACGGCACGATGGACAGCATCTTGGCGCTGGTGCCCAGTTCCAAGATCGGGAAGAGGTCGGTGAGGTAGTCGCGCAGGATGTTTCCCGTGGCGGCGATGGTGTCGAGCCCGCGGACCAGGCGTTCCAGGGTGTACCGCATGGAACGCACCTGCGACATGATCTGAATGTCCAGACCCTCGGTGTCGTGGTCCTGCAGGTAAGTCTGAACCTTCTTGATGAGCTCGTTCTCGTGCGGACGGTAGGGGTCCAGCCAGAACAGCACCGGCATTCCGGAGGCGCGGGCCCGCGTGACGGCCAGTTTCACCCAGTCGCGGATGGGTTCGTCCCTGACGATGGGCATGCGCCAGATGTCGCCCTCTTCGACGTTCTGGGTGAGCAGCACTTCACCGGTGTCGATGTCGACGATGTCGGCGACGCCGTCCTCGGGGATCTCGAAGGTCTTGTCGTGCGAGCCGTACTCCTCGGCCTGCTGCGCCATGAGGCCCACGTTGGGGACGGTGCCCATCGTCGTCGGGTCGAACTGCCCGTTGGTCTTACAGAAGTTGATGATCTCCTGGTAGATGCGGGAGAACGTGGATTCGGGGTTGACGGCCTTGGTGTCCTTCTGCCGCCCGTCGGCGCCGTACATCTTGCCGCCCGCCCGGATCATCGCCGGCATCGAAGCGTCCACGATCACGTCACTGGGTGAGTGGAAGTTGGAGATGCCCTTGGCCGAGTCGACCATCGCCAACTCGGGGCGGTGCTCATGGCAGGCGTGCAGGTCGCGGATGATCTCGTCGTGTAGCGACGCGGGCAGCGACTCGATCTTGTTGTAGAGATCGACCAAGCCGTTGTTGACGTTGACGCCCAGTTCGTCGAACAGCTTCTGGTGCTTTGCGAACGCGTCCTTGTAGAAGGTGCGTACCGCGTGACCGAAGACGATGGGGTGCGAAACCTTCATCATCGTCGCCTTGACGTGCAGCGAGAACATCACGCCGGTCTCGTAGGCGTCCTG
The DNA here is from genome assembly GCF_010723575.1 of Mycobacterium bourgelatii. NCBI lineage: Bacteria > Bacillati > Actinomycetota > Actinomycetes > Mycobacteriales > Mycobacteriaceae > Mycobacterium > Mycobacterium bourgelatii. Next base: position 794,536 of record NZ_BLKZ01000002.1, read on the forward strand.
CATCTGCTCTTCGTAGAAGTCGATCAGGGCCTTCTTGCTCATGAACATGCTGTCGATGATGTCGCCCTCCAGGAGCTCCACCTTCGGCTTGAGCACCAGCTCCTCGCCGCTCTTGGTCTTCAACACCATCTTCACGTTGCGTGCCTGGTCCAGGGTCATCGACTTCTCGCCGTGATAGAAGTCGCCGTGCTTCATCGTCGCGACGTGTGTCCGCGATGCCATCGACCACTTGCCCATGCTGTGCGGGTGCTTGCGCGCATACTCCTTGACCGCCTTGGGCGCCCGACGATCCGAATTGCCCTGGCGCAGCACGGGATTGACCGCGCTACCCAAGCAATTGGCGTAACGCTTGCGGAGTTCCCGCTCCTTGTCGGACTTCGGGTCCTCCGGGAAGTCCGGGATCTTGTAGCCCTTTTTCTGCAGCTCCTTGATGGCGGACACCAACTGCGGCACCGAGGCGCTGATGTTGGGCAGCTTGATGATGTTGGTGTCCGGCTCCTGCGTGAGCTTGCCAAGTTCGGCAAGGTTGTCCGGCACGCGCTGCTCTTCGGTCAGTTCGTCCGGAAACTCGGCGAGAATGCGGGCCGCCAGCGAGATGTCACTCGGCTTGATCTTGATCCCTGCAGGTTCGGCAAAGGCGCGCACCACTGGCAAGAAGGCGTAGGTCGCCAGCATTGGCGCCTCGTCGGTCAGCGTGTAGATGATGGTCGGCTGCTCGGCGCTCATGTGATTTTCTCCCGGCGGCATTGTCGGTCAGATTTCTTGAAGGGCCCTGCGTGGTAACCGCGGCTACCAGTATCGCGGCTGGACAACCGCAGGTGATGGTCGGGGTGTGGTGTTCACCTGGTTCGCAGCCCGTCGAGTGCCACCTCGGTGACGCGCTCAGCCAACTCGGCGTTGTAACCCTGCATGGCCTGGCAACCGACCAACAGGGTCTTGACCTCGGGAACGGTGATGTCCTGGCGCGCGGTGCCGCTCCGCTGAGCCGCCGTCAACAGGTCCCCGAGCAAACCCAGGAACTCCTCCTCGACCCCGGGGACGGCGCTGTTGACGTCGATCCCAACGCCGGCCAGCGCCTCCACCAAGCCACGGTCGGCAGCGCCCCACTGCAACACCATCGACCGGATGAACGCGAAGAGCGCCTCACCGGGCTGCTCGGCCTGCGCCAAGGCGTACCCGTCATCGATGATGTGCCGCATCCGGTCCGCGATCACCGCCTGGAACAGGGCCTCTTTGGTCGGGAAGTGCCGGTACACCGTGCCCGCGCCGACTCCGGCCCGTTTGGCGATTTCATCGATCGGCACCGACAACCCGTCAGAGGCGAAGGTCTCGTAGGCAACCTCCAGGACGCGGGCGCGGTTGCGGGCCGCGTCAGCGCGCACTGGCCGCTGAGCCAAGTCACACCTCCACGCAAATCGAGCATTGACAAAACGGGGCGTGCGTTCCGTATAGTTCCAACCAAGCGGAGCGCTCGCCCCGTTTTGGCGATCATAGCGAGGAAATCCCAATGACCAAGTGGACCACCACCGACATTCCCGCCCAGACCGGGCGCACCGCCGTCATCACGGGCGCGAACACCGGCCTGGGCTTTGAGACCGCCGCCGCGCTGGCTGCCCACGGCGCGCGGGTGGTGCTGGCGGTGCGCAATCTCGAGAAAGGGAAGGAAGCGCAGTCCCGCATCATCGCGGCCACCCCGGGCGCCGAGGTGGAACTGCAGCAACTCGACCTCGGAACATGCCGCGACCGATGGCCGCAGCCACCGCACTGTTCGCGCCGTTGTTCCAGGATGCCGACATGGGCGCGCTGCCGGTGTTGCGCGCCGCGACCGACCCGGGCGTCTTAGGCGGTCAGTACTACGGGCCGGACGGGTTTGCCGAGATGCGCGGCTACCCGACGCTCGTGGCGTCGAGTGCGCAATCGCACGACGTCGCTCTGCAGCGGCGCCTGTGGGCGGTGTCCGAAGAACTGACCGGGGTGGTGTACCCGCAGCTGACACCGGCATAAGCGGCGAGGTCGAGCCTGACCGAGGTCAACACTCGACGATGTTGACCGCCACGTTGATCGCCAGCCCGCCGGCAGATGTTTCCTTGTACTTGGTGTGCATGTCCGCACCGGTGGCGCGCATCGTGTCGATGACCTCGTCTAGGGTGACGCGATGAAATCCGTCCCCACGCAATGCCATTCGGGCGGCATTGATGGCCTTGCCGGCCGAGATCGCATTGCGCTCGATGCAGGGGATCTGCACCAAGCCGGCGATGGGGTCACACGTAAGCCCCAGGCTGTGTTCCATGGCGATCTCGGCGGCGTTCTCCACCTGCCGCGGTGTACCGCCAAGGATCTCCGCCAATCCGGCCGCTGCCATGGCCGCGGCGGAACCAACCTCGCCTTGGCAGCCGACCTCGGCTCCCGAAATCGAGGCCCTCTCCTTGAACAGGGATCCGATGGCACCGGCGGTGAGCAGGAATCGTGCCGCCACGTCGTCGGGGTCCGCGGCTCCGGCGGGTGTGTAGTGCGTGGCGTAACGCAGCACGGCCGGAATGATTCCGGCGGCACCGTTGGTCGGGGCCGTGACGATGCGCCCGCCCGAGGCGTTCTCCTCGTTGACCGCCAGCGCCACCAAATTGACCCAGTCGAGGGCGAATTCGGGCTTACGATCGGGGTCTTCGGCACTCAGGCGCTCGTACCAACTCTTGGCCCGACGGCGTACCTGCAGGCGGCCGGGAAGCAGACCGTCGCGCGAGATGCTTTGGCGTTCGCACTCGACCATGACGTCACGCAGGTGAAGGAGGCCGCGGCGGACATCTTCCTCGGTCCGGCAACATGATTCATTGCGGAGAGCGACCTCGCTGATCGACATGTCGAGCCGCTCGCAGATGTCGAGCAGCTCCTTGCCGGACGAATAGGGCAACACGAAGGGCGACGATTCGTCCCCGCAATAGCCGGCCTCGCCGGTGACGATGAAGCCGCCGCCGACCGAGTAGTACGTCTCGGTGTGCAGGACGCCGCCGTGAGAATCGCTGGCGGTGAACGTCATACCGTTGGGGTGGGTGGGCAACACCACATCGGGATGACGGCCGATATCCTGCTCGGTCAACGGAATCGGCATGACCCCGTAAATCCATGTCTTTCCGGAAGCGGCGATCTCGGCAAGTCGGCGTTCCTTTTCCTCGGTGGTAATCGTTTCTGGCCGAGCGCCTTCCAAGCCGAGCAGGATGGCCGGCATGGTGCCGTGGCCCGCGCCGGTGGCCGCCAGTGATCCGAACAGATCCACCCGTAGCGTGGTGACGGAATGAACCAGCCCGAGGTTGCGCAGGGTGGTGACGAACTCGTTCGCAGCGCGCATCGGACCGACCGTGTGGGAACTGGACGGTCCGATGCCTACGGTGAATAGATCGAAAACGCTGATTGTCACGGCTGTTTCAGGGCAGGGTAGAGCGGGTGGCGCGCGGCCAACTCTTGGACTCGGGTGCGGAGCGGACCCAATTCGTCGTCACTGGTGGCTGTCAGTGCCGAAGCGATGACATCAGCCACGGCGCGGAAGTCGTCGGCCGAGAAGCCTCGTGCGGCCAACGCCGGGGTGCCGATTCGCAACCCCGAGGTCACCATCGGCGGCCGGGGGTCGAATGGCACGGCATTGCGGTTGACCGTGATGTCGACCGCGGCCAGCCGGTCCTCGGCTTGCTGCCCGTCAAGTTGGGCGTGCCGGAGGTCGACCAGAACCAGGTGTACGTCGGTTCCGCCGGTCAACACGGTGATGCCCTGCTCGGCCACATCGGGCTGGGTCAGTCGGTCCGCGAGGATGCGCGCACCTTCCAAGCAACGTCGTTGGCGTTCAACGAATTCGGGTTGTGCTGCCATCTTGAATGCGGTGGCCTTGGCGGCGATGACGTGCTCGAGTGGTCCACCCTGCTGTCCGGGGAACACCGCGGAATTGATTTTCTTGGCGATGGCGGGGTCGTTGGACAAGATGATGCCGCCGCGAGGCCCGCCCAGCGTTTTGTGGGTGGTCGAGGTGACGACGTGGGCGTGCGGTACTGGGCTGGGATGCAGTCCGGCTGCCACCAGACCGGCGAAGTGCGCCATATCGACCATCAACAGCGCATCAACCTCGTCGGCGATTGCGCGGAACCGGGCAAAGTCCAGCCGGCGGGGGTAGGCCGACCAGCCCGCGATGATCAGCTTGGGCCGTTGCGTACGGGCGGCCTCCGCGACCGCATCCATGTCGATGAGGTAGTCCTCTTCGGACACTTCGTAAGCGGCGACGTTGTACAACTTGCCGGAGAAGTTGATGCGCATCCCGTGGGTGAGATGGCCGCCGTGCGCCAGTGACAATCCGAGGATGGTGTCGCCAGGGCTGAGCAGCGCGTGCATGGTGGCGGCATTGGCGGTGGCACCCGAATGTGGTTGCACATTGGCGTATTCGGCGCCGAAGAGGTCCTTGACGCGGTCGATGGCCAGCTGCTCGATGCCGTCGATGAACTGGCAGCCGCCGTAATAGCGGCGGCCGGGGTAGCCTTCGGCGTACTTGTTGGTCAGCACCGACCCCTGGGCCTGCAGCACCGCCAGCGGAGCGTAGTTCTCCGAAGCGATCATCTCGAGACCGTCTTCCTGACGGCCGAGCTCGCTGTCGATCAGGGCGGCGATGTCGGGGTCGAACGTGGCGAGCGGTTGATTCAGCGTGTTCATCAGGATCGGCTCCGTGAGTAGAAGGGGGTCTCGACGACACGAAAGCGCTCGTCGCCGCCCCGAATATCCACGGAGACAACGGAACCGAGTCCAACCGAGCCGGTGGCGACGTAACACAGCGCGACCGGGTGGCCCAGCGTGGGCGACAGCGCGCCAGAGGTGACAGTTCCGATTCGGTGCGCACCGTCCTTCGTGTACACGCCGTATCCCTGGCGCGCGGCCCGCCGCCCGATGCCCTGCAACCCGACGAGATTGCGCAGCGGTCCCCATTTGGCATACTGCGCGAGCGCGTCCCGACCCACGAAGTCTTTGTCGAGTCGCACGGCCTTGCCCAGGCCGGCGTCGTAAGGGGTTGTCTCCGGGGACAATTCGTTACCGTAGAGCGGCATGCCCGCCTCCAGCCGCAAAGTGTCGCGGCAAGCCAGGCCCGCCGGGGCCACCCCATGGTCAGCACCGGCGTCCAGCAGCAGCCACCACAGATCGATGGCGCGGTCGTTGGCAACGTACAGCTCGAAGCCGTCTTCTCCGGTGTATCCGGTGCGGGCCAACAGGATCGGCATGGTGCCGATGCGCAACTCGGTTGCCGCGTAGTACTTGAGTCCGGTCACCGTCCCCACGTCAGTCGGGTCGACGGTCTTGCAGAGCACCCGCTCCGCGACGGGTCCTTGCAGCGCGATGAGCGCCATCTCCGCGGAGCGGTCGGTGATCGTGGCGTCGAACCCGGCCGCTCGCCGGGTGAGTGCGGCGTGCACGACCGCCGTGTTGGCCGCGTTGGCGACCACCAGGAAGCGGTCTGCGGCGAGTCGGTAGGCCACCAGATCGTCGAGCACGCCGCCGTTCTCAGCGCACAGCAGCGAGTACTTGGCTTTGCCGACCTTGACGGGTCCGAACGCGCCGACGAGCGCGTAGTCGAGCACGGCCGCCGCGTCGGGTCCGACGATCTCGATCTCGCCCATGTGGGACAGGTCGAACAACCCGGCGGCCGAGCGGACGGCGTGATGCTCGGTGAGCTCGCTGCCGTACCGCACCGGCATCTGCCAACCGGCGAAGTCGGTGAAGCGGGCCCCGAGTACGCGGTGCACGTCGAGGAGGGGCGATGATGCCCCCATACATGGACTCATTGTCACGGTCATGTCAGCGCCTTGTCTCTGGAAACGTTTGCGGTGAAATAGGTTTGGGTGGAACTTGCTTTGCAGGTCAGTTCGGCGGTCCCGGCAAGGCCGTTGGGAACGTGGGCATGCATGTCGGACACGGGGGCAACTCCGGTTTCAGTGGGCCCGATGACCGGGCTGGGTGCGCCCTCCCCGCTCTGTCCTGAAACCTGAGAGTCTGGGGCCGTGCTTGGCGGCACAGCCGTACACCTTCGGTAAGCCCGGCCAAAGCCGGCCTTGTCTCCAGAGTCGCCTCGGCGCTGCGGTACTTGGGCCTGAGAGATTCCCGGGGAGGATCTTGCTCCTACGGCACCTCGGTGAAGAGGTTCTCCCACGGCGCGTCAACGGCGTCAGATTCACTTGTGTATCGGATACGAATATAGGTTATGTACAGGCGCCATGTCACGGATGCGGTCGTGAGGCGCCCGTCACACCGAAAAGTCAGGCCGCGCGCTAGACGTTGATGACGATGGCGGTGATGTTGTCCGGTCCGCCGGCCTCGTTGGCGGCCGCGACCAGAGCGGTGCAAGCATCCTCGGGTACGGGATGCGACGCCAGTATTCGCTCCAGGGACGGTTTGTCGACCACGCTGTAGAGGCCGTCGCTGCACAGCAGGATCCGATCGCCGGGCTCCAGACCCACCGCAGAGCTATCGGGAAGCGCCCGCGGCAGCATCGCCACATGCCGGGTCAGCGTGTTGCGTGCCGGGTGCCGGTCGGCGTCTGCGACATCGACCTTGCCCGCGTCTATGAGCTCCCGCAGCAGATTGTGATCGCGGGTCAGGCACTGCAGCTCCTGGTCGCGGAGCAGGTATGCGCGGCTGTCGCCCAGATGGGCCACCAGAAGTCGAGACCCCGTGACCACCGCCGCCACCACGGTGCTGGTGGCACCGGCGGCCCGGGGATCGGTGCTTGCATATCCGCGGAAGTCGGCACAGAAATCCTCAATCGCGCGGCCGAGCGCTTCTGGCTCGATTTCGACGACTTCGCCCTCGACGTCGGGTTTGAGATGGCGGGCGACGTACGTCGGCAGCAGTTCGGTTACCAGGGCAGCGGCCAGTTCACCGTCGGTGCTGCCCGCCACTCCATCGGCGACGATGAACAGCGACTGATCGGCATCCGCGGCCCACCGGTCCTGATTGTTGCGTCGATGACGGCCGATGTCGGTGACGCCCGCAAACTCCACAAGGCACAACGTTAAGCCTTCGGCGCCGCTTCACCCGCACATTGGCCATGGTGAGCGACGCCACGGAAGCGACTAGGCTTACTTTTTCCTTGCGCGGGTACTGCTGGGACGCGGCTGTGCAGTGCAATCACCCGCTCGAGAGTGTGTCCGTCTGTCGACGAGGAGCTTTGTGACCACTGCTTCCAGCACAGCGGAAACGCGCGAGACGGACGACCGTCAGCGGATGCCGACAGACTGGCAAGGTTGGACTTCCGCCGCGCTCGCGCTCATCGGGTTCGTCGTGTGTCTGTGGGCCTGGCGCACCGGTGGTGGAACGGTCACGTTGCCATGGGTGCCGTCGCTGGGCCTGCACCTGAGCTTCGCGTTCGACGGACTGGCGGCACTGTATTCGATGTTGGCCTGCGGCATCGGTGCCCTGGTTTTCTGCTACGGCACGGCCTATCTGTCTCTGCACCTGAAGCACAAAGAGCGCCCGGCGCGGGACCGGTGGCAATTCTGGCCGTGGATGGCCCTGTTCGCGGTGGCGATGGTGGGCTTGGCGACGGCGCAGGACCTGGTGCTGCTGTTCTTGTTCTTCGATGTGACCGCGATCTGCTCGTACTTTCTGATCGGCTTCGACCGGGACGAGCCACACGCCCGCCGGGCGGCCCTGATGGCGCTGCTGGTGACCGTGGCCAGCGCCGTCGCCATGCTGATCGCCGCCGTGCTGCTGTACGCGCATTACGGGACCTTTTCGATACCTGACCTGCTCGACCGCATCGAGCCCGGGACGACGGCCACCGTCGCCGGGGCGCTGCTCGCGGTGGCGGCGCTGGCCAAGAGTGCGCAGGTGCCTCTGCATTTCTGGCTGCCCAAGGCGATGGCAGCGCCGACACCGGTCTCGGCCTACCTGCACTCGGCGGCCATGGTCGCCGCGGGGGTGCTCGTTCTGGGCCGGGTGCATCCGTTGCTCGCGCACAGCAAGGTCGTGCTGACCGGCCTATTGGTGGTCGGCGTGGCATCCATCGTGGTCGGCGGCGTCCTCGCGCTCGGCCAGGATGTGCTCAAGCAAGTGCTGGCTTACTCGACGATCTCGCAGTACGGCTACGTGGTGATGCTGTACGGCATCGACGGCGACACTGCGGCCGGTGCGGCGGCCTTCTACGTGCTTGCCCACGGCCTGGCCAAGAGCGCCCTGTTCATGACGGCGGGTGCGGTGACGATGTCGACCGGGGAACAACGCCTGTCTCGCCTCGGCGGCATGGCACGCCACAGACCGCTGCTGGCGGCAGCGGCCCTCATCGCGGCGGCCAACCTGGCTGGGTTGCCCCTGACCGCGGGGTTCTTCAAGGACGAGTTGTTCTTCGAGGCGGAGGCCGGCGCCGGGCCGGTGCTGGCCGGCCTCGCCGTTCTCGCCGCGGGTCTGACGTTGGCCTACATAGGACGGTTCTGGGTGTTGCTGTTCCTGGGCCCGACGCGCACCGAACCCGAGCCGACACCACGCCTGCTGACGGCCCCCGTCGTCGTCTTGGCGGCGGTCGGGGTGCTCGGCGGATTGGTGCCGCAATTGCTCAGCGGTTTGGCCACGGATGCCGGAGCCGTCACCAACGGCGCGCCCATCCAGTTGTCGCCCGCCTACCACCTGGACGCGCGTCCGGCGAACCTGATGGCGCTGAGTGCGTGGGCGTTGGGGTTTTCGCTGCTGGCCGTGCCGCGCCTCCGGGACGCGATCTCGCTCGCCCTGGCGCGGGTGGGCGAACGGGTCGGGCCGCTGCGGATTTACACCCGAAGTCTGCGGGCGCTGGCGCGGCTCTCCGCGGCGATTCACGACTTCGAGGTGCGCGACCTGCGTAGCAGTGTCGCCGCGGTGCTGGTTCCCGCCGGTGTGTTGACCACATTGGCCTTTGCCGTCACGCCGACGGCCGGCGAGTACGTGGTGGGGCGCGTGCGCGGTGTCGACTGGGTGGTCTTGCCATTGCTGGGCCTGGTCATCATCGCGACCCTGGCCACCGCGTGGGCCCGCGCCCGGGTGGGAATGGTGTTGGCGCTGGCGGTGGTCGGCTTCGCTCTGGCAGCCGTGTACGCGCTGCTGGCGGCCCCCGACATCGCATTGGTGGCGGTTCTCGTCGAGACGATGATCACCCTCATCTTCATCGCCGCGTTCGCGCACCTACCGAAGGACGAACCCACCCGCGAACACGGTGGACTCGCTGGGACGTTGGTGCTGCCGCGCAGCGGGCGCCCCCGTCGGCGCTGGCGCAGCGTGTCGGCCGGGATCCTCGCGGGGGTAACCGCCTTCGCCACCGTGTGGGGCTTCCTCTCGTCGCCGACCAGCGCACCGAGTGTGGCCGACGAGTACATCCGTAGCACGCCGAGCGCCCACGGGAAGGACGTCGTCACCGTCATCATCACCGACTTCCGCGGCCTGGACACCCTGGCCGAGATCACGGTGCTGCTCGTCGCCGTCGTCGGTGTGGCAACGCTGCTCAAAGAGGGCAAGCTCTGGTGAGGCGCAAGGACGTGGTGCTGCGGGTCGTGGCGCAAGTGCTGTTGGGCCCGAGTCTCATGGTGGCGGCGGCCCTCATCGTCAAGGGGTACGTCGATGTGGGGGACGGGTTCGCCGCCGGCATGGTCGTCGCCCTGGCTGTGGCGTTGTGTTACGTAGCGCTCGGGGCGCCGACGGCGGAGAGGATGTTGCCGCTGCTGCGCTTCGCGCCGCAAGTGGCCGTCGCGGGTCTGCTGCTCTCGTTGCTCGTGGGTTTCCTTCCGTTGCTTTTTGACAAGCCCTTGTTCAGCCATTTCCCCGCACGCGGTCAGCGGGTTGTGACGATCGGCTCGCTGGAATTGTTCACCCCGCTGCTCTTCGACATCGGGGTCTTCCTGCTCGTCTTCGGGGTGATGGCGATGCTGCTGCACCAGTTCTCTGGCCCCGAACGCCTTGTCACGGAAACCATCGACGACGCAGACGGCGAAGACGGGGAGGGCGGCATCCGATGATGTTCGCGTTCGCGATGACGGCCGCCGTGCTTTTCGGCGGTGGGGCCTACCTGCTGCTGCAACGTGACCTGGTGCGCATGGTCGTGGGCGTCGCCCTCGTGTCGCAGGCCGCCGTGGTGGCGCTGATCGGTGCCAGCCTGACCCGTGGACAGGCGCCCATTTCCCCTGAAGCCGGGGACCCGGTGAGTGACCCTTTGCCGCAGGCGCTGATGCTGACCGCGCTCGTCATCGGGCTCGCCACCCTGGCGTTGCTGCTCGCGCTGGTGCACCGCGCCGTGGTGGTGTTCCGGACCGCGCAGAGCGACGAACTCGCTGCTCAGGAGAGCAGGCACGAAGAGCGGCTGCAGCGTGACCGGCAGCGGGATACCAGTGAGATGACGTGATGCCCTGATGGCGCTGTCGTTGGTTCTGCTTGTGCCCTGGACGGCGGGCACGGTACTCATCGCGCTGGACGGCCGTCGCCGCTATGTCGCCTGGGCCGCCGTCGCAGCGTTGGTCGCCACGTTCATTGCCATCGTCTTTCTCACCTTCGACGTGCTCTCACCCGGACCCGATCAGGTGACGACGGGTGGCTGGCAGGCCGGTGTGGGCATCGTGCTGAATGCCGATGCGCTGGGGATGCTGTTCGCGCTGGTCTCGGTTTTGGTGCTGATCTTTGCGGTTGCCAACGAGGCGATCGTCGGCGTGCACGCCCGGACGTTTCCCGGGCTGGTGGTGCTGCTCGCCGCGGGCTTGACCGGTCTGTTCCTTACCGCTGACGTGTTCAATTTCTACGTCTTCTTCGAGATATCGATGATCGCGTCGTACGCGCTGACCACCTATGGCGGGCTGGCCCGTCAGTTGCGCGCGGCGCTGATCTTTGCCGCAGTGAACCTGCTCGGTTCGTTCGTCTTCTTGATCTCGGTCGCGGGGACGTACCACATCACGGGCGCGCTGGCCATGGCCGACGTCGCGCAGCGGATCCACGACGCCGGCCCGAATGCCACGCTGCTCGTGGCGGTCGGATTCTTCGTTGCCTTCAGCGTCAAGCTCGGCCTCTTCCCTTTCCACTTCTGGCTGCCGACGGTCTACACCGGCACACGCCCGGCCGTCGCCGCCATCCTCAGCGGCGCCGTGTCCAACATCGGCAGCTACGGCCTGCTGCGCTTTGGCGCCGGCCTGTTCCCCGACGAGCTGCGATTTGCCGCGACGGCGATCATCGCGCTGGGCGTCGTATCGATGCTCTACGGCGGCGTCGTGGCGGTGTCACGCGGTGACATCGGCGAGACACTTGCCTACTCGGCCATCGGCCAGGTCGGCTACATGCTCATCGCGTTAGGCATCGGCGGCTCGATCGGACTGGCGGCGGCCGTCGTCTACAGCATTATCAACGCCGTGAACAAGGGGCTGCTGTTCCTGGCTGCGGGGCTGCGGGGGCCCTTGGTGGCGGCGGCATTTGCGATCGGGGCATTCAGCGTCGCCGGCGTGCCTCCGGCCGGCGGATTCATCGCGAAGTTGGAAGTGTTCCGGACCGCCGTCGTCGGGGACCGGCCGCAGCTGGTGGTGCTGCTGGTCGTCGGCAGCGTGCTTTCGCTGGTGTACATGTTTCAGATCTATCAGCGGAAGTTCTGGCGCCCCGACGATGCGCCTGCCGGCGTCGCAGAGCCCAGCGCGCTACCGGCGCGCGCGCTCGTCGCGGTCTTCGCGGTTTTGGTGCTGGCTATTGGCCTGGCGGCAGAACCGTTGCTCAGCATGTGTCAGGACGGCGCCGATGTATTGCTGGGGAGGTTGTAGATGATTAGCCTCGTGGTCCGGGTCGCCGCGCTTACCGCCGTTTACCTGTTGTTCCTGACCAGTGTGGAGCCGGGCGATGTGCTCGTGGGCGTCGGTCTTGCGCTGCTACTCGCACTGGGCGAGGCGCGCGTCCTCGGACCCGAGCGGCGATCTCGGCGGCCGTCGGGTGCGACGACCCTGCGGCGCCTGTCCGGCTTTCCCGCCCTGATCGGTTTCACCCTGGTGGACATGTGCCGTGGGAGCTGGCAGGTGGCAGCCCACTGCCTCGGGCTACGACCCCTGGCCCCGGGATTCGTGACGTTGCCGATCCGCCGAAATGATCCGGCGTCCGCCACGGCCTGGGCGATCCGGGTGGGGCTATCGCCGGATACGGTCGTCGTCGACGTCGACACCGCGAAGGGCGAACTTGTGCTGCATGTGCTGGATGCCACCGACGTAGAGGCCGTGATCAAGGACCAGACCGCTTCCTACCAGCGCGCACAGCGGCGCGCATTCCCCTGATCGCCGTGCCTACCCTGCTGCTCATCGTCGCCGTTGTCTGGACCACGCTGCTGCTCGTGGCCGGGGGCCTGGTGCTGCTGCGAGCACGCGACGTGCACCAGCGAGTAGTCGCCCTCGACCTGCTGGCCGTGCTCGTGGTGTCACTGCTCGCGCTGCTGTGCTACCTGCTGGACAAGTCCTACTACCTGAACGCAGCGGTGGCACTCGCGCTGCTGTCGTTCGTCGCGACGGTCGCCGCGGCCCGATATCTGGGATCCGGAGGGCCGTTCGAATGATCTCGCTAGCTCTCGACATTGTGGGCGGGGTGTTGCTGATCGCGGGGCTCCTGCTGCTGACCATCAGCGTGTACGGCATCATGCGGATGCCCGACACGCAAAGTCAGTTGCATGCCCAAGGTTTGGCCACTGGCCCAGGAGTGATCGTCGTCCTCGCGTCCTCCATCGCGACCGAGAACGCTGCCATCATCTCTATCGCGACTTTGGCGATCGTCTTTATGGTGCTGACCTCGCCCACGGCGGGTCACTCGATTTCCCGTTCCGCCCGCCGCCGCAGTAAAGCCGACGCAGACGATGACCTGACGGATTCGCCGGAATAACAATGGCGGGCGTGCAAAGCAGTAGGTCGGCGGGACGTCCGCGGGACGCGTCGATAGACGAGCGGGTGTTGTCGGTGACCCGTGAGCTGCTCGTGGAGGTCGGTTGGGACGCGCTGAGCATGCGGTTGATCGCCGCAAGATGTGGGGTCAGCCGGTCGAGCCTGGACCGTCGCTGGTCGTCGAAGGCCGAGCTCGTGTTGCACGCCATCCTGGGCGCGACCCCCGATCTTGCGCCGTTCGCGGGTGCGGATCGGTTGGGCTGGGTGGATTGGGTGGTGCGCGGCAGTCAGCAACTTTTCGCCCGTCCCGAGGTGAAAGCCGCCGTTCCGGGACTCTTGCTCGCGATGGGCGAGAACGATGAGCTGCGCAGAAGATTGTGGTCGGACTTCAGTGGACCCGCGGTCGCGTTGTTCAGCGGCGATTCCGACGACACGAGTGATGCCGCACTCGACGCCCGGGCCGTCATCGCGATGGCCGCCGGTGCCGCGCTGTTCCTCACCACGATCGCCGTCGAAGACGACACCGACGCGCTACACGCCCGTGTCGCTGGGTTCCTCACGGACGCGGTGTCCAGGAAATGACGCGATGATCGCGTCGGTTGGCGACCGCCACTGGATTCCAAGGTCCCGAAGGGTGCGGGAATCGTCGGTGGGCGTCGCCGCGGTAAGCAGCAGCGCAGCCTCGTAGCTCAACCCGTCACCCATGGGAACGATGCTGGACAGGGCTTCGGCGATCCTGCTCGCTCCGCGAAACACTGCCGGGTGCAAAGGGATCCGAACGAATCGGCGGCCGGTGCCGTGTTCCAGGGCGTCGATCATTTCGTCGAAAGCCACGAGTACGCCGCCGCAGACATACCGACGTGGCCCGCAGCCCGGCGTCATCAGCGCCGCATGGACGTCGGCGACATCGCGAACGTCGATCATCTGCATACCGCCGCGCAGGCGGGGTGCGACACCGAACCGCACGAGGGGCGCCCAGCCGCGTTCGGTGACACCGGGCGCCGAATGGAATGCGGGTCCGACGACGCTGGATGGATACGTGATGACGACGGGCGCCCCCTCGTCTTGCAACCGTCGCGCGACCCGGTCGGCATACCCCTTGGTCTGCGCGTAGTCGCTGCGGCCGTCCGCCGTCGGCGTATCGGGTCCTATGACGTCGTTCGGCGGCGGGAAGAGGGCGCTGTAACTGCTCACCATGACCACCGGATCGAGACCCGCACCTACCGCGTGGGTGAGCAGGGTTTCGGTGGCGTAAGCGTTGATTTCCCACATCAGGGCGCTGCGGCGACTATCGGTACCGACGACTCCGGCCGCGTGCAGCACCGCGTCACAGCCGTCGAGCAGCGCCTCGATGGTCTGGCACTTTCGCACGTCCCCGGTGTGGAACTCGATGCCACCCGCCGCGGCGAACCGGTCGAGAACCGGCGCGCCTTCGGCGTCCGGCCCGACCAGCAGACGTATCTCGTGCCCCTGAGCCTGTAGCGCGCGCACGCAGTGAGCTCCCACGTATCCGGTTCCACCGGTGACGGCTATCAGCATGGTGTGCATATTACGGTGCCAATGGCACCGAAATCTATACCGGGTTGGCCGCGGATTGGCTAGGGCCGGCTGCTGTGCTCGTTTCCGTCGCTGGCTAACGCGTCGGTTCGCCAGCCGGCGTCGCGGGTGCGCTTGAGCAGCGACCTGGCCCCGAGGAAGGCGACCACCGCGACGGTCGTGACGTTCAGCCAGACCGCCAATGCTACGAACACTGCCACTCGTGCTGCCGGCGTGGCCGGTGGTCCCGCGTAGGAACCGTCCTCGTTCACCAAGATCTCGATCGAGTCGCCGGGCTTGGGTGACGACGGCGCCCTGACCGGGCCCGTGTGTTCCGTCCCAGCTGCGAACCACCGGGCATGAACCCTGGTGAGATCGCTACGAACGGGGTGGTCGATCACCGTGGCGACCACCGAACTTCGGCCTTGGGCCTGCTCAGCGTGGGTGCGGCTGCGGGAGTCGTAGACGGCGGTGCCCACCGCCCCCGCGACCGGCACCGTCAGCAGCGAAACCGCGACGGCCAACACCAGTGCCAGGGCTTCGAGTCGGTCGGCAACGCGGATCAGCGGGTTGCGGCTGAAGAGCACCGTGAACCACCGGGGCGCACGCAGGACGAACGTTTCCATCGCGGGGTCGTGTCCATCCGCGTCGTTGAGGGTGTGGGATATGCACCCGGAATTGCTGTCGGAGGGCCGCCGGCCCCACCTTCGACGAGCCGGCCCCACGTGCGCCGACGAAGGTTTCCGTGGCGGGGTGGTCATCGCAAGGTTTCCTTTCGGCAGGTCGAAATGGCGTCATGCCGCGGCTGACAGTTTCCATGGTGGCCTGGAATGGCAGAGCCGGCTTGCAGCGGCCGAACAACCGCCGCGCCCCGGTTTGTCGAGGTTCGACAGAGATCTGTGCAGCGACCTATCCGCGTGCTAAATTACGGTGCCAATGGCATCGAAAACTGTCTTGACGACGAATCCGACGGCCGCATCGGCCGCGTTCACGCCCGCGACGTTGGGCCCGTTGACGCTGAAGAACCGGTTCATCAAGGCGGCGACTTTCGAGGGTCGGATGCCGCGCGGCGAGGTGACCGACGACCTGATCGACTTCCACGTGGAGGTGGCGCGCGGCGGTGCGGCGATGACGACCGTGGCCTACTGCGCGATCTCACCCGGCGGCCGGGTGCACCGCGACACCATGGTGCTCGACAGTCGGCGGGCGGCGGCGTTGCGTCGGCTGACCGACGCCGTGCACGCCCACGACACGCTGGTGTCCGCCCAGATCGGGCACGCGGGTCTGGTGGCCAACACCCGGTCCAACCGCACCGGCACGCTGGCGCCGTCGACCCGATTCAGCGCTCCGGCGATGGGCCTGGTCCGTGCCGCTACGGCCGAGCAACTCGAGGAAGTTGTCGACGGTTTCGGCGCAGCCGCCCGCAACGCGGTCGACGCGGGCTTCGACGCCATCGAACTTCACCTCGGGCACGGCTACCTGTTGAGTTCGTTCTTCAGCCCAAACCTCAACAAGCGCACCGACCGCTACGGTGGCGACACCGTCCGACGTGCGGAACTGGCACGCCGAGTCGCCGAGCGGGTGCGCCGCGAAGCCGGCGACGGCGTCGCGGTGACCGCGAAATTCAACATGGACGACGGAGTCCGGGGCGGCTTCTGGCTCACCGACAGCCTGCCCACCGCGCGACTGCTGGAATCCGACGGCCACCTCGATGCCCTCGAACTGACCGGAGGCAGTTCCCTGCTGAACCCGATGTACTACTTCCGCGGTGAGGTCCCGATGGCCGAGTTCATCGCCTCCCAGCCCGCCGTCGTCGGGTTGGGACTGCGGGTCATCGGTCGCCGCATGTTCCGCACCTACCCGTTCGAAGAGGCGTACTTCCTGCCGCTGGCCCGCCAGTTCCGTGAGGCGCTGAAGATGCCGTTGATCCTGCTCGGTGGAGTGAACACGATGGACACCGTGGAGACGGCGCTGGGCGAAGGATTCGAATTCGTGGCCATGGCCCGCGCGCTGTTACGCGATCCCGGCCTGATCAACAGGTTCCACGCGGACGTCACCCGGGAAGGGCTCTGCGTGCACTGCACGAAATGCATGGCAACCATCTACAACGGGACCCGGTGCGTGCTGCGCCCAACTCCCGCTGCGGTCGTCTGAGAAGGGCACGACATATGGGTACCTACGCCGTCACCGGAGCGGCATCCGGAATGGGTGCGGCCGCCGCTGCGCGCTTGCGGGCCGCCGGCCACACCGTGATCGGCGTCGATATCAAACAGGCTGATGTCGTTGCGGACCTCTCGACACCGGGCGGACGAACCGACGCCGCGCAACGGGTACTCGCGGCCACCGACGGGCAACTGGACGGCGCCGTTCTCGCCGCCGGTCTGGGCCCCAGCAGCGGCGCCGATCGGCCCCGCCTGATCGCTCAAGTCAACTATCTGGGAGTGGTCGAACCGCTGCAACAGTGGCGACCCGCGCTGGCCGCCGCCGGCAACGCGAAAGTGGTTGTCGTGTCCAGCAATTCGACGACAACTACGCCGCTGGTTCCCAAGCGAACGGTACGGGCGCTGCTCAGCGGCGACGCCGACAAGGCGGTGCGCAGCGTCCGCCTATTCGGCCCGGCGCGGCCCGCCATCATGTATGCCGCCTCGAAGATCGCGGTCAGCCGATGGGTGCGCCGCCACGCCGTGCAACCGGAGTGGGCCAAAGCGGGCATACGTCTCAACGCGCTGGCCCCCGGCGCGGTGTTGACGCCGCTTCTGGAGGAGCAGCTGGCCAGCCCGCGGCAAGGCAAGGCCGTTCAGCGGTTTCCCATCCCCGTCGGGGGCTTCGGCGACCCCGAGCACATCGCCACCTGGGTAGAACTGATGCTGTCCGACGCGGCCGACTTCCTCTGCGGCAGCATCATCTTCGTCGACGGCGGCACCGATGCCCACTTCCGACCCGACGCCTGGCCGCGACCGGTGCCGGCGCGTCAGCTCATCAGCTACCTAAGGCGTTTCCGCGGATAGCCCGACGGCACGACGCGCCGGCTTTCTGATTAGCTGGTGGTAACTCGGCATAGGAGCGGCGCGTGATCACCTTGGACCGTTTGGTCAACGTCCTCGGCAGTTACGGGGTCCGCCTCCGCTGGTCTTCGGTGCCGAGGTCAACCGAACTACGCAACGTGGTGATCCACGAATCGTTTTCCGAGCGTCCCGTATTGGGTGACGTTCTGTTGGCCATTGGGGCCGGCTCGCTGGCGGAGGCGGTGCGCTGGGCCGTGTCCGCCCACGCCGCCGTGGTGTTGATGCGCGACACCAAGGAACCCATCTCGTTCGACGGTGATGCCGGGGTCGGAGCGGTGATGCTGGTCGACGACGCGCTTTCGTGGAGTGAGTTGGCCGCGGTGGTCTACGGGCTGGTATTGGAGGGCCGCGAGACCGAATCGGGTCGTGGCCCAACCGATTTGTTCGCGCTCGCCGACAGTCTGGCCGATGCGATCGGCAGTGCGGTGGTCATTCACGACGAATTGCTCCAGGTGCTGGCATATTCGCGGCACCAATTGCCCGCCGACCCGGCTCGAGTGGAGACGATTTTGGAACGGCAGGTACCCGAGGCCATGCGGGCGTCCTTGCAGGCCCGCGGAGTCTTGGCGCACCTGGCGAACTCCGATGAACCGCTGTTCGTCCCCGCTGACCCCGAACACGGTCTGACCGGCCGCATGGCGGTGGCGGTGCGCTCGGGACGAGAAATCATGGGGTCGGTGTGGGTCGGGTGTACCGCGCCGTTGGACGGAGCCGCGCGCAACGCGCTGGCCGAGAGTGCTCACACGGTGGCCCTGCATCTGCTGCGGTCACGAGCCAGCGCGGACCTGGAACGTCAGGTCGAGTCCGAGCTGGTGATCCGGTCGTTGGAGGGCACCCCGGATGCCGCCACGTTGGTGAGCCGGTTGGGTCTGCCTAACAGCAAACTGCGGGTGATCGCGATTCAAGCCTTCATCGGGCAGGAACGCGACGCCGCTCTGCTGTTGGCGTTCGAGCGCGCGACCGCCGGGTTCGGCTGGTCACGGCCGGGTCGCAGCGCGCTGGTGGGCAGCACCGTCTACACATTGCTTCCGGGTGACCCCTCGGCGGCGCGCCGCTGGGTCACCGGTTTGCGGGCCGCCTTGCCCGATCAAGTGACATTGTTGGCCGGCATCAGTGGAGCGGCCAGAGTGGCAGACCTTGCCGCCGCGCGCCACGAGGCCGACGAGTGCCTGGCACTGCATGAGGTGTCGCCGGAGACCGCACCCCCGGTGTACGACGAATCATGGGATGACATCCTGCTGCACCGACTGCGCACCGCTTCCCGGACAGGCCGGGCCCCGGACCGTGGACCGGTGGCCGATTTGCGTCGCCACGACGAGGCCAACGGGACCGAATACGTTGCGACACTTAGGGCTTGGCTAGAGGGCCAAGGCGACCCGGCAGAGGCGGGCGAACGTCTTGGCGTACACGAGAACACCGTGCGCTATCGGATGCGCAAGATGGCCGAGATCACCAACCTGACGCTGGACGACGCCAAGAAACGATTGGCCATGATGATCCAACTCGCGGCCACTGAATCTGACTAGGCGCTGACTAACGGTCCCTAGCAGCCCCGGCACTGGCCACCGCGCGCAATTTAAGACAGTCAACGCACGATTCGGCGGGGCCACGTTGTCGAATTTCGACAATCTTCGATCGCGCGGTTGTCGAATCACGTCAAACACTGTGGTCGCAGCGACGGCAATATCAGAAGTAACACAGAAGTTACTTGCGGAGGTTGCGATGTACGTCGACCAGGTTGACCGAGCGCCGCCGCCGTGACGTCGTAGCACGATCACGGGTCGGCGGTTAGTCGTACGCGCGCCGACCCGCACTCCACCACACCTTGCGTGAGTAGACACGCGGCACCGGAGCAGCGGGCTGATTCCTCCCCTGTAGTTCCGCGCTCTTAGGCCAGCGAACTCGCGCCCACAAAGTCGTCAGGGGCGGTTGCTGCGCTCTTGAGCCCGCCCCTGGCGACGTCCAATGGACGCCGAATAGAGAGATCAGACAAGTGACCGCTACGCAATGCAACTGCGACCACGCCAGATTGGGGCCAGATTGGGCGTCCGAACTCGACGCCCTGCGTTCGCTGCGCGTACTTGAAGTTCCTGATGACTCAATGGATTACGACGCGACGGTCGTAATCGACTACCCGACGCGACAAGAACGTGCCCGCGAGCTTCAAGGGCTGCTCGCTAGAGCGGTCGTCGATGAGGAAGCTTCCGGTGGCGGCGTCGCCGCGCGGGGCACGGTGCCCAGTGGCGCGAGCCCTACCCCCGCATTTTTGAAGCCTTTGCCCAAGCAAACACGTTTGTGAACAAGCAAATCCACACCCGACGCACGGACGCAGCCCACATCTGTTCAACGACGAGGAGAGGGGTCTTGACATGAGGAACCGAGTTCTACGCCGGGGCGCCCTGGCGCTAGGCAGCGTGATCGCTGCCGTAGCAATGCCATTCGCACTTGCCGCACCGGCGAGCGCGGCTACCGATGCGAAACAGTTACCTCCCTACTGGGGCCACAAGAAATACGGCTCGATCGCCGTCGCTACGGACGGCTCGATGGGTCACGCGGTGCGCCAGAAGTCACGTACGCAAGCCGAGCAGCAGGCGTTGCAATCGTGCGGTAGCCACTGCGATATTGCCGTCACCTTCACCCTCTGCGGTGCCGTCGCGCACGATGGCGACAGGTATCACGGGGGAGCGGGTCTCGACCGCAACCAGGCCGGTCACGACGCGATGTCCAGGCTCGGTGGCGGGCGAGTTGTCGTAACGGCCTGCAACTAGTCGCCCGCCCGAAACCCGCTTCCCTGCAGCGTGATCCGTTCAGGTGGCGTCAGTCAGCCCACTGCGCGGTGAACGCGGCGACGGACTTGGCGACCCGGTCGCGGGCGGCGTCGGGGTCGGGGAAGACGCCGGCTAGGCCGGTTACGGCGCGGTCTGCCAGTGGCCGCCACTTCTCGACCCAACCATCGATGACCTCCCGGTTGGCCGGGTTGGCCGCCAGGGCGTAGCGGGCCAGTGCGATGTGCCAGGCTTGACTCCGGGTGGTGTCGACCCGGGACTCCTGCAGCAGGGCAGCGGTCAGACCATCACCCCGGTCGCTGGCCAGGTCGACGAACGCCTCCTTGAGGAGCGCGTCGAGTGCTGGTTTGACGGCCAGGTTCAGCGCGACGAAGGCCTCGCCCCAATCGTAGGCCAGCAGCAGCCGTTCCAGCGTCTCGCGGGCCGGTTGCCACAGCTCGTCGTTCTCCCAAATGCGCCGTGTCTCTTCGGTGTTGGCCAGGTGGGTGCCGTGGGACAGGGACAGGGACTTGGCCCGGTAGGCGACCCACTGCAGCGCCCGTAGTTCGTCGGCGGCCTGGAAGAACGCCGCATTGGTGATGTAGGCGCTGGGCGCCAGCTGTCCCACGTAGAGGCTGGTGATCTGCAGGACGTGGAACAGGTAGCGGCTGGGCACGTAGACGCGGTTGAGTGTCTCGACCCAGTCAGAGTTGAGCGTCGCGTCGTGGTCGAGCGCCTCGTAGTGGTCGACGACGCCCTCCGCGTAGACCTCGCGGTCGTGCTGCAGGGCAATGTAGCGGCGGTAGTTCAGCGCCGCCGGGTCGCGGAAACCCTCCCAGTCCTCGGCTTGCAGCGGTGAGCCCTCGCGGTGCTTGAGGTACCAGCGGTTGATGGCGCTGCCTGGGTCGAGGTCGAACGGGGCCGGCTTACGGTTGAAGTGATAGTGGTAGTTGCCCGTGACGGCCTCGTATTCGGTGGGCTTGCGTCGGGTGTCCCCGTTGAGGCTCCACGTCTTGCGCGGACGGGCTTTTGCGGTGGTCATGGGTGGTCAGTCCTCTCGGTCCAGGTACCAGTGCAGTTCGTCGTCGCCGATGTACCGGATCCGGCCGGCGAATCCCGACAGCGCCGGTTCCAGGGTGGCCAGTGGGAACTCTTGGCCCGCAGCGGCTTCCAGGCTCGCCCGAGTGATACGTAGGAATCGAGGGGCGTGAATACGCACGTATCCGGCATGGTCGTCGATGGTGATGTCGACGTCGGGGTTGTCGACTTCGGCGGCCTCGATGACCGCCGCGACGATGTCGGGGTCGAAGCCGCGAACCACGGGACCGACGAGCTTGTCTCGTTCGGTTGCAGCGGTCATCGGTGGTCTCCTTCGGTGATCGATATGGTGATCTGGTCGCCGTCAAGGCGTACCGGGTGGCTTTGCAGCCGGCAGTTGGCCGGATTTACCCCGGCGCCGGTGTCGAGGTCGAACTCCCAGCTGTGGGCGGAGCAGGTCAGAACGTTGTTCTCGACCTCTCCGTCGGCCAACGGGAAACCGGCGTGCGGACATAGGCCGTCGAAGGCGCGTATTTCTCCGCTGCGCAGGTGGGCGAGCAGGATCGGCCGGTCGCCGACGTAGAACTCCGCCACCTCGCCCTCCCACAGGTCATCGAGCGTGGCGACCGGCGTCCAGGTGGTCGCACTAGTCATAGAAGGCCTCTACGTGGTCCAGCGGTTGGACCCCGGCCGCCGTGATGCCGACGCTTGGATCCAGTACGACACCGTTGTGCCGCAACCGGATCGGCGCATCGCGCTTGGCGACGCGGTGCCCGACGACGTGATGGGCGATCGACGCGGTCACCGCCTCAACGGTGTCAGCGTCGTCGACGGGGACGAGCAGTTCCATCACGTCGCCCTCGAACAGTGCGGTAAGGGGAAGCAATGCCATCGTCTTAATCCTTCGATCCGTTGGTCGAACCATTGAATGCCCACGCGTAGTTGTCGGCATCCTGGCCTTGCTCCTCGGGGGAAAGACCGAAGTACTCCAGGATGGTGCCCAGATCGGGTGGGCTGATTTCGCCGGAAAGGATCCGGTCGAGCAACGCCTGGTGCCCGGCGAACCGGTCGGGGCGCTGGGTGAAGATCCACTTGCACGGCTCCGAGCAGAACAGGTACTTGCGGCCGTTGTGCACGTGTGACGGCGGGGTCGGGTCCGAGTGCGCCCCGACGGTCACGCCGGCGGCGCGCACGATCGGCAGCTGGCACAGGTTGCAGGTGATCGGCACCGTCTCCGGGAAGGTCGCTGCGACATCGCCGTTGCGGATGTTCTCGATGATGACGTCCCAGTTCTTGCCGAAATCACGGTTCCAGCCGGGGTACTTCTTCTCCAGCCACAGCCGCTCTTCCTCGGAAACGCCGGCGTCGGGGTTCCACCACACGGTCGGGCGGTAGTACCACACGCCCAGGTGGATGGCGTGGTGATACCAGGTCA
The DNA here is from genome assembly GCF_010723575.1 of Mycobacterium bourgelatii. Taxonomy (NCBI): domain Bacteria; kingdom Bacillati; phylum Actinomycetota; class Actinomycetes; order Mycobacteriales; family Mycobacteriaceae; genus Mycobacterium; species Mycobacterium bourgelatii. Next base: position 817,241 of record NZ_BLKZ01000002.1, read on the forward strand.
GCTCGTTGATGAATTCCTCCCAGTACCAGGGGAATTCGAGTCCATAGTCACGGAACTGGTCGGCGAACTGCTTGACCACCCAGTCCTCGATGAACTCTTTGAAGCTCATCCGGCGGCTTTCCAGCGGAGTGTAGTAGTCCATCGACAGGCCGGTCAGCAGCGCGAAGATGCGCCAGGAGCGCCAGAACATGTGGTCGATGAGGAACTGGCCCCACTCGGCTTCGCCGTTGTCGATGAGCACCTTGATGGTGGGCTCACCCTGCTGAGCGTGGCGTGCCTCGTCGGTCTGGATGGAGCTGATCAGGGCCCCGAATTCCAGGTCGCCGACGTCGATGGCGTCGGCGGCCATGCCGAGGAACTGCAGGTTGGTGAAGCCCGTCTCCAACGTGAAGGTCAGCTGCAGGGCGATGGACAACGCGTCGTTGGCGACGAACATGTCGTCGAACAGGTAGCGCACCGCAAGGATGATCCAGTTGTTGGTGTGGAACGCCTTGAGCGCCCAGTCACCACGGGGTTCCTTGTCGAGCAGGCCGTACGGGAAGAAGGCCTGGATCTGACCGTGGCGGATCTCGTCGAGGGTGCCGAAGGTGGCGGTGTTGCGCCAGGCCGCCGCGCGGCCGAAGCGCCCCATCCGGGCCTCACCGATGGAGGCCAGGTATTCGGGCATCGTGATCGCGCCGTAGTGGGCGACGATGACCGATTTCCAGCCCGGGTCCAGCTGGTCGAACAGCTTGGAGCGTCCGATCGCGTTCTTCAGCGAGTAGGTCGTGGTGTCTTTGGTGACCTGGTTGTGTACGTACTCGCGGTATCCGACCTTGTAGGGCTCGTCCCATTTGAGCCATCCGTCGGTGGAGACGCGGTGCGTGCCCGAGAGCTCCTCAGGAAACACCTCGTCCTCGGTGACGTAGCGGAAGGTCCAGTTGGTGTCGCGAGCGAGGTCGTACCAGTCACTACGGGAAAGTTTGGGCATTAGTCGTCCTTGTCCGTCATGGGCTGCGGTGTGTGCCGCGTGGAACTGCGTTGATGACGCGAACGCACTCATGATGCGACAAATCCAAAGGACTCCTAATGGTTAGGATCAAGCTGATTCACACTGTCAGGACGCGAACCCGCGGTGGTTACCATCCGGTGGGTGCGCCTGCGGTCAGCAAACGCAAGGAGAAGGGTCCTGGGAAGCGGGATGGCAATCACGGGCAACGACGATCGCGCTGCCTATGGCGTCGTGTATCCGGGCGCGGTCGCGACCCTGTTGCCGACGCCCGGCAAACTGAATGAGGTCGTGCCCTGAAACCCGAAACCTCGCGTCACCATAGTCTTGACTCGAAAGTCGTCGCGGCGCTGGACCGGGTTGGTGACGCGCTGCACGTGCTGGCCAGGCGGGCGGCGGAAAGTCACGATCTGTCGAGCACGCAGATGCGCGTGCTCAATTGGCTGTTTGTCGGCCCGCCGCCCGTCGCACGCAGCACCACCCTGGCTCGCGAACTCAACGTCTCGGAACCCACCGTCAGCGATGCCATCGCCGCGCTGGTCCGCAAGGGTTTGGTGGTCCGCAGTCGAGATCCGAACGACCGCCGGCGGCACGACCTGGTGTTGACCCAGGCGGGGCGCAAAATAGCGTCCGAACTGTCCCGGTGGACCGCGCCTGCGGAGATCGCGACATCGAAGTTGAGTCGCGCCGAAGCTGAACAGCTGCTCGACACGTTGCTGCTGGTCATATCGAAACTTCATGATGCGCAGCTGCTTCCGGTCGTGCGTGCGTGCAGCAACTGCGTCCAGCTCATAACCATCGGAACCGATACCAGGACCTATCACTGCGGGTTGTACGACCTGCCGATGACGGTCTCGGATCTGCGCGTCGACTGCGCCGACCACGCCACCGCGTAACGGAAGGCGTCACGCGCACTGGGGCCGCGCTATGGGGAAGGGCAGCTCATCCGCTCGGACTCCGGCAGGTCGAGATAGCGCTCGAGGTTGCGGTGCATGTTGATCACGCGCCGCTCCTCGCCGGACAGCACCAGGTGCGTGAGGCCAGGTTGATGCAAGCCACGTTGTAGGCCGGGGAGGACCCGGATGTCCTGGGTCAAAACGATGCCCGGCTCGGCTTCGGCCGCGGACACCCGCACGTCGGTGGGCTTGTTGCGCGGTGCGCCGGGCGGCATGCGCGTCATCAAGAACATCACCATCTCCCCGTGATCGGGGTCGGGGCCCGGCCGCGAGCACATGATGGTCAGGTGGTCCGCATTGGCCAGCAGCGTCATGTTCGGGAACACGTTGTACTGGTGCAGTCGGGTGATGCGGTCGGTGTCGGCCCAACTCAGATCGACACCGCGGGTGGCCGCGAATTCACGGGTGCGCGCGGCGATCAGATCCTGGACGGTTTGCCCGGGCTGCCGCTCCTCGGCGGGGAAAGGGGTGCCCTCGGGGGCGCCCATGAGAGCGCCCTGGGTGTAAACGTAGGCATCCCAGACTTCCTCGTCGCTCAGCGTGCCGTCGAACCGGGGGCTCGGCACGCCATACGGTTGATCGGACTTGCCGGCATGAACCCAAATCTGTTGTGGCGCATGAATATCATCAACACAGCGGAGCAGCTCTGGATGCAGCGTCTGAATGTGGTAGGTCTCACTGTACCCGTCGGCGATCGTCTTCCAGTTTGCCTCGACTTCCACAGTAAGTGTTGCGTAACAACGGAAGTCGCTCAGTCGACACCAGGCGATGTCGTCTGGAACGGCGTCCAGGTACTCGACCAGCGGCATCGCGTCGAGGTCGAGATTGACGAAAACCAAGCCCTCCCATACGTCGACCTTGGCCGGCACCAACGGGAAGTCCGACATCCGCAGCGAACCGAATCCCTTGCGATTGGGTACCCGCTTCAGTACGCCGGTCAAGTCCCAGGTCCATCCGTGGTAACCGCACTTGAGCTCGCGCAGTCCCGAACCGGACCCCACGCACAGCGAGTTCCCTCGGTGGCGACAGGCATTCTGGAACGCGCGCAGCACACCGTCGTCACCGCGAACGATCAGCACTCCGTAAGGCCCGCAACGGTATTCGAAGTAGTCGCCGGACTCGGCCACGTGGTCGACCATGCACGCGACCTGCCACACCCTGGGCCACATCCGTTGGATCTCCAGCGCGGCGAACGCGGGCGAGTAGTAGCGCTCGGCCGGGACCAGCGTCGGGCCGGCGGGTGGGGTGCCAATGGCGTCCTCGTCGCGAGAACGCGCCGGATTGCCGGCGGCCAGCGAGCTACTCATCTCAGCGCGCGCCGCGCACCAGCCGTCCGGGACGAGCCCCGGTGTCGACGTCGTTACGCCGGGTGACGGTCCCGCTCACGATGGTCGCCGCGTAACCGCTGGCGACCTGCAAGATCCGGTTTCCACCGGCCGGCAGGTCCCAGGCCATCGCGGCCGGGTGCAGGGTCAGGGCGTCCATGTCGATGACATTGATATCCGCCTTCTTACCCGGCTCGATGGTGCCGCGGTCGGTGAGGCCGAACAGGTGCGCGGTGTCGCGGGACTGCTTGCGGATCACGTACTCCAGCGACAGTTTGTCCCCGCGCTGCCGGTCACGTGCCCAGTGCGTCAACAAGAAGGTGGGATACGAGGCGTCGCAGATCATCCCGCAGTGCGCGCCGCCGTCGGACAGGCCGAGCACTCCGGCCGGGTGCAGCAGCATTTCCCGGATCGCATCGTGATTCCCGTCGGCGTAGTTGAACAGCGGCAGCATCAGCATGGCACTGGCGTCCCGCTCGAGCATCAGGTCGTAGAGGGTCGACAGTGGGTCCTCGCCGCGCGCCTGCGCGATCGCCTGGACGGTGCGATCGGGCGTGGGCTCGTAGTCCGGCGGGTCGCCCAATGCATACAGACGGTGCAGTGAGTGCTGCACCAGGGCGAACATCCCGTCGAAGAGCAGCGTCGGGTCGACCGGCAAGTCGTCTTCGGCCAGGATCGCCGACTTGACCGCTGGATCGGCCAGGCGCTGTGCCAAGTCCTCCCGGCTGCACTCGGCCTTCAGGCGCCGATAGGTGGGCCGGTGGCTGAAGCCGTGGTGTCCTTGGAAGCCGATCATCATGCCGAACGGGCGAGCCGCGATCTGCGGATGCAAGCGGGCGCCCTCCGCGTGTGCGGCCGCGGAGAGGTCCAGCATCTCGCGCCACAGCTTGGGGTCGGCGTCGACCTGGATGAGCGCGAAGGAGACCGGTCGGTCGATCTCGGCGCTCAACCGCCGCATCCAGTCCAGTTCCTTCTTGGGCGCGATGATGTCCTCGCCCGCGGAGCCCTGCGGTGCGAGTTCGAAGACGGCCTGGCCGCCGGTCGCCATCGCGCGGCCGAGGCCGAAAAGCTCGTCCTCGGCGGCGAAGGTGCCGGGTACCGGTTCCCCGTCCATGGCGCGGTGGCCCAGCGTGCGCGATGTCGAGAAGCCGAGAGCACCGGCCTCGATCGCCTCGGTGACCAAACGACCCATCGCCTTGATGTCCTCGGCCGTGGCCGGCTCGTTGCGGGCGCCCCGCTCACCCATCGCGTAGGCGCGGATCGCGCCGTGGGCGACCTGACTGCCGACGTCGATGGAGTACCGCTGCTTGTCGATGGCATCGAGGTACTCCGGGTAGGTCTCCCACCCCCAGGTGATGCCTTCGGTCAGCGCTGTCCCGGGGATATCTTCGACGCCCTCCATCAAGCTGATCAGCCAGTCTTCGGTGCCGGGGCGCACCGGCGCGAACCCGACGCCGCAGTTGCCGGTGACTACGGTCGTCACCCCGTGACCGCTCGACGGTTGCAGACTGCTGTCCCAACTCACCTGCCCGTCGTAGTGAGTGTGGATGTCGACGAACCCGGGTGCCACCACCTTCCCGGCGGCGTCAATAGTCTCGGCCGACACGCCCGACTCCAGACCGAGCCCCGAGTCTGAGCCGTCCGGGCCGCGGCGGACGACGTCGACGATCTTGCCGTCCTTGATGCCGATGTCAGCGCGATAACGCTCCGCGCCGGTGCCGTCGACGACAGTGCCTCCGATGATTTTCAGGTCGAACATGACCACCTCTGAACCATGTAGGTCGCCATGGGCCAGGAACTCGACGGGAACTCGACGGAGCGATGACCACCGATACCCGTAGTAGGCCGGGCGGCGAGGCTGGGCTGGGGACGGTTATTACGCTACGCCTAGGAGCGTAAACAATCTACGTCTTCAGACGGACGGTTTCGTCAAGTGGTTCCAGGTCAGTCTGACGTTGGTTCCATGCGGCGTCGGGTCGATCGTCGCCTCGTCGGCGAGTGCACGCATCAACGGGATTCCGCGTCCGCGCACCTGGTAATCGCATGCCGCGGGGCCTTGGGCGGGGACGATTTGACGCCAGCGGCCGTGATCGCTGACGGTCACGGCGAGGGTGTCGGAATCGACGTCATAATTTGCGCTGACGTCCATCGTGCCCCGTTGCGGTGCACCGACGTAAGCAAATTCGGCGGCGTTGGAAAGGGCTTCGCTCACCGCAAGCAGTAGATCGCTGAAACGTTCGGCTCCGAGCGTGAAATGACGGTCGAGCCAACGACGGAATTCGACACGCGTGCGAGATGCGGTGTGCGCATCGGCGGCAATCCGCCGTCGCACAAAGCGAAATCGATCGTCGATGTTAGACGTCATATCCGGTGGTGGTATCCGGCGATTAGTTAGCGCAGGCCGGCCTGGTATTACGCACCAGCTATACCGCTCAGCGCACTGTCCAGGGTGCTGTAGAGCGGGAAAACGGAGTCGATCCCCGTGAGTTTGATCGGTCGGCTGGTCGCAGGGCCGTCTGCGACCACCGCGAACTGCGTTGCCGGGACAGCCTCGGCATGTGCGGAAACAAGAACCGTCATACCGGCCGAAGCAAGGAATTCAACTTTCGACAGATCAACGATCAAAGCCGGCGGCTTCGCCGTCATCGCGCTGCGTATCGCGTCCGCCAACTGCGGCGCGCTGAGCATGTCCACTTCGCCCGAGACGGCGACCACCACCGCGTCATCAGCCTGGTATTGGCTTACCTCAAATACGGTTCGATCAATTGGATCGCCGGGTTGTTCGACCATGTCGTATCTCACATCCGTCCTCGGGGGGAGCCACCCCGGTAATCAGACAATCGCTGCTAAGCCCGAGGCTGTTTCTTCAACCTCTGTGCCGTTACCTGCCGATTCAAAATCGGCAGTTCGGCTCGATCGTGCGCGGCAAAAGCGGAAAGCAGCGACGCCGAGTCGTATTACATCCTAAAACGTGTAACGAGCGCTGTCGCAGTTCAGGTCCAGGGTGACCGTTCGCGCGTGTCCCATGGACACCCGAAACGGGCCTGCAGAGAGCCCTACAGAGGTGATGCCTGTTGGGTCAGGTCCACGAACAGGTAGGCCAGGCAGAACAGGAAGTTGAGCACAACCAGGAGCAGGCCGGCGAACATCAGCGCGCGGGTGCCCCGCCGCTTCAGCCGCTTGATCTTGGCGCTGCGCTGTTCTCGGCAAAGTTGAGTGGCGATGATCGCGAAATTGACGTTGGTCAGTTCGTGCTGGCCGGCGGGGGCACCCGCCAGCAATTCCTGCAGCCGTCTCGGTTGGGTGTGCACCCCGACGCAGGCGAAGCGTCGGCACAGCCGTCGCGCCTGCCGCCGCCCAAGCATCTGTCCGCGCACCGGTAGCTGATGCGAGAGGTTTCTTCGTTCGTCGCCCCAGGAGTTGGACGGGGTCACAAGCGGGGATTCTAGAACGCTGGCGTGGGGAAATGGCAGCCTTCGCGCAAACAAATTCCTGCTTCTTTCGGCGGAGTCATGCCCGCGCCCGTGGGTGGGGCGGTGACCGGGCAGACTTGAACCGATTTCGGTGCCGCACCGTGGTGCTGGGCGGGTGCCTGAGACCGGCGTCGGAAGGACGGTGCGCGTGGAGCCCCACGATCAAGACGAGCTGCATGAGGGACGGGCTCGCCGCGACCGACGGCCGTCCGCCCGCGACCTCCTGACTCGCCGGGGCGCTCTGCTCGGCCTAGGTGCAGTGGCCGGTTTCGCCGCGGTCGACGTTGGCGGGTTTGCCTATGCCGGCGGATGGCTCGATGGGTGGACAAGTCCCCGGCCCCTGACCCCATCGAGATTCGCCGATCGCTTCGAGCGCGTTTACGGCCACCATGACGGGTTTCGCCGGAACCACGCCAAAGGCCTCAGTGCCACAGGCACTTTCGCGAGCAACGGCGCCGGCGCAGCCCTCTGCCGCGCCTCGATCTTTCAATCGGGGAGTGTGCCGCTGACCGGGCGATTCTCGCTGGGCGGCGGTCTGCCCGATCAGGCCGACAAGCCGGACACCGTGCGCGGGCTAGGGCTGTTGTTTCAGGCCGCGGACGGCCAGCAATGGCGCACGGCGATGATCAACCTTCCCGTCTTCACCGACAGCACCCCGCAGGGCTTCTACGACCGTCTGCTCGCGTCCAAACCACAAACAGACACCGGCAAGCCCGACCCGGCGAAGTTGACCGCCTTCCTGGACCGGCATCCAGAGACGGTCGCGGCAATGAAGATCATCAAGGCGAACCCGCCCACCACCGGATTCGCCGACAGCAGCTTCTACGGTTTGAACGCCTTCTACTTCACCAACAGTGCCGGTGCGCGGGTTCCGGTGCGCTGGTCCGCGGTTCCGCAACAGCAAGTCACCGCGCCGACGGATGCAATGCCGGAACGAGGTAGGGACTACCTGTTCGACGGCCTGATTCGCATGCTGGCCCACCGCCCGCTGACCTGGCGGCTGGTGCTCACGGTCGGTGAGCCGGGAGATCCGACCAACGACGCCACCAAGCCCTGGCCGCAGTCACGCAGGACTGTCGACGCCGGCACCATCAACATCACGGCCGTGCAAACCGAAGCGGCCGGCAACGCTCGGGACATCAACTTCGATCCGTTGGTGCTGCCCAATGGCATCAGCAGCTCGGACGATCCGCTTCTGAGTGCCCGATCGGCCGTGTACGCACGTTCGTTCACCCGCCGCGCCGAGGAAGACAAGTCGCCCAGCGAAGTTGACGTCGCACGGGTGCTCGCATGACGGATGCGCCCGTGCCACGCTTCGCCCTGCCATCCCGAATCTTGCACTGGCTCATGGCGCCCATGGTTATCGCACAGCTGCTGATCGGCGTAACCATGGTCGCGTCCTTGAGCTACTACCCGTTGCTGCTGGCGATCCACCGGCCGTTGGGTGTGTTGATCCTGGTCTTCGCGGTGGTGCGGTTGATCAACCGGCTCACCCACCGACTGCCGCCGTTCCTGGAGACCATGAGTCGAACCGAGCGGCGCATCGCGTCTTGGTCTGAATACCTGCTGTACGGATTGCTGCTGGCCCAGCCCCTGGTCGGGTGGGCCATGCTGTCGGCCGCGAGATATCCAATGGTGGTTCTGATCGGCCCGGTTCGACTGCCCGGCATCGCACCGCACAACCTCGATCTGTACGCGGTGCTGCGCCAGACACACAATGTGCTTGCTTTTCTGCTCTTCCTGACCTTCACCGCGCACGCGTGCGCGGTTCTCTTCCACACGCTTGTGCTGCGCGATCGACTCATCGATCGCATGGCGGTGTGGCCCACCAAAGCCGCAACGGCTGACCGGGTCGAAGGGTGATTTATTCGAATTTCCGTGTGCTGCATCATCGACATCGTTGCGGCGATTAGAAGATGCGGGAGTATGTTGCGCAATTTCAGAAAGCGACATGGTCACGCCGGACATTCGCGTATGGAACCTGTCGTTGGTGAAATCCGTCCCGAGTTCCTTGCCCCACCCGGAACATCGTTGCCCGAGGTAACGGTGGTCGACAACGTGGCCGTACCACCGGATGAGAGGGTGCACCGCGGCGGAAATCGCTGTCACCAATTGTGGGAGTGAAATTTTCACCGCAAGTGAAGGGCGCTTCGATCGGTTAGCTTCCTCGATACCTAAATCGAAGACATCCTTGCATTCGACGGGTTACCCGTTGGTACATTCTCATGATGCTCTTTGCCGCCCTGCGTGACATGCAATGGCGAAAGCGCCGCCTCGTAATCACGATCGTCAGTACCGGACTGATCTTCGGGATGACACTCGTTCTCACCGGGCTGGCGAACGGGTTTCGCGTCGAGGCCCGGAACACCGTGGACTCAATGGGTGTCGACCTGTTCGTCGTCAAGACGGGGGCGGCGGGACCGTTCCTTGGTTCCATTCCGTTCCCCGACACCGACCTGCCCCGGGTGCAGGCCGATCCCGGCGTCCAGACAGCGGCCCCCTTGGCCTGCCTCGGCACACTGATGAAGGACGGCAGTGGGACGCGCAACGTCACCGCCTTCGGAGCGCCGGAACGCGGACCCGGCATGCCGCAGGTATCAGAAGGTCGGACTCCGTCCGCGCCGGACGAGGTCGCGGCGTCCAGCACCGTGGGCCGGAAGATCGGCGACAAGATCGAAGTGGGGACGCACACCTTGCGGATCGTCGGCATCGTGCCCAACTCCACCGCAATGGCCAAGATTCCCAACATCTTTCTGACGACCAAGGGGCTGCAGCAGCTCGGGTACAACGGGCAGTCGCTGATCACGTCGATCGGAATCAAGGGCTCGCCGCAACACTTGCCGGAGGGCTACCAGGGCTACAGCAGGAGCGGCGCGGTCGACGAGTTGGTGCGGCCGCTCAAAGTCGCGGTGAATTCGATCAAGATCGTCGCCGTGCTGCTGTGGATCGTCGCTGTGCTGATCGTCGGATCGGTGGTGTACCTCTCGGCGCTCGAACGGCTGCGTGACTTCGCGGTGTTCAAGGCGATCGGCACCACGACCCGCGCGATCCTGGGAGGGCTTGCGCTGCAGGCACTCGTCGTCTCGTTGCTCGCTGCGGCGGTGGGCGTAGTTCTTGCACAATTGCTCGCGCCGCTCTTTCCGATGATCGTGGCCGTGCCCGCGGGTGCCTATCTGGCTTTACCGGTTGTCGCAATTGTCATCGGTCTGCTGGCCAGCCTCGCCGGACTCAGGCGTGTGGTGGCGGTCGATCCCGCGCTGGCATTCGGAGGTCCTTGAACGGTGGGCGATCTCAGCATCCAGAACCTCGTCGTCGAGTACTACAGCGGCGGCTATGCCCTGCGGCCGATCAATGGGTTGAACCTCGACGTCACCGCTGGGTCGCTGGTAATCCTGTTGGGGCCCAGCGGTTGTGGGAAGACCACACTGCTGTCGTGTCTCGGCGGCATTTTGCGGCCGAAGTCGGGGGCCATCAAGTTCGACGACGTCGACATCACCACCCTCGAGGGCAGCGCGCTGGCCAAATACCGACGGGACAAGGTGGGCATCGTCTTTCAGGCGTTCAACCTGGTGCCGAGCCTGACCGCGCTGGAGAACGTGATGGTTCCCCTGCGTTCGGCCGGATGGTCGCGCGCGGCGGCCCGCAAGCGCGCGGAGGAGCTGCTCACCCGCGTCAATCTTCAAGAGCGGATGAAACATCGACCCGGCGACCTGAGCGGCGGGCAACAGCAGCGCGTCGCGGTGGCACGCGCGATCGCACTGGATCCGCCGTTGATATTGGCCGACGAACCCACCGCGCACCTCGACTTCATTCAGGTCGAGGAGGTGCTGCGGCTGATCCGCGAACTCGCCGACGGCGACCGCATCGTCGTGGTCGCCACCCACGACAGCCGGATGCTGCCCATGGCCGACCGAGTCGTCGAGTTGACACCCGATTTCGCGGAGACGGACCGTGAACCCGAGACCGTGGAACTGAAGGCCGGCGAAGTGCTCTTCGAGCAGAGCACGATGGGTGAGCTGATCTACGTGGTTGCCGAGGGCGAATTCGACATCGTGCACGAACTGGCCGATGGCGGTGAGGAATTGGTGAAGGTGGCCGGCCCTGGGGACTACTTCGGCGAGATGGGTGTGCTGTTCCACATGCCACGTTCGGCCACGGTGCGCGCCCGCACCGATGCCAAGGCCGTCGGCTATACCGCGACGGCATTTCGCGAGCGACTCGGAGTGGGTGGCCTGCGCGACCTGATCGAGCACCGCGAACTGGCCAACGACTGATCCCTCGAGTCCTTGCTCTAGGCCATGGCCTCGATCACGAGGTGAGCAAAAGCGCGGTCGTGACGAGCATGACCGCCGCGGTAAGGCCGTGCACTCCCCAGGCGATCGACTTGGATCCGCCGCTGGCGAGCACGATGGCCGTGTCGCCAACCGGAATAATCGTGGCGGCCAACATGATCCAACCGAGCAGGTGCGTGGCACCCGCCGCCAGGAGAATGATGACGAACAGCCCCGACGCCATGTCGCGGATGCCCTTGACGCTCAGGTAGGCGCGGACAGAACGCTCGTCGAGCTCCGCTGACACACCGTAGCCGGCGGCGGCGACGCGCGGGGCGACGATGAATCGTGCGCCGATGAAAATGATGCCCGCGGCGATGACTCCGGCGAGTGTGTAGCCGATGGTGGTGGTCATGTCACAGCTCCCGGGGTCGATTTGGCGAAAACGATGTGGGATCAAGGGGAATCGACTGAACGTCAACGATCTCGTCGACGTCGAAGCCGGCCATGTCGGTGGCGAATTGCGGGCTGGCCATGACATCTCGTACGACGCACTCTGGATCGGTCGCCGGCGGGTAGCCGATCACCGCGACGAGGCGGTTCGCACCGGCGCCGCGTTCGGTCCACACGCCGTGGGTGGTGACGCCGAATCCTTCGAAGGTAGCCAGATGGCGGGCCCAGTGCACCGTCGCGTAGCGGTGCAGCGCTTCGGCCGACCGTAGGGTGTAGATCCTGAGCTGAAGCATCGGTTTGCCTTCGTGTCCGGGGCCGGGGAATCAGACCGTCAACGCCACGCACAGCGCGGCCAGCGCCAGGCCCTGCAGCGCGGCGCGGGCACCGATGATGTTGTCCCACTTTGCTTGCAGCACACGCCCGTTCGGTAAGGACTGCTTGGCCTCGGCGGCCGCGGTCAGTTGCCGATTGATGGGTGCGCTCACCCGGGTGTACAGCACGATCCAGACCAACAGCAGGGCCAGTGCAATGCCGGCAGCGATCGACTGTGCCCAGTGCCCGGCCGCCACCGCCAGGGTCACCGTTGCCGCGGTGGCCAGACCGCCGATGATCCCAGGTACTGGCATTCGCCGGTCGCCGTAGCGGTGCACGCTGCCCATGACCGCGACCAGGGCACGATCGTCGACAGCCGCCAAGGCCGGTCGCAACACGATCGCGGCGAACACGTCAGTGCCGTAAACGACCGCGGTTCCCAGCACAGCGACCAGTGCGGCGGCGCGGAAGATGAGGTCCAAGGTCATGCGGCAACTCCGTTCAGGACGACTGCTAGCAACGCTAACCCCTGGCAGCGGCGGTGTCAATAGCAGTGCTAGTTTTTCTAGCTGTGCTATCGTATGGCCGTGGCCACCCAGGATCGGCGCGAGCGGGAGCGGGCTGAACGTCGGCAGTTGATCATCACGACGGCCCGCAAGCTGGCCGAGGCTGAGGGCTGGGATGCGGTCACCACGCGACGGCTGTCCGCCGAGATCGAATACAGCCAGCCCGTGTTGTACAAGCATTTCGCAGGTATGGAGCAACTCGCAGATGCCATCGCGGTTGAGGGGTTCGGTGAGCTTGCGGAGACGAGCCGGGATGCTCGGCTAGGCGCCGATACGGCCGCCGGTGCCCTGGCCCGGATCGCCGACGCCTACCTCGACTTTGCCCGCGCCAACCCTGCCGTGTACGACGCCATGTTCGCTCGTGCGACCAAGTTGCGGTTCGCCGCCGTCGACACACCGCCCGAGCTGTCGGCGGCCTTCGCCGAATTGCGCCAGGCCGTCAGCCTCGTCGACGGCGAGCGGGACGCGGACGCGCTGACCGAGGTGCTGTGGGCCGCACTGCACGGTTTGGTCACCCTCGGTCGTACCGGCCGGCTGCGCCCCGGCTATGACTCGGAGCGTCTGCAGCTTCTCGTAAACCTGTTCACCGACTGACCTTTGGGCTGAGGACGGTGCTAACGCGTGTCATCACCTGTCGACCCTTGCGTCACCGGCGATGCTGGCTGAAGAAGCGCCAGATGGTGTCGGTGGCATCGAGTGCCGTCGAAGGCTCCGAGGCGCCGAGCAGTTCCGCGAGCGGACCGCGCTCACTGCCGGGCCACTGGTGTCCGGCTCCGGCAACCGAGATCAGTTGGACAGCGCGGCCGTTGGGGCAGTCGGCCGTTTCCGTCGTCACGACGCCGGCAGTGGTCGACGTCGGCGGTCCGCAACCGTCGATTGCGCGCCACGTGGCGGCGACCGCCGGTATGGGTGGGCCGTTGACACGGGGAGTTCCATTGGCCTTCAATGCCTTACCCGGTCCGCCGGGGTAAGGGACGCTTTGATCGTCAATGCCATGGATCTGTAACACCGACGTGGGTCGTGCGTGCGAGCAATCGGTCACGAGCGTGCCCGCCACGGGAGCGATCGCGGCGAATGCGTCCGTCTCACAAGCCAATCGGAGCGCCATCATGGCCCCATTCGACATGCCGGTGGCGTAGATACGCGACTGGTCGATCGGGATGCGCCGGCCAAGTGCGGCGACCGCGGCGGTGATGAAACCGACGTCGTCGATGTTGTCTTGTTGCGGCATGCCGCAGCATGTTCCGGCGTTCCACGCGCGGTGGTGACCATCGGGATACATGACCAGGAAGTGCCCCGTGTCGGCCTGGGCATCCCAGTGATAGCTGCGTTCGGCTTGTGCGCTGTTGCCGAAGCCGCCGTGCATCATTACCACCAGGGGAGCGGGACCGGTCAATCCCTGCGGGCGGTAGAGGTCGAATTTCCTGCTGATACCGCCCCATTCGATGAGCTGACTGGAGCGGCCGGTCGGGACTGCACCCGTTTCGGGGTCTCCCACCGCGTGGCCGCCGCCGAAGCACCCGCTCGTCACGGCCAGCAGAACCGCGAGCAGCGGAATCAGCCATGCTCGGGAGCTCGCAGGTGCCATCTACCCATGGTGACATCGAACCAAAAAATTGACAATATGCTTGTCAATTGATGCGAAGATGGCAGACTCGCAGGCATGCGACGTCTTCCAGATGCCGAATGGGAGCCGACTGTGCCCGCCCTGGTGCAACTGGTGGCGGCAACGGGTGGACCGCGATTACGCGCGGCATTCGCCGCAGCCGGCCTCGACGGGCTCCGCCCCGCGCAGGCGGTCGCCCTGGTGCCTCTGGCGACCGGCGGACTTCATGCGTCGGAGTTGGCCGAACGACTCGGGGTGACTCGGCAGGCGGTGGCGCAGGGGGTCGCTGAGCTGGATAGGAACGGCTACGTTACTCGGGCCGCCAATCCGGCCGATGCCCGCACCCGGATCATCGAGTTGACGCCCCGGGGTCGGCAAGCATTGCGCGTCATGCGAGCGAGTGCGCTCGAGCAGGAGCGACGCTGGGAACAAATCTTGGGCGAGCGTCGACTGCGTGATTTGCGTAAGTCGCTGCAGATGCTGCTGGCCGCGCGCGAGGACACGCTTGACTGACGCTGACTACCGCACGGCGGATGACCGCACCGCGGTCAGCGCCCGGGCGGACACCAACGCAGCGAGCATCACCGCTACACAGACGAGTCCGTCGTCCTTCAGGCCCCACTTCACCGAGGCCAGGATGGCGGCGCCCGCCACGCACAGCAGCAGGCCGACTGCAGCGCCTCGCCACACCGACGTGACAGCGGGGGCGCCGTCCCAACCCGGCAGGGGGTTGTTCTCCAGTGGCCGTAGTACCGCAAACAACACGGCCATGATGGCGACCATGATGGCAATCTGAACGACGCCGATTGCGACGAAATCCGGCTGACCGGGGAAGCGGGGATGCCCGAGGCCGTCGAAGATCAGGTGAACGCCCAACAGCACCGGCATGTGCCACAGGTACAACGTCATCGCGCCGGAGTTGCCCAGCGCGGTCCACCACCACACCCGCGGTCGCTGTGCCCATCGATTGATCGCCGGCGCGGCCGCAATCGCCAACGTGCTCAGGACGATTGCGTGGCCCGCCAATAGCAGGGACGGTGGGCTCATGTTGGTCAGCCGTTGTCCCTCGATTCCCACCAGGCTCAGTTCGTAAGGGCCGCAGTGAATGAGTGCAATGTCGACGGTAAACAGTGCCGCCGCCGTGCTCAATGCCGCACGCCCACTGAGCAATCCGCGTCGGTAGGCCACACCGAACATGCCTGGGATGAGCCACGCCGCCATGTTGAGATACCCGAGCGGCGCCATGGCCGGCCAGTGCAGTCGAACCGCGTCGACCAGGGCCACCAATGCGTAGACAACCACCACTCCCGCGGCGAGCCGCGTCGGCGAGGTGATCCGGCTCAATGCGGGGACGGCGGCCAGAACCAGCACATAGGCACCGAGGAACCACAGCAGCTGGATGCTGATCCCGGCAACAGGCTCGTAGACATGCTCAGGCAGGAGGCCGTACAGGGCGGTGAGCGCGACGGCCCAGAATGCGAGGTAATAGAACACCGGACGGAACAGCCTCGAGCAGCGCTTCATCAGCCAGCCACCCCAGTTGGTTCCGGGATGCCAGGACGTTATGCACGCAGCTACGCCGGCGAAGAAGAACAGCGGCATGATCTGAAAGATCCACGTCAGCGCCTGGAACACCGTGGAAGTTGTCAGCAGGTTGTCCCAAATCAGCACGCTGTCGCGGATGACGCTGATCGCCATCACGGTATGTCCGAGGACCACCCCGACCAGGGCGGTGATCCGGATGACGTCGATGGCTCGATCGCGGTCAGCGGGGGTGCGTGCAGCTAGTTCGGTTGGGCCGGGCAAGCCCATCAGAGAGGTCATTCAAAGAAGCATGGCTGCGCGGGACGCCGCCGGCTTGCGTAGTTCTACTCGACTTGCGAATAAATCAAAGTATTGCGTGTCCGTACCGACGCTGTATGCGAGCCAATTTCGCGATGCGCTTCTCGCGATTCAATCGCATGGCTATCAACGCGAATTTGACATCAGTCATCTCGTCTTCGGAGACCGGCATTCCGTCCAGCATCTCCCGAAGTCGCCCGGGCGGAATGTCGACGCCGACTCGCGCAAAGCGTCGGCTCAGCCTTCGCGCGTGTCCTTTACGGTTCGCACGGCCAAGAATCTGAGCCACCGTGCGGAGCGGGTGTGCGAGTTTGCCTTCATGGCCCCAGAAGGTCATCACAGTGGGCGATTTTAGGCCCTCTAAGGGGTATTTCTCGGGAAGTAGCGGGCGAGTCCCGCAGGTTAACGCAGTTGCTCGGTCGGTACGCCGTAGCGGTTTTGGTATGGCCGAACCCGCTCGCGCACCTCCCCGGCGTCCAAACCGGTGTCCGCCCAGGTGTACCGACCGCGTCCGCCGTCACCCGGATGGGCGGCGAGAAATTCACGCATCCGCTGTTCTGCCTCCGGCCTCAATTCGCGGCCCAACCTCTGATAAATGCCGCGGATCGTCGTCCAAGGGTCTTTCATGAAATCGGAGAAAAGCACGTCGATCACGCGGCCGGGAGGAATAACGCCGCTGTCGCGCAGTGCCATTTCGCGGTCGAGACCGACGGTTATCTCTTCGTAGGACTGCGCCGCGCACTCGCCGATGTTCGATTCGTCGCTGGCCATGCGCCGCAGGTGGTGGGTCAATGCGGCGATCGACGAGATGACGTTGAGCGGGTCGCGGTGCGTCTGCACGATCAACGCGTCGGGGTACTCGGCGAGCAGGGCATCCAACTGCCAGAGGTGTGCCGGCGACTTCAGCAGCCACTGGCCCGGCACTCCAGATTGCAAGTGCTGCAAAAAGACTCGATGGTACCGGTACGCGGCGGCGTGGTCGGCCTCGTACAGCAGCCAGCGGTAGTAGCTGGGCAGGCGGTACTGCACCGAAAAGATCATGCTGGTGAACTCGCCGGCGGTGATGCGCACGCATTCCTGTCCGACCAGAGCGCCCATGGGATGAAACTTCAGGAACCCGGGGATGATCTGTTCAGACATTTCAATGCTGGCCTGCGTCTGGGCGATCCGTGGATCGTCGTGGTAGGTCTCAGGGCGGGGCACCGGACAAGGGTTGTCAACTTCCCACGTCAGCGGCGCGCGAAGGTCGGGATCCTGGGCGAGGAGGTCGTAGAGGATGGTGGTCCCGGTTCGGGGTTGGCCGACGATGAAAATGGGTTGATCGATTGTTCCCGCGGCGACCTCGGGGTTTTGTTTGCGCCACGCGACGATGTCCAGTCGGTTCTTGAGGGCGCGCATGAGATCGAGGTGGGCGATTTCAACGCCGATCACCGATAGACGTGCCTCGTTGACAAGGCCGACGGCCAACCGTTCCAGCGCGGGCTGCCAGCCGTCCTCGCCGAAGTCGTCGCTGCCCGCTTCCTCGCACGCGGTGGCGATGAGTCGTTCCGGAGCGAACCGATCCTGCAACGCCGTGGTCATTCCGCCTCCTTGCGGTCGTCCTCGCCCTGACGCACCGACACCGTGACGTCGGGCGGGCTGGGATTGTCCAACCAGCGCAGCACCACAAAACCCCGGTGCCGCCCGCCTGTGTCGAGCCAATGGCCCAAGCCGTAGTCCTCGGCGGAGATCGCAATGCGCACCCGCCCGTCGTCGTCCAACTGGACCCCGCGGTTGGTCACCGAGCTGTGCCGGCGCTGTGGCTCTAGGCACTCGTGCCAAATGCTTTCCAGGGTGACGTTCCAGTAGCGCGTGTCCGGGGGCGCTATGTCGAGCACCAGCGCCTGGCCGGGCTCGAGCCGGAATGTTCCGATCATGTAGAGGTTGTCGGGGGTGGTGTCGGCCGCGCCCAAATCGGCAGCCTCGGCGGTCAAGAGTGTGTTGGGGTTTTGCAGCAGTTCGGGCTTGATGGTGCGGTGCAGAGTGGTGAGCTTCATGAGTGACCACGCCATCGCGGTGAACTGGTCGGCGAGGTCGGCGTCGGTCAGCGCGCTTACCGGCTCCGGGTCGAGTGCTTCGATGCGTAAGGTGGCCAGCTCTTCGGTGGCGCGATCGGCGATGTACTCCCGGACGACCACCGCCGACGCGTCCTCGGGGATCTGAAGCCATTGCGCGCCCGCCAGATCGACGGGTTCCTGGGCCGCGAGCACCAGCGTGAATTCGCCTGAGTTCAAAGCCAAGTCGCCGTCACTGACGTAGCCGGCCATCCGCCGCGGCGTGAGTCCGGTACCGGCCAGGATCTGCAGCCCGAGGTAGGCACTGGTACCCCGGGTACCGGTGATCCGGTAGCGCCGGTCGCCGCGAATCATCGCCAGGTAGTAGTTTCCGTCGGGATTGGGCCCACCGACCATGCGGTTGGGCGAGCACATATCGAAGAACACGGGCTGACCGAGGTCGGACTCGACGGACATCTGCGAGCACAGTGACGACACCCGAGCGATCACGCGCAGGCCTTCGATGAGCTCGCGTTCGGACTCGGCGTCCTCGGTGACGATCTTGGTGACGTTATCCAGCATCTGCTGGAAGAACTGCCACGCGGCGAGTGACTTAGCGGCACCATCGGACGATTCCGCCGCAGCGTGTTGAGTCATAGTCTCATACTTAGACTATGTCTCAGTCGCATGGAAGCGCTTCGCGCGAATACCGTCAAGGAATGCGCAGGGCGGCGGTGGGTGGCTCGCTCGCCGAACGCCGGCGCGCCGCGACGCGTCAGCGCATCGCGGCGGCCGCGGCAGAGCTGACGGCCAATGTCGGGTTGGCCGGGGCCACGGTGGAACGTATCGCCGACAGCGCCGACATCGGCCGGGCCACCTTCTTCCGATATTTCAACTCCAAGGAAGATGCGGTAGCCGAGGGCATGAATGTCCGGTGGTTGAACCAGATCACCGCGGCCCTGGCTGCCCAGCCGGCTGAGCTCAGCGCGGTCGACGCGGTCGCGGGCGCCTTCGCGCAACTTGCCCTCCGATTCGACGAGATCGAGCAGCAGGTACGTGAATTAGCAACGCTCACAAGGTCTTCGGAAACACTGGATGCGTGGACGCTGCGCATCTACGTCCGCTACGAAGCGGCGATCGCCGAACTCATTGCACCGCGGATCCCGGCACTGTCCCCCCAAGACCCCCGGCCACGCCTGATCGGCGCCCTGGCCATGGCTACAGTGCGCATCGCGTTGGATGACTGGCTGAGTGACGGGGGATCGCTGCCCGACCGGGTGCGCCAGGGCCTGGCCGCGATCACGGTCGCGTGACTCAGGTGACCGCAGCGATTGTCGGGGTGCACAACACGCGACAAGCGCGCCGCCTGGACGGAGAGACCTCGCGCAGTCTGGCGCTGAAAGCCGTCCGTGGGGCCCTCGAAGACGCGGGCCTGAGCCTCGACGACGTCGACGGAATCAGCGCGGGCGCCAGTTCCACCGCGCTGATGTATGACCTGCGCGTCGGACCTGCGTGGCTGGGACAGGGTTTCGGAGTCGGCATGGTGACCGAAGCGGTCCTGGCGATCGAGCACGGGATGGCCGACGTGGTGGTGCTGGTGGCCGCTCAGGCGGGTGAGTACCGCGACCACGAGGCAACGGCGCCGTGGACCCGACCCGAGAACGAGTTCGTGGCGCCGTGGGGGATGTTCACCACCGCGGAGTTCGCCCTCATCGCGCGACGCCACATGCACGTCTATGGCACGACCCGAGAACAGCTTTCCGTGGTCGCGGCAACCATTCGGAACAACGGATCGCAGAATCCCGAAGCCGTGTATCACCAACGCGGACCGTTCACACCGGAGGACATCACCGCGTCACGGCCGGTTGCCGACCCGTTTCATCTCCTCGATTGCGCCACCACCTCAGAAGGCGGCTGTGCCTTGGTCGTGGCGAACCTGGACAAGGTGGCAGACAAGGTCAATCTCGCACGAGCTGTTTACATGCTGGGTAGCGGCGCAGACTTCCACGGACCTTCGTATCAGCACCCGCCCGCGTGGGACCTCGTCGGCCGCCGCGGTGATCACCCCAATGGCGTGGTCGGCAGGCGCGCGGCGGACCGCGCGTTCAGTCACGCCGGACTTCGGCGTGACGACGTGGACGTGCTGGAGCTCTACGATCCGTTCTCGTTCGAGATCATCCGCCAACTCGAGGCATTCAGATTCTGCGGCGACGGGGAAGGCGGGCCGTTCGTCGCCGACGGCTACATCGCCATCAACGGCAGCCATCCGGTCACCACGGACGGAGGCACCATGTCCTTCAGCCACGCCGGTGCCAACCCGCAGATGATGCAGCGTGCGATACGAGCGGTCCAGCAATTACGCGGAGAAGCGGGTCCGCTGCAGGTGCCGAACGCGCGCATTGCGTTGTGCAGCAACGGCGGAGCGGGGGCACTTTTCACCACCGTCCTCATCCTGGGAAAGGACCCGCGATGACGTCGGAGCCGCTGCGGCCGCAGACCGGGCCCGTACCACATACCAGCAGCGAGGTCAGCCGCCCGTTCTGGGCTGGGTGCGAGTCGGGGGAATTGCGCTATCAGCGTTGCGCGGCTTGCGATCTGGCCAACTTCCCGCCGACCGAACACTGCCGCGAATGCCTTTCGGGTGAGTTGCGATGGACTGCGAGCCGCGGGGTTGGCGAGATTTACAGCTGGACGTTGGTCCACCGACCGGTCACCGCACAGTTCCAACCGCCGTACGCCCCGGCCATCGTGACACTGGATGAGGGCTACCAGATGCTGACCAACATCGTCGGAATCGCGCCGCACGACTTGGCGATCGGCCTGCGCGTGCGGGTGCAGTTCCATCGCGTCGCCGACGTCGCCTTGCCGTATTTTACCTCAGCGAGTGAGTAGTTCACGCGCGGCATCCACACAGGGGCGAAGCCGCTCCATCGGACCCACACCCGATTCCGCCAGTGTTCGCATCGGGACCTCCAGCCCGACGACGACGTCGGCCGGTACCACGTCAAGGAGTTCGGCCAGCGGAAGTTCCCCGTCGCCAGGAGCTAGCCGCTCGTACATGGCTTCCTCCAGATACGACGCCAGCCGCGGGCGCAGCGTGGTGTCGCTGAGTTGCACGTAGCCGATTTTCTCCGGCCCAAATTCGCGTAACTCTTTGGGGCCGTACCCCGAACGCACCCAATGCATGGTGTCCACCGTCAAGCGCAGGCCGGACCCGCCGACGTGTTCGATGGCAGCCGCAACCGTGGCAGGATCACCGAACGTCATTCGCGGTGACATCTCGACCGTCGTCCCCATGCCGCGCTCGGCGGCCAGCTGTGTCAATGTCGCAAGTTGGTCGAATGTGCGGGCGCGGTCCTTGTCGAAACTGAGGGTATTGATCTGGGCGGCCCCGAGTTCGGCGACGATGTCGAGATCGGCCGCCAGGTCGGAGACGTCAGCGTTGGGCAGGATGACCATGCCTTCCGCCAGGGAGATAGTGATGCCACGGTCGTCCAGCGCGGCGCGCAGCTCGGCGCGCAGCCCGGCGTCATCACGCAGTGAAAAGGACGGATAGCCAAGTGATTCCAGCCTGACACTGATCAGTGCGGTGGAGATGTGACGGCAGCCGAGATCGGCGGCCAGGTGTACGAATTCGACCGGCGGCAGTCCGAAGACGCTGATGAACTCGATACCCAAATTGCGCATGGCCGACGTGGTTCCGTTCCTACCCGCCCAGCATGGTCAGGCCGCCGTCCACGGCGATCAGCTGTCCGGTGATGAAACCCGAACCGGCACTGGCCAAGAACACCAACACCGGTCCGAGGTCGCGGGCGGGGTCGCCGAGCGCCCCGCCCAACGGGATCATCGTCTGGAGCTGTTGGTCGATGAGGGGTCCGGCGGCAGGGCCGAGGAACTCTCGTAGCCGGTCGGCACCAGGCGTCTGTACCGCGGGCGCCAGGGCATTGACGGTGATCTTTTCGGCGGCCCAGGCGCGGGCTGCCGAGCGTGTCCACGCTTGCACCGCTCCTTTGGTTGCGGCGTACACGGCCGAAATGGGGCTGCCCATAACCGCTTCGGATGATCCGAAGTTGATGATCCGACCGCCGGCGCCGGTTCCTTTCATGGCGGCGTAGGCGGCCTGATTGGTCAGGATGGTCGCCTTCACGTTGGTGTCCAACAGGAATGAGATCTCGTCCACGCCAATATGGCCCGGTATCCCGGGTTGCCACAACCCGGCAGCGTTCACCAGGACGTCGAGTCCACCGAGGCCTTCGACCGCACGCTGCACCGTTGCTGAGACCGCGGCGGCATCGCGAACGTCACACTGCAACCACGTCGCCGCAAGTCCGTCCGGCGGTGGTGTCCGGTGGTAGGTGGCGACTATGTCGGCCCCCGCCTGCGCGAGGACGCCGACGGCGGCCGCACCGATGCCGGTTGCGGCTCCGGTGATCAGGATTCGTCGACCTTCCAGCGGTGGTGTCATGTCCGGAACGGTACCGCGAGTTGCGCCAACCCTCAGAGGTGATGCTGGGCGAAGAACTCCCAAATGGTGTCGGTGGCGTCGAGTGCGGTCGAAGGCGGCGACAGGCCGATGAGACGCTCCAGCAAGGGCTTGGCTTGTCCGCCTGGCCATTGGTGTCCGGCTCCGGCTACCGAGATCAGTTGCACGTGGCGGTCGTCGGGACAGACGGCGGTCTCGACCGTCAGGACGCCGGAGGTGTCGGTAGTCGGTGCCCCGCAACCGTCGACGGAACGCCACAGCGCGTTGACCGACGGTATAGCAGGCCCGTCGACACGTGGCAGACCGTTCAGTTGACGGGCCGCTCCGGGTCCGCCGTTGTACGGGACCTGGGCGTCGGCGGTGCCGTGGATCTGTAGCACCGATGTCGGATGAGCGCCCGAACAGTCGGTCAGCAGGGTGCCCGCGACGGCGGCGACCGCGGCGAATGTGGTCGTCTGACAACCCAGTCGAAGTGCCATCATCGCGCCGTTGGACATACCGGTGACGTAGACCCGGGTCGGGTCGATTGGTGTCCGGCGGATGATGGTGGCGACCAGGTTGGTGAGGAATGCGACATCGTTGACGTTGAAGTTTTCCGGCGTGCCGCAACATGTCCCGGCATTCCAGGCGCGCAACACGCCGTCGGGGTAGGCCACCACGAAGCCGGCGGCGTCGGCTGTGGCGTTCCAGTGATAGTCGCGCTGCGCCTGTGCGCCGTTGCCAAAACCGCCGTGCAGCATCACAACCAATGGCGCGGCGCCGGCCAGTCCGCGCGGCCGGTACACCCGGTAGACCCGAAACAGTCCACCGGACTTGAGGATTTGGATCGATCTGCCCTGTGGGATGGGAAATTCCGGCCACGCCGACGCTCGTGCACCGCCGACAAGACTGTTGGCAAAGACGATTACTGCCGCCAGCAGGCACACGTTCACCAATCGGATGCGCCGCAACGACATGGCCACAGGATGACAGCAGACACCCCTATTGACAATTACCTTGTCATTCGTGTCGCGCAGTCGTGCTCGCCGTGGGGGCCTCAGATGCGGACGGCTAGCGATGACAATAAGTCGGCAAGCCGGTCCGGTTGGTCGATCATCGAGAACGTTCGAGACTTCTCGATGATCTCGAGGCGGGCGTTGGGGATGGTCTCGGCCAGGCGTACGCCGTCGCCTTGCTCGAAGAACAGGTCGTTCGCCGACCATGCGACGAGGGCGGGCTTGTCAAACTCGGACAGGCGCGTCGCGACCTCTGTTGTGACTTCGGTCCGCATTGAGAGCGTGAACTGGCGCAAGTCTTCGGCGATCGCCGGATTGGACAGCACCGGGGCAACCCAGGCCCGGGCCAAGTCGTCAAGGTTGGCGTAGGCCAGACCGCCGTACCCACGGCGGCGGGCGGTCGGAGTCCGCATCAGCTGGGTGGTGGCCCGAAACAGCGTTTTCGACTTCGCCGCGGCCAGTACGGGTTTGAGGATCGGCGGAGGAAAGTGTTCGAACGCATCGCAACTCGTCAGGACGAGCGCCCCGATGCGTTCGGGATGGTGCACCGCGACGAGTTGCGTTACCACTCCGCCGGTGTCGTTGCCGACCAGCACCACGTCCTCGAGTTCAAGGGCGGCCAGGACGTCGGCGACCATGTCGGCCACGCCGGTGATACTGCGATCGGCACCGGGGCGTAGCGGCTCCGGATGCGCGCCGAGCGGCCAGGTGGGCGCGATGCACCGTAGACCGCGGTCGGCCAGGCGCTCGCTGACCGGGCGCCACAGTTGGCCTCCCATCAGGTATCCGTGCACGAACACGACGGGTCGGCCGGCTTCGGGACCGGTTGCTTCGTAATGGATGGTTCCGGCATTAATGTCGATCGTCGACATGAGGACTCCCACGAGATAAAGTTACAAACAATCTGCCGGTAACTTACCAACAGGGTGTATGGAAATCAAGAGGCGTACTCAGGAGGAGCGCTCGGCGGCGACGCGCGAGGCGTTGATAACGGCTGCCCGGACGCTGTGGGGCCAGCGCGGATATGCCGATGTGGGAACACCGGAGATCGCCAAGGAGGCGGGTGTCACCAGGGGCGCGATGTATCACCAATTCGCCGACAAGGCAGCGCTATTCGGAGACGTCGTCGAGACCGTCGAGCAGGATGTCATGGGCCGGATGGCCGTCTTGGTGGCCGAGTCGGGTGCGACGACTCCTGCGGACGCGATCCGCGCGGCGGTCGACGCGTGGCTGGAGGTCTCTGGTGATCCGGAGGTCCGCCAGCTGATCTTGTTGGACGCGCCTGCGGTGCTCGGGTGGGCTGCATTCCGGGACGTCGCCCAGCGTTACAGCCTTGGCATGACCGAACAGTTGATCAGCGAGGCGATCAAGGCGGGCCAATTGGCTCGCCAACCCGTGCGCCCGCTGGCCCAGGTGCTGATCGGAGCGCTCGACGAGGCGGCGATGTACATCGCTACCGCCGAGGATCCCAAGCGCGCCCGCAAGGAGACCAGACAAGTCCTGCGTCGCATCATCGACGGCATGCTGAACGGGTAGTGGGCAGCTGTAGTCGGACTTGGTGAGGTAGTCGGGCTGCGCCCGTCGTCGGGTGCTGGCCTAGACGCTTTCCCGTCGCTGAGCCTGAAACCCTGCAGGTCCCTTCTCGATCTTTTCCTGCAAGTCTTCAGGCTCGTGATGTGGGTGGGTTGGTTGTCGTGATGCGTGGTCGCCGTTAGGCGCGAGCCTGAAACCCTGCAGGTCCCTTCTCGATCTTTTCCTGCAAGTCTTCAGGCTCGTGATGTGGGTGGGTTGGTTGTCGTGATGCGTGGTCGCCGTTAGGTGCGAGCCTGAAACCCTGCAGGTCCCTTCTCGATCTTTTCCTGCAGGGTTTCAGGCTCGGTGAAGTGGGTCTGGTCGCGAGCCCCTCAACCGCCGGCGGGTCGCACCGCGCCTTACTATCTGATAAATTCTTCAATTGTTCGAATCATGAACTAGTGAAGTCTTCAGGAGATGGGATTGGATTCAGCGCCGCTGTACAAGCTGAAGGCCGAGTTCTTCAAGACGCTGGGACACCCGGCGCGAATCCGGATCTTGGAGCTGCTGGTCGATCGGGATCGCTCGGTCGCCGAGCTGCTGACGTCTGACATCGGGCTCGAATCATCGAACCTGTCCCAACAGCTGGGCGTCCTGCGCCGGGCGGGTGTCGTCGTCGCGCGACGCGACGGCAATTCGGTCATCTATTCGATCGCGTCACCGGATATCGCCGAACTGCTGGCAGTGGCGCGCACGGTCTTGGCGCGGGTGCTCAGCGATCGAGTTGCGGTGCTGGACGACCTGCGCGCCAGCGGCGCGAAGTAGCAACGCCATGGGCTGGCTCAGGAAGATCTTCCGCGTTGGGCGGGTCGTCGAACCGGCCGGCAGCGCCCCCACTCCGGTAGCAGAACGGCCGACCGGGCTGCGGGGTTCGCTGCAGATCCGGCACGTTGACGCGGGTTCCTGCAACGGGTGCGAGGTGGAGATCTCGGGCGCGTTCGGACCGGTGTACGACGCTGAGCGGTTCGGTGCGCGGCTGGTCGCCTCGCCGCGGCACAGCGATGCGCTGCTGGTGACCGGGGTGGTGACACACAACATGGCCGGCCCGCTGCGGAACACTGTCGAGGCGACGCCGCGTCCGCGGGTGGTGATCGCGTGCGGCGATTGCGCGCTGAACCGAGGGGTCTTCGCGGACGCGTACGGCGTCGTCGGAGCGGTTGGCGAGGTGGTGCCCGTCGACGTCGAGATCCCAGGGTGCCCCCCGACACCCGCTGAAATCGTGGCGGCGCTGCGCTCGGTGACCGGACGATGACGACCACCACACCGGTGGCCACCGGCGCAGCACCGTCGAACTTGTCGTCCGGCAGCAACTTCGGTCCGGTCATCAGTGGCATCGCCACATCGGTAGTGGGTGCCGTCGGGGTCGGATTGGGTCTGCTGGGCGTGTTCGGGTCACCCCGTGCGGTGCACGTGGGTTGGCTGCTTCCGCTGTCAGGACTGCAGATCGAACTCGATCCGCTGGGCGGGTTCTTCATGACCATCACCGGTGCGGTGGCGGTTCCGGTCGGCTGCTACCTGGTCGGGTACGCGCGCCGTGAACACTTGGGCCGGGTCCCGCTGGGGGTCCTTCCGTTGTTCGTAGCCGCGATGCTGCTGGTGCCGGCCGGGGGCTCGGTGACGACCTTCCTGCTCGCGTGGGAGCTGATGGCGATCTCGTCGCTGATCCTGGTGTTGTCCGAGCACACGCGCCCACAGGTGCGCTCGGCCGGCCTGCTGTACGCCGTGATGACCCAGCTGGGTTTCGTTTCGATTTTGGTCGGGCTGATGGTGTTGGCCGCCGCTGGCGGAGTGGACCGTTTTGGGGACTTCGGGGACCTCGGCAGCGTCTCGGCTGGGACCCGCGCCGTCGTGTTTGTGCTGACCCTGATCGGTTTCGGATCAAAGGCCGGCCTGGTGCCGTTGCACGCCTGGCTGCCACGCGCTCATCCGGAAGCCCCTAGTCCGGTATCGGCGTTGATGAGCGCGGCGATGGTCAACCTTGGCATCTACGGCATCGTCCGCGTCGATGTGCAGCTGCTCGGGCCGGGGCCCCGCTGGTGGGGGCTCACCCTGCTGGCCGTCGGTGGCGCGTCCGCCTTGTACGGAGTGCTGCAGGCCTCGGTCGCCACCGACCTCAAGCGCCTACTGGCCTACTCGACGACCGAGAACATGGGCCTGATCACGATGGCGCTCGGTGCGGCAATGCTTTTCGCGAACGTCGGGGTCGTCGCACCCGCACTGGTCGCCACCGCAGCGGCGGTGCTGCACTTGATGGCGCACGCGGCGTTCAAGAGCCTCGGATTCCTGGCGGCCGGGTCGGTGCTCGCCGCGACCGGGGTGCGGGACCTCGATCTGCTCGGCGGGCTGGCTCGCCGGATGCCCGCGACCACCGTCTTTTTCGGCGTGGCTGCGCTCGGCGCGTGCGGGCTGCCGTTGGGCGCCGGCTTCGTCAGCGAGTGGTTGCTGATCCAGGCGCTGATCCATGCCGCACCCGGGCAGGACCCGATGGTGGCGCTGACGACGCCGCTGGCGGTCGGGGTGGTCGCGCTTGCGACGGGGCTGAGTGTGGCGGCGATGGTCAAAGCGTTCGGGATTGGGTTTCTCGCCCGCCCGCGGTCCAGCCAGGCCGACGACGCGCGCGAGGCGCCGGCCAGCATGCGAGCGGGCATGACCATCGTGGCTGCCGCATGTCTGGTGTTGGCGGCGGCGCCGCTGATAGTTGCGCCGATCATGCGGCGGGTCCTGGCAATGTTGCCCATCGCGAGAGCCATGGAGTTCACCGATTTCGGTGCGGTGGTGCGCCTTCCGGGATTGTCCGGGTCGGTGGCGCCAGCCGTGATCTGCGCCGGTGTCGTTGGCGCGGCGGTGGTGGCCGCCGGTCTCGCCAGGTGGCGCTCCCGCCGGCGCCCCGCGCCGGTCAGATTGCCGTTATGGGCCTGCGGCGCAGATGAACTCACCCCACGCATGCAATACACGGCAACCTCGTTCGCCGAACCGCTGCAGCGTGTGTTCGACGATGTGTTGCGCCCGGACACCGACATCGAAGTCACCCACTCGGCCGAGTCGCGCTATTTTGCCTACAAGATCACCTACCGATCGACGGTCAATGACGCGATCGAACAACGCCTCTATGCGCCGGTGGCACGGTGGGTGGTCGCCGTGGCCGGGCTGATGCGTCGCGCTCACACCGGCAGCGTGCATGCCTACTTGGCCTACGGCGCATTGGGCGTGTTGATCATCCTGGTGGTGTCCCGATGAACGTGATGTCTTACGTCGCGGGAGCGGCCCAGATCGGTGCGGTCGTGATCGGGGCACCGCTCGTTGTTGGCGCCACGCGTCAGGTCCGGGCCCGCTGGGAGGGCCGAGCCGGCGGCGGTCTGCTACAGCCATGGCGCGATCTGGTCAAACAGCTTGGCAAACAACAGATCACGCCGGCCGGAACGACGATAATCTTTGCCGCCGCGCCGGCGATCGTGGCCGGGACTACGTTGCTGATCGCCGCGATCGCACCGCTCGTCGCCACCGGGTCGCCCTTGGACGCCAGCGCCGACCTGTTCGCAGTGGTCGGGCTGTTGTTCCTGGGAACCGTCGCACTGACGCTGGCCGGAATCGATACCGGCACCTCGTTCGGCGGCATGGGTGCGAGCCGGGAGATCACTATCGCCGCACTCGTGGAGCCGACGATCCTGCTCGCGGTGTTCGCGCTGTCCATCCCGGCGGGATCGGCCAATCTCGGTGCCCTGGTAGAAAGTACGATCGAGCACCCGGGCCACGTCGTGTCGCTGGCCGGTGTCCTCGCATTCGGGGCTTTGGTCATCGTCATCGTTGCCGAAACCGGCCGGCTGCCCGTGGACAATCCGGCGACCCACCTGGAACTGACCATGGTGCACGAAGCGATGGTCCTCGAATATGCCGGACCGCGGCTCGCTCTCGTGGAGTGGGCTGCCGGCATGCGGCTCACCGTCCTGCTGGCGTTGTTGGCGAATCTGTTCTTGCCGTGGGGGATTGCCGGTTCCCACCCCACCGCACTGGAAGTGCTGATCGGTCTGGCGGCGGTGGTAACCAAGGTGGCGATTCTCGCGGTCCTGCTCGCGACGTTCGAGGTGTTCGTCGCCAAGCTGCGTTTGTTCAGGGTGCCCGAACTGCTAGCCGGGTCGTTTCTGTTGTCGTTGCTCGCGGTGACAGCCGCCAACTTCTTCACCGTTCAGACCTGAGGCCCACCAATGACCGACGCCAACTTCTCGATCCTGCTTGACTTTGCCGCCGGAGGCCTCGTGCTTGCGTCGGCAATGATCGTCTGGCGACGCGATCTGCGCGCGATCGTGCGACTGCTGGCGTGGCAGGGTGCGGCCGTCGCGGCGATCCCGTTGCTGCGCGGCATCCACGATCACGATCGTGCGCTCTTGGCGGTGGGCGTCGCTGTGTTCGTGCTACGGGTGGCGGTATTGCCGGCTCTGTTGTCGCGCGCGGTGGGGGCCGAACCTGTCGCGTACCGGGAGGCGACGCCGCTGGTAAATACCACCAGCTCGCTGCTGATAGCCGGCGGTCTGACCGTGGCCGCTTTCGCGATCACTCGGCCGATCGTCAATCTGCATCCCGGCGTCACCATAAATGCGGTGCCTGCCGCCTTTGCGGTGGTGCTGATCGCGCTGTTCGTGTTGACCACGCGACGCCACGCGGTTTCGCAGGCTGCCGGTTTCCTGCTGCTGGACAACGGGATTGCGGCAACGGCATTCCTGCTGACCGCCGGGGTGCCGATGATCGTCGAACTCGGTGCTTCGTTGGATGTGTTGTTCGCCATCATCGTGATCGGTGTCCTTACCGGCCGGTTGCGCCGCACCTTCGGCGATGCCGACCTGGACAAGTTGCATGAATTGCGGGACTGATGACCGTTCTTCTACTCGTCGCGATCCTCGCTCCCGTCGCAGCGTCCGTTGCCACATTCGTCGCCGGATGGCGGCGCACGACCGCAATTTTGACCGTGCTGTCTGCGGCGACCGTGCTGGCGTGCGCTGCGGGGCTTGGATTTCAGGTTGGGTCTGGGATCCAGTTCGCGCTCGGTGGACTGCTGCGCGCCGACGCGCTCACGGTGATCATGCTCATCGTCATCGGAATCGTTGGCACGCTGGCCACCTGGGCAAGCATCGGGTACATCGACGACGAACTCGCGCACGGCCACGCCGAACCGCGTGATGCCCACCTGTATGGCGTCCTGACGCCGGCGTTCTTGGCGGCGATGGTCATCGCGGTGTGCGCCAACAATATTGGCGTGATTTGGGTGGCGATCGAGGCCACCACGGTGATTACCGCGTTCCTGGTAGGCCATCGCCGCACCCGCACCGCGCTGGAGGCCACCTGGAAATATGTGGTGATCTGCTCGGTCGGCATCGCCGTCGCGTTCCTGGGCACCGTGCTGCTGTATTTCGCCGCCCGATGCGCCGACGCGCCCGCTGCGCACGCGCTAAACCTCGACGTCCTAACCGCACACGCCGCTAGCCTCGACCCGGCCGTCACGCGGTTGGCCGGCGGTCTTCTCCTCATCGGCTACGGCGCCAAGGCGGGGCTGTTCCCGTTCCACACTTGGCTGGCCGACGCGCACAGCCAAGCCCCCGCGCCGGTATCCGCGTTGATGAGCGGCGTGCTGCTGGCGGTGGCGTTCTCGGTGCTCATCCGGTTGCGGCCCATCGTCGACGCGGCCACCGGACCCACCTTCTTGCGCACCGGGTTGCTGGTGGTCGGGCTGGCGACGCTGCTCATCGCGGCACTGATGCTCACCGTTACCGGGGACGTCAAGCGAATGCTGGCCTACTCGTCGATGGAGAACATGGGTCTGATCGCGATCGCCGCCGCTGCCGGTACCAGACTGGCGATCGCCGCGCTGCTGCTGCACGTGCTCGCCCACGGGATCGGCAAGACCGTGCTATTCCTGGCCGGCGGTCAGTTGCAGTCCGCGCACGACTCCACCGCCATCGCCGACATCAACGGCGTCGCGCGAAGATCTCGACTGATCAGCGTGTCGTTCGCCGCGGGCCTGGTCGTCTTACTCGGGCTGCCCCCATTCGCCATGTTCGCCAGCGAGTTGGCGATCGCGCGCTCACTGGCGAATGCGGGGCTGGCCTGGGCGCTGGGCGTGGCGATGCTGCTGGTTGCGATCGCATTCACCGCTTTGGCCCGCAATTCCGGACGCATGCTGCTGGGCGCGCCGGCCGCGGGTGCCCCGTCGATCAGTGTGCCGGTCACGGTTGCAACGGCCCTGGTCGTCGGCGTTGCCGCGTCGGCAGCGCTCGGCGTGACGGCCGGCCCACTCACCGACTTGTTCACCGTTGCCGCTAGCAGTGGGGCCGTGCGATGAACCGGCAGCGGATCAGACACCGCGTGTCGGCGCAGCAGGGGCTCGTCGAGATGGCCGAGCGGCTCCTGGCTGATGCCTTCCGCCTAGCGCTGGTCGCCGCACACGATGACGGCGACAGGCTGCGCGTCGTGTACCTGTTCCTGGCGGGTCGGCCCGATCGGCGAATCGAATTGGAATGCCTGCTGCCCCATGATGATCCGACGCTACGTTCGCTGGCCTATCTATCATTTCCCGCCGGCCGGTTCGAGCGTGAGATGGCTGACCTGTTCGGAATTCGCCCGGTCGGCCATCCAAAGCTCCGACGGTTGGTTCGCCACGCGCATTGGCCCGATTGGCATCCCATGCGTACCGATGCGGGCCCCACACCGGAATTCGGCGCTACCGGAGCCTTTCCATTTTTGACCGTGGAAGGACCCGGGGTATACGAGATCCCGGTCGGCCCCGTGCATGCCGGCCTGATCGAACCCGGTCACTTCCGCTTCTCGGTGGCCGGTGAGACCGTGCTGCGACTCAAGGCGCGACTGTGGTACGTGCACCGTGGCATCGAAAGGCTTTTCCACAGCAGAACGGCAACGCAGGCAACCGATCTGGCCGAACGCATCAGTGGCGATACGTCCGCGGCCCACGCCCTCGCCCACAGCCTGGCAATCGAAGACGCCGTGAGGATCGAGCTGCCCGACGAGGTTCACCGGCTGCGCGCACTGGTCATCGAGCTCGAACGACTCTATAACCATGCGGCAGATCTGGGTGCGCTCGCCAACGATGTCGGCTACTCCCTCGCCAACGCACATGCCCAGCGAATCCGCGAGAAGTTGTTGCGGCTCAATGCCGCCGTCACCGGACACCGGTTGCTGCGCGGTGCCATCCGCCCGGGTGGGGTTGTGTTGCGAAGCCTCCCCGACGTCAGCGAAGTGCGTGCGCTCGCCGCCGACATCGACGAGGTCGCCGCACTGACGCTGGCCAACAGCGTGGTCTACGACCGGTTTTCCGGTACCGCCGTCTTGCACCACGATGACGCGTGCGCCCTCGGCTGCCTGGGATATGTCGCCCGCGCCAGCGGCTTGCGCACCGACGCTCGAGTCGACCATCCCACCACCGATCTTCCCATCACCGAGGTCGGCTCGTCCGACGGCGATGTCCTCGCCCGGTACACCGTGCGACGCGACGAGGTCGCCGCGTCCGCCAACCTCATCCAGACGATCGTCCAATCACACACCGGGCAAACGGAATATGACGCCATGGTTGAGTCGGTCGATACGCTCAGCAGTGGCGTCGGCATAGTCGAGGGCTGGCGCGGAACGATCGTGCACCGAGTGGAGATCGACGCCGGTAATCGGATCACCCGGGCCAAAATCGTCGACCCCTCCTGGTTCAACTGGCCCGCCCTGCCCGTCGCGATGGCCGACACGATTGTCCCCGACTTTCCGTTGGCCAATAAGAGCTTCAACCAGTCCTACGCGGGCAACGATCTTTAGCGATTATGATGCGGGCCATGGCGGCTAGTAGTGGCGTGGGTATTGCTGCGTGGCTACTGGCAACGACCGCCTCCTTGGCCGGCATAGCCCCAGCGGCGGCCGACCCCAACGTTGTGCTCCCCCCGATCGCGTCGACCGGCGGTGGGCCGATCGTCGGCGGTGGAGATGATTCCGCGCAGCAACGAATTTCGCAGCAACTGATGCACTTTCCCGACGTTCAACAGGGCGACGGCGCGGATGCCGCTTCGTTCATCATGGACTCGGCCTCGTTGTCCAATCCGCGCTTCTCTTCGACCTTCGAACCACTGCGGCGCGCGCTGGGATGTCAGAAAGACACCTCGTTCGGAGCGCGTGCCTACCGGCGGGCCGACGGATTGTGGGGCGGCGCAGTGCTTGTCATCGCTCAGAGCGCGACGCCGGACATGGAGGCGCTAACCGCTTGCATCAAGCCGTGGCCAGGGTCGATGGTAGGCGGCAGGTGCACCAGCGGTTGGACCTATCCGACCTCCGGTGAAAACCACCGTCCGGAAACGTATTACGTTCTGCTGGCCGGAACGTCCGGCGACTTCTGCGCGTCGTTCGACAGAAACTACACCAATTACGCCACCCCGTGGCCTTAAGTGGCCCTAAGCGAGCCTAAGCGTTACTCGGCGGCCGCGATCGTCTGTCGGGCAAGCTCCGTGACGATGTCGCACGGGTTGGGGAACGGCTTCCTGATGAATTGCGCCGACCACTCGAAGAAGTCGTCGTTGAACTGGATTCCGACGTCGCAGAGCCGGTCACCGAGTCTGGCATCACGCGCGATCGCGATGAAGCCATGGTGCCCGTCGATGGTGATGTCCTCGACGTGGCTGCGTGACAGCTCTTCGTTCTTTCGCTCGCGTCCGATCGGGCTGCCGCGATACCAGCTGAACGAGAACCACGGCCCGCTGATGCTGCCGTTGACCAACCACTGACAACCCACCGAGTTGCGCGCCGTAGCGACCACCCCGGAAATGCCGGTCAATCTGCTGATGGTCTCATCGGTGACCCCGCCGCATTCCGGGAAAGACGGGCCGTGCTTCGCGGCGGGTTTGGCTGACGTCGTACTGGCGTCGGTCGGCGGACCACCGCCGGATTTGTCGCCGTCACACGCTGCAACCAGCGGCAGATGCAGCGCGGCCAGGAGCAGCAGAGCAAAAGCTTTGCGGCTTACTGGTTTAGTGGTGGACATCATCGGACTCTAGGTCGAAACACATCGTTGATTCGGTCGAAGCCAGCATGGAGCGCGCACTGAGGGGACAGCGCCGATCAGTGCATTCACCCGGGACTCGGGTATTGCGGGCACTCGTCCATTCTCGCCCATCCTGCACATATCACTAAATGATTGCCGCCGGACAGCCGAATCACCCACCCGCACCGCAACATTGAACGACTTCGTGACTGACCAGAGTAGGACCGGACCATCGATGCGCGGGTGACTTTCCTTTATCAGTTGTTCCCCCAACGTCATGCTGGCGAAATTTCCAGACGCGATTCACCAGCCACGCGACGGCCAAGTCCGACCTCGCCGAGCGAGCGTCCCGTGATCCCGGGCCAGGCAACCCGGCCGGCGCCGCGAGCTTCATCGCGCGGCGTAGCGGAGGACAACGAGATGTCGGAGGGCGTGCAACGTGGTTTGCACGCCGGCGCAAACGAATTCGTAGAGTTCGGACGGCACGAGAGCGCGGTCGGGCACTGGCACGCCACGCTCGACGAACGGTTGGCGCGGTTGGGTCCCTGACTTTCGGGACGAACTTGAACGGCGGTAGCCAGGTGAACACTACGAATGTAGAGTAACCCTCCGTGGCTCGTCATGCTCCAGCCGCGCCGAAGCGGCGAAAGCCTAATCCCGTCGAGCGCCGCCGCGAACTGTGCGACGCGGCGATCCAGCTATTGGCGGTTGATGGCGCAAAAGGCTTGAGCCATTTGAAGGTCGACCGCAAGACCGGTGTCGCGGACGGTACGACGTCGTTTTATTTCCGCACCCGCTCGGCATTGCTCCGCGGCGTCGCGGAGCGGCTGGCCGAGCTCGATCTGGCGAATCTGCAATCCATCGTCGACGGTGCCGGGACCAAGCCGTCGTCGCCGTCGCAGCTGTCGGTCATGGTGATTCAATCCGGCACGGAGCCACAGTTGTCGCTCACCAAGGCCCGATACGAATTGACGATGCAGGCCACCCGGGATCCGGAGTTGGCCGCGATTCTGCAGCAAAGCACCGACGCATTCACCAAGCTCCATCGCGACATCCTGGTGCGGCTTATGCCGCGCGGCGATGAGCTGGCGCCGGCCGTCGTCGAAGACCTGAGCAACATCACGCTGACGTTCATCAACGGGCTGCTGTTGCGGTTCGCGCATGGCGATCGGATCATCACCAGCCCGGAGCAACTCGACGCAATCCTGGCGGCGCTGGCCAGCGGCATTTTGAAGGCTTCGAAAGCCGGAAGGCTGACCGACGCCGGCGCCGCACGGGTATTGCCTGACCACTCTCTACAAGAATAGAGTGAGCGCACAGCAGGAGGGATTTCGTGACGGCACCGACAGCCAGGTCCATTTCGATCCGTACGACGTGGCCCTCATCGCCGACCCGTACCCGATGTTCAAGCGCCTGCCTGACGAGGCGCCGCTGCACTACCGCCCCGAGTACGACTCCTACGCGGTCGGTCGGTTCGCCGAACGGTCGCAACTCACCTTCAATGCCGGACGCCACCTTTGTCTGGGCTCGACACCGGCTCGCCTGAAAGGACGCATCGCCTTGCAAGAGATACTCAAGCGGTTCCCCGAGTGGGAGACCCCCCTGGCCAGTGCCGAACTAAGCGCTATATCGACTGTGCGCGGTGGGGAATCCATGCCGACGGTGGTGGCCTGATGGCGGGCCGCGTCGAAGGCAAAGTCGCGCTCATCAGCGGTGCCGCGCGTGGTCAGGGCCGCAGTCATGCGGTGCGCCTGGCACAGGAGGGCGCCGATATCATCGCGGTCGACATCTGCGGACCCGTCGAGAATTTGGCGTATCCGCACGCCACCCCTGACGACCTCGCCGAGACCGCCGATCTGGTGAAGGGAGTGGGCCGCCGCATCGTGACCGCGGAAGTCGACGTGCGCGACTTCGACGCACTGAAGTCCGCAGTGGACGGCGGAGTGGAGGAACTCGGTCGCCTCGACATCATTGTGGCCAACGCGGGCATCGGCACTTTCGGCAACAAGCTGCACAAGATCCCGGAAAACGTCTGGCAGGACATGATCGACGTCAACCTTTCCGGGGTCTGGAAGACGGTGAAATCCGGTGTGCCACACATCATCGCCGGTGGTCGTGGTGGTTCGATCGTGCTCACCGGGTCCGTCGGGTCGCACAAGGCGTTGGCGTTCACCGGCCACTACATCGCGGCCAAACACGGCGTGCTGGGCATCATGCGCAGTTTTGCTGTCGAACTGGGCCAGCACATGATTCGGGTGAATTCCGTTCATCCCAGCCAAGTCAACACCCCCATGACGATGAATGAAGTGACGTTCCGGCTGTTCCGACCAGACCTGGAAAACCCAGGCCCCGAGGATTTCGCCCCCTTCTCCCAGATGACACACACGTTGCCGATCCCGTGGGTCGAGGCGGTCGACATCAGTAACGCCGTACTGTTCCTGGCATCTGACGAATCTCGTTACATCACAGGTGTTTCACTGCCTGTCGATGCGGGTGCATTGCTGAAGTAAGACTTACCCGGAAGAAGTGGGAGAGATTGCATGCCTGAGTACGACTACGAAGAGTTGAAGAAGGAAGCCGAGCAGTACATCAAGTTCGAGAAGGACGTCAAGAACAAGATCGCCTACATCACCTTCGACCGTCCCGAGGCGCAGAACTCCACGACACTGGGCATGCGGCAGAACTACGCCGACCTGATCCACAAGTGCAACGTCGACGACGACGTCAAAGTAGTGGTAATCCGCGGTGAGGGCGAGGATTTCGGCAGCGGCGGTGACCTGCCCGAACAGCGAGGGATGCTGGAGAACCCCGGCATGCCGTTGCTGCACGAACTGGCGATCAACGACGACAACGTCAAGTACCCGCCTGGTGGCTCGTACCGCTACCTGTCCACCGTCACCGACTTCTATGCCAAGGCACGGGCGGGAAACCGTCCGCTGCAAGAGCTTCGGAAGATCAGCATCATCGAAGCCAAGGGCTACTGCTACGGTTGGCACTTCTACCAGGCCGGCGACGCCGACCTGGTGATCTCCTCCGACGACGCGCTGTTCGGGCATCCGGCGTTCCGCTACGTGGGATGGGGGCCGCGGCTGTGGTGGTGGGCCGAGACCATGGGCCTGCGCAAGTTCTCCGAAATGCTGTTCACTGGGCGACCTTTCACCGCCAAAGAGATGTACGAATGCGGATTCCTCAACAGCGTCGTGCCGCGGGAGAAGCTGGAAGAAGAGACGCTGAAGTACGCGATGGCGTGTTCGCGTTCACGTCCGACGGACACGGTTGCGGTCCAGAAGACCTTCCTCGAACTGTACAAGCAGCACAAGGGTGAATACTTCGGCAGCTTGCTCACCGGCATGGTCGAGGGAATGCTGCCTTTGATCGCCAACGATCAGGCCGACGAAGTCGACCTCACCGAGGGCACCTTCGGCAAGGGACTCAACAACGTGGTGAAGGACAACGACATGAACTTTCCGCCGGAGTGGCGTCTTAGCCGGTCGGGACGCAAGAAGCCCTGATCTTGATCGGCTCGCGAACCGGAGCCTGCGCATGACGCCGCCCCTGGCACACACCGTGGCCCTGGTGACCGGTGCCAGCAGTGGTATCGGAGCCGCGACGGCCACTGCACTCGCCGCGAGCGGCGCCGCCGTGGCACTGCTTGCGCGCCGGGCGGAGCGGCTGCGGGATCTGCAGGCGCACATCGAATCCGAGGGTGGGACAGCCCTTGTCGTGCC
Source organism: Mycobacterium bourgelatii (assembly GCF_010723575.1). Classification (NCBI taxonomy): domain Bacteria; kingdom Bacillati; phylum Actinomycetota; class Actinomycetes; order Mycobacteriales; family Mycobacteriaceae; genus Mycobacterium; species Mycobacterium bourgelatii. Next base: position 854,863 of record NZ_BLKZ01000002.1, read on the forward strand.
CGCCGACGTCACAGACGCCGACGAGGTGTCCGCCGCTGTCCAGCACACGGTCGCAAAGCTAGGCCGCCTCGACATTGTGGTGAACAATGCGGGCTTGATGCGCATGGGATTGGCCACCGAGGCACCACTTCAGGACTGGGATGAACTGGTGTCAGTCAACGTGAACGGCGTTCTCTATGTAACACGAGCCGCGCTTCCGCACCTGGTTGCCGCGGCAGCCGATTCGCCGCGAGGCGTGGCCGATCTCGTGATGATCAGCTCCACCGCGGGTTGGGTTGCCCGGCCCGGTACGGCCGTCTACTCTTTGACCAAATTTGGCGCGAACGCGTTCAGCGAGGCCATCCGACAAGAGGTCCTCGGCAAGCGGGTCCGGGTTGGGGTCGTCGGCCCGGGAACGGTGGACACCGAGATCTTCGATCACTTGGCGGAGCCGTCCCGGCAAGCCATCGAGCGGCAGACGGCCGACATGACCAAGCTACGCTCGGAAGACATTGCCGATGCCGTGCTCTACATGGTCACCCGCGACCGCAGGGTCGCCATCAATCACATGCTGGTCCGGGCGGCCGAGCAGACCTGGTAATAGCTGGAGCACAACACAATTGAATGCATCCTCGGTGACCGAGGGCCGACTGCGCGAACGACAGATCCCTCGATCTGAAACCGGCACCCATCGGCCGCCGAAGTGTTTACGACTCGGTTTCCCGCGGAACCCACGCCCGAGAGGCTAATGTCGACTCGTCTTTGATCGCATCGGCAACGGGAAGTCGGGCATGTTGCAGTATGACGAAACGAGCGCACGGTTGGCTGCACTCGTTGATGCGCAGGTAGCTCGCGAACAAGGACGCGCCGCGGTTAGCGGCCTAGGCCATCTGAATGACGATCAGCTGGCGGATGAGATCCGGGATGCTTATGAGGCGTTGTGCCTGCATACGTCTGAGGGCAACTATCTGGTGCAGGCGCTGCGCATCCTCAGCCAAAGGCATTATGCGGATCCTTACGCGGACCCCGCTGCCCATCGTTCAGCGATGGTGCGGACCGTCTGGCTCCACACGAAGGCGGGTCGGTCCAGGTGGCGTCGGCGCAAGATGTGGCGGACGCGCGGCGTAGCGGGACCCCTCCACTACAAGGCGCGTAGGAACGCCGTGGGGATTCTGTGGGCAATCACGTTGTTCTTCGGCTTTCCGCTGATCCTGATGGCCGCGACCGGCTTCAGGATCGGTCATCCTGGGGACGCTGAAGCCTTCTCGAAGGCCGTTCTCATCCCGTTGTCGTTGCTCTTGGTGGCGTATCTGCATGCCAAGGTCAAGGAACTGCTGGCGGTGCAACGCTGCGAGGTGAATCCCGACGGCACCATCACCCTGATTCGGTACGACCGTCGAATTCCCTTCGACGTGAAGCACTATCGCTACGTTCGGATGTATCGCTGGGTATGGGGTGCGCCCCGCCACCAGACCGTGCCCGGCATGCTCATCTTGCGGCGGGACTCGCCGCTGACATTCTGGGCTGCGCTGAGCACCCATATATATCCGCGTTTTGACGACGAACGCGTCATCGTGTTCCTGCAGACCTGGCGGACGCCTGACGGTACCCGGATCTCGCCCGACGCCATGGGACAGGTGTTTTGCCAGGCCTGCGTACGTGCGGGCCGCACGCCGTTGGAGGTCGAATACGGCACCTCCGGTTGGGAACTCGAGGACGAATATTGATCGCAGGTGGCTAGGAGTCCGGACTGGTCGTCAGCACTTCGGCCACAGTGATCACGAGTCGAATGGGGCCATGCGCACCGCCAGCGGAAAGCCGCAGCGCATCAACAGGCTGAATCGCCCTTTCGGCACCGCCGCGGCCTCGGCCCGCACCATGTCAAGGAGTTGACTTTTCAAATCACCTCGGGGATAACGGCGCAACGTCTCTTCGACATTGCCTGGGGTGATGTCCCAGATCCGCAAGCCGGCGATATCGACCATCGCGCCCCACTGCACGTAGCACCCCAGCGCGCCGTCGGCCTCCACCGTGACGCCCGGCGTCAGGTGCACACAGATGCCGTCGGCAAGCAGTTCCCTTCGGTCTTCGGGTAGCTGTGCGGCCTGCGCGCAGGTGCGCATGCGCTCGACGCTGGCCAGCGTGAAATCGCGGTTCGGCGTTGGGGCGACGATGCCATGGTCGTGCAGCAGTGCGCCGCAATAGAAGAGCTCGTCGTCCAACTCGTTTCCGTCGACGGCGGCAAGGGCACGTCCGAACATCCAGGTGCGGTAGGAGTGGCCCACAACGACGTCCGGCAGTTCCGCGCAGGCCTGCTCGGCCTCCCGCGCGAACTTCGAATCCGGCACCCGGAACGTGTCCAAGTCGATGCGTGCGGCTGCGGCCGGAATGCGGCCGAGCGCGAGTCTGACTCTGCCGACGGCATTTTGCCACTGTCCCAAGGCAATTGCCGCCACCAGTCGGCGTCGCTCAGCGCGGGACAACTGGCCACCGCTCCGCTCCACCCAAGCCAGACCGCCCAGCCGATTGAAATCGGGCGTGCTCATCAACCAGATCTTACGGCCCTGTGTGCGTGTTGCCTGATCGGCGAACGCCGTGCCGCACCACGCCGACATGACGAGCTGACGGTGTGCGTCGGTCGAGATCTGCACGAGCAGTGATGATTTGCACACACCGCCGCGCTCGGCTCCGAGCGGTGCGGTACTCCGAACGCGTAACAGCCACTCGACTGGACCTGCAGCCGCGTCCTGGATCGCAGGGTAGAAGCAGTGCACAATGACGCGATGCGCGCAGCGTTAGTCAGTTGCCGGTTCCTCCTCGCCGTAGCCGTCATATTGGCCCCGGTCGGTTGCGGTCCTAGTGAGCGGCAAAATGGCGATCCGTCAGGGCCAGGCGCGGCGGGTGACTTTGCCGGTCCCGTGGACATCGGCGACGGCCGCCACCTCTACCTCGAATGCCGCGGCCAGGGGGGCCCGACGATCGTGCTGGAATCCGGCTACCACGACTCGTCCGATCCCTGGGTCCAGTCCGACGCTGCCGCGCCCGCCGTCGGTCCCGCTGTGCTCGCTGCCCTTGCCGGCGGTCATCGGGTCTGCGCGTACGACCGGCCCGGCACGGTGCGACACTCAGATCCGCCCAGCATCAGCGACCGCAGCACACCCGCCGCGATGCCGCGTACCGCCCGCGACGTGGTGAACGACCTCCACAATCTGCTCGAAGCCGCCCACATCCCAGGCCCTTATGTTCTGGTCGGGCATTCGCTGGGAGGCGTGTTTGCCCGGCTCTACGCTCAGACCCACCCCAACGAGGTACGTGCCATCCTTTTCGTCGACGCGTTCTCCGTCGAGATGCCGGCGCTGATGGGCGCCCAATGGCCCACCTACAAGGAGTCGCTCGATACTCCGTCGCCGCAGCTCAAAGACACCGCCTCGTTCGAAATGATCGACATCGAGCAGAGCGTCGGCCAAGTGGCCACCGCTCCCGCGTTGCCTGACGTTCCGATCATGGTGCTGACCAAGGGCGACCCATTCGTGCCTCCGTCGTCCGTGCCGCCCGAGAAGGCGGAGTTTTCCGCGAAGCTGGAACAGGCTTGGCTGCAAGGCCAATCAGAGCTTGTGGCGCTCCGCCCACAAACACCGCAGGTCGTCGCGGCCGGCAGCGATCACTATGTCCAGATTCATCAACCTGATCTGGTCGTGGCCGGTGTCGAGCTGTTGCTGCGCCGCGCCGCCGGCAACCGATGAGGCCGGACTAAGGGGTCTTGAGAAATACGTCGTTGAGCGTGACGGTGCGAAGGTTCCGCTCGCGGATGATCTCGACCAGTTGCGGATACACATGGGTGACGGGCTTGTGATTGAGGTGTCCGATCACGATGGCCTGCGGGGTGAAGAATTGGTCGGCCATCTCGATGATGTATTCCTCGGTGATCAGCGTCGAATCCGATAGCGATCCCGACCACAACACCGGGACGGTGTAGCCGAATTCTGCCGCGACAGCGTCAACCTCGGCATTGCGCTTCGCATACGGGGGTCGCCAATAGGGTTTCGCGCCGCTGCCATAGGTCTTCTTGAGGAAGTCGTCGTTTCGCTTAAGTTGTTGGGCGATCTCACTTTTCGGAAGCGTCGTCAGATCCGGGTGGGACCAGGTGTGGTTGCCCAACTGGATCTGGCCGGACTCGACCAGCGGACGTAGCGCCGCGACGTTTTCGGTCCAGGAGTCGTAGACCCCGTTGACGAAGAAGGTCAGGCGGATGCCGGTGTCCTTGGCGAATTGGGTGTAGGCGCCGACGACTTCGCTGCTCACGCCGTCGTCCACGGTCAGCGCGAGCAGGTCGCCGTTCCCGGGGAGCTGGCTCAGTGCCCCACCGCCGGGCAGTCGGATGCGCGAGGTCGGCGGTGGCGGTGGCAGCAAGCCCCCGGTGGACCGCCCCGCGAATAGCGATTCGCCGGGGTTGGGTGTCGGCGTCTGGGCGAAAGTCCGGGATTGTGGGTCGACGATGCACCGGGCCGCTCCCACCGCCAGCACTGTGCTGGCTGCGAGCGACCCTAGGAAACGGCGCCGGTTCAGATCTGACATTTCTGCGCCGCCATTCCGGTGGGCCACAACCCAGTTGGACCCGGCCGCGGGGCACCTAGGTCAACTGTCGACGTCACCACAGCAGCGAACCGTACCAGCGCCAGGGTCGATTTGCGGGGTACGCAGCGGGAGGGTCGGCCTCCTATTTGCCAACGGAGATCGACTTGTGACGTAAGTCAGGAAGAAGCCTGCCTTGGTGCGCGACCAGCGGCAGCGTGAGCAGGGCGGACGCCGGCGTAGGACGCGCCGCGAGCCGACGGCCGGGCGGCGGCGAGATCGCGTCAAAGTAACCGAAACGTCACTCGACGGACTGTTTATGGCGTTGTTTGCTCACGAAGGGTCGGGAGCGTCCCAGGCGACCACGCCGGAGACCCAGTGGCTGAGTTCCCGTACCTCGTCGTTGCGGTGCAGGTGGCGTGGTGGTGTCGCGAAAGTCGAATAGGGCCGGCAGCGGATCACCACGCGGTTTTCGCGTTCACACATCACTTCGACGCTGGGCCGGGCCTCGGCGCCGAGCGGTTGCCCGGACATCCGGCCCGCGACCGCCATCATGACGTCGACCGCGAGGGCGCGGTCGGTGTCGATGGTGGCATCGGCGTACACCTGCAAGTAGGTGAAGGGCCACCGCTCGTCGAGAACGCACAGGCTGACCTTCCCGTCGCGCCGAACTACGCGGGCCTTGCCGCGTCCGGCCATGGTCGACACCAGTAGCTCATCGTCGTCGGTGGGGATGTAGTAGACGACGGACATCGACGGGCCGTCGTTGCGGCGGCGGTACCCGAACACGCACGTGCGGTGGGTGCGGACGAATTCCCGACGCTCGGAGGGGAGCATGTCGCGGTCGGTGGGAGCGGTATACGGCTCGGCGGCCAGGGGCATCAGCATGGCGAAGCATCCTCGCGACGAGGGGCGTTGACCCCAAAACTATTAATGGATACAGTGTGACCATAAATATGCACGACGTCAACCAGCGGACTTCCGGCCGTCCCCGGGGTCGTCCGCCAATGCCGCCGGACCGGATCGTCGCCGCGGCCCTCGAACTCGTCGATGAGCAAGGCGCAGACGCGTTGTCGATGCGATCGCTGGCGCAGCGCCTCGGATCGGGGACGGCCACGCTTTATCGACATTTCGCCAGCCGCGACGAAGTGGTCGCGATGGTCGTCGACCGGATGCTCGGAGAGGTCGATCTGGACGCCACCGCGGTAGCCGTCCTGCCCTGGCAGCAGGCCTGTACGTCGTTCGCGGAGCGGATGTTCGACGCCCTGAGCCGGCACGGCAATGTCGCGCCGTTGTTGGTCGGGCATGTCCCGGTGGGACCCAATGCGACGGCCCTTCGCGAACTTATGTTGTCGGTCCTGCTCGACCACGACTTCCCGCCCGCGACCGCCGCTCGCGTCTATGCAACCCTGACGCGCTACGTGCTCGGTTTCGCGATCCAGCGCACGTGCGAGCGACACGACTCCGAGGTTGCCTCGGTATTCCGCGGTCTTGATCCCGCAGGCTTTCCCGCGACGGCGGCCGTGGCCGGCGACTTACCCGTTCCTCTGGAAGAGGAGTTCGCGTTCGGATTACGGCTGATCGTGACCGGGCTGGAGCGCGGATCGTCAGGCATGGGTTCCTGACGATCCGCGGACCAGGATTTATTCGCCGAAGTTCGCGCCAGCCGGCGCCGGTGCCGGAGCGGGAGCGGGACCGGCGTTCAGACGACTCGCGGCGAACGCCGCGCCCTGCTCGATCATGGCGCCGTCGTCGGCGTAGGTGTTGTGTGCGGCGAAGTTCATCCCCTCCGAGCACACCGGGTCATCGGTGGCACAGATCTTGATGGTCTTGGCTTGGTACATGGGGCCGATGGCCACCGGTGGTTGGCCGAGGAATTCCATGGCCCGCACGTTCGGTAAGCCGAACAGGACAACCGACGAGATGTTGTCGGCGATAGCGGGATCCAGCGGCTTCGGAACGCTTGCGGGGTCGATCCCGGCCGGGACGGCGGCCGAGGTGACGAATCCCATGACGGCCGCGCCCTGAGAGAACCCGCCGAGCACCATGCTGGTCTTGGGGCAGGCGCTTGCCATGGACACGACGTGCGCCCCCGCGTCTCTAATCCCGTCGACGCCGGTGGCCCACTCCTCGCTGGCTGGGTAGTTGACCGCGTATACGCCCAGTGACTTTGCGCCGATGCGCGGACGCAGCGAATCGATGAATGCCTGACCCGTTGGTCCAGGTCCAGGCTCCTCGCCCGTGCCGCGCGCGAATACGACTTCGACGTCGGGGCACGGCTGGGCGGAGGCAGTGGGGACAGCGGATCCATTGAGGACTGAGGTGCCCAGACAAGTGGCCGCTACCGCTGCAGGAACTATGAATCGAACGACGTGGCGTGCACTCATGCCGCAATTGTGCCCACCAAGACGCGTTTCAAAACCACCATATTTGGCACATTCTGATCGTGCTCAAATACAGCTAAGCGCTGGCCCGGTTGACCTGCGGCAGGACGTCGTCGACCAGCAACTGCAGACTGGCCCAACCGTCGTCGATCGGGAGCCCGCCGACCAGCGGATTTACCACGACTTCCGTTCTCCCGCTGCGAATCTGGTCAATTAGTTGCGCCGGTGTAAGTATCTCGACGCTGTTGAGTCGGCGCAGGTCGGCAACGGATGTTGCAGGCGTCTCATTGGGCCGGGGTACCCCGGCGCGCCGCCACGCACTGTATTCGGCGACCTCAGTCATGATGAAACCGCCGTAACGAGACCAGGCTTCGTCGGGATCGGCGTGCAGCAGCGTGACAGTACTGCCATTTTCGGGGTAGTAGGCGAAGCCGGTCTTGCCGTGTCTGAGCAACTCCTGCTCGTAAACCGCCACCAAGTCGGGCATTGGCATCGGTGGCGAGAAGGGCAATCCGAAGCGCGCCGCCCGCCGCGCCGCCGCTGGGGTCATCCCCCCGACGAAAACGATTGGATGTGGCCGGGTGTGCGGCTTTGGCGTTACGTCGATGCGCTTGCCCTGATATTCGAAAGGTTCGTCACGCCATGCCTGGAGCAGTACTGACAGGCAGTGGTCCATCAGGACTCCGCGGCGCAACCAGTCCTTTCCGGCGGCGTGGTACTCCTCGGGGCGGTAGCCCATCCCGGCGACGAAGCTGAAACGGCCCTGGGTGATGTTGTCCAGCACGGCGACATCTTCGGCAAGCCGTATCGGGTCGTAGAGCGGAACGATCAAGGCATTGATGCTGATTCGCACCTTGCGGGTTCTGCCGGCGACCGCGGCGGCCAGGATCAGGGGCGACGGTAGCCATCCCGTCGCCGCAAGGTGGTGTTCCTCCGCGCTTACGGCGGTGAAGCCGCTCCGGTCCGCATACTCCGCCATCTCGAGCGCGGCCTGATAGCGGTCCCCATGGCGCGCGTTCGGGTCGGCAATGTTGGTCATATTCAGCCGTAAGGCGGTGAGCAGGCCCATTTTTGACGGTCGTCAAGCCTGGCCGCGGGTGCGTGCGAACAGGGTTCCCCGGATGAGACTCTTGGCCGAGTCCAGGGTGGCGTCATAGGCGTCCGGCGAGAGACTGGCCGCCCGTTCCGACAGGCCGCGGGTCAGCGCGCAAATCGCATCCACCGTCGCGGCCGCGTTAGTTTCCGGTGACAGCAACCCCTGCGCCTGTGCATCGGCGATGATTTCGGTGACGACGTCGCGCAGCGCTCTGGACCCCGGGTATTGAGGGCCACCGTGGGGGAGTTGGGCGGCGCTCTCGGCGCGCACCGCACGCAGGAAGGCCGCCAGGTCGGGAAATTCGCGCCGCAACCGCTTCGACTCGTCCAGTACCGCATCGAGCCGGTCCACGACGTCAGCGGATTTTGCCGCAGCGGCGCGAAGCCGCGGCAGAACGACCTCCTCGATCTCCGCGCCGGTCGCTCTGAGCAGCTCCGATTTGTTCGGAAAGTAGTGGTACAGACTGCCGCTGGTCATGTCGGCAGCTTTGGCGATCTCACGGATGGTGGCCTGGGTGTAGCCGACCTGCGCGACACAACGCATGGCGGCCGTGAGAATCCGCCGGCGGGTGTGCTCACCGCTGGCGCCGACCGGTCGGCCCAGGTGAGCCCCTGATTCAGATGGCGCGACGGCCACTTGGCAAACCCCTCAGCGGACAACCGAAGTAATCGATCAATCGAATATATTCGACGACAACGGTGCCCTCGTCGAAAGGGTGGACACGACCACCATGACCCGTCCCCAGCTGGGCCGCCCGGTGGGCGCTAGCGGCGAGGAGACTCGCATGCGCATCATTTTCGCGGCCATGAAATGCGTGGCTGAGGTCGGCTACGCGCGGGCGACCATCCGGGAGATCGCGCGTACGGCGAAGGTGACCAGCGCGAGCCTCTACAACTACTTTCCGAACAAGGCGGAACTGATCAAGGCGACGATCGCGGCCCGGGCCGAATTCGCTATGCCCCTACTGCGGAAGGCCGCGGAAGGCCCTGGGGACATCGTCGGCCGGATCGAAGCGGTGCTCGACGAATGTGGCCGCCTGGTGCGCAGGTATCCCGACCTGGCCGCGTTCGAGTGGGCCATCCGGGCCGACCAGGGCATGATCCTGGATGCCCCGGACACGGTCGGGCGACTCGGGCCGGAGAGCGGATTCACGACGTTTCGCCAGCTCATCGAGGGGCTCGTCGATGACGCAAACCGGGCGGGCGAGTTGGGGACGGGAACGGACCCACAGGGTGTCGTCGAGGTGATCTATGCGCTCATCTTCGGCCTGACGGAACTGGCGGCGACATTGCCGCCGGAGGAATACACCGCCGCCCTCGATGCGGCGAAGGTCATGGTCAGGGGCGCGTTGTTCGAGGCGGCCTGACGGAAAGCCCCGTCGGTGCCTCTTGAATTGATCAAGCGATTACTTATATGGTCGATGTCTCGGAGAGTGGAGTCGAGACCTTGACGGAGACGGTTCGCCCGGCGTTGGACGTCGACGCCCTGCGCCAGAAATATGCCGAGGAACGAGCCCGGCGATTGCGTACCGACGGGATCGCCCAGTACGTGGAGATCGCGGGCGAATTTGCCCACTTCGGTGCGGACCCGTGGGCGGACCCGGCTTTCACGCGGAACCCACTGGCCGACGAGGTGGACGTCGCGATCATCGGGGCCGGATTCGGCGGCTTGCTGACGGGTGCGCGGCTGCGCGAACTCGGGGTGCAAAGCGTGCGTTTGATCGACCGCGCGGCCGACGTGGGTGGCACCTGGTACTGGAACCGGTATCCGGGCATTGCCTGCGACGTCGAGTCCTACGTGTACATGCCGCTGTTGGAAGAGCTCGGATACTTGCCGACGGAGAAGTATGCCAAGGGGGCGGAAATCTTCGCCCACTGTCAACGCATCGCCGAGCATTACGACCTGTACCGGGACGCCTGCCTGCAGACCGATGTGTACGAGATCCGTTGGGATTCGGCAGCTTCACGATGGATCATCCGAACCAACCACGGCGACGAGATGCGGGCGCGATTCGTCTCCATGGCCAACGGCTATCAGGCCAAGCCCAAACTGCCCGGCATTCCAGGAATCCGGTCGTTTCGCGGTCACAGCTTCCACACCAGCCGCTGGGATTACCGCTACACCGGTGAGAATCTGGAACAGCTTGGTGATAAGCGCGTCGGGATCATCGGTACGGGTGCCACGGCGATTCAATGCGTGCCGCACCTCGGGGCGGCAGCGCAACAATTGTTCGTCTTCCAACGCACCCCGTCGTCAGTCGATGTGCGCGCCAACGGGCCCACGGATCAGCAGTGGGCCAACGGTTTACGGCCAGGCTGGCAGCGTGAACGCATCCAGAACTTCCAGATCCTGACCGCCGGTGGACAGGCGGAGAAGGACCTGGTCGCCGATGCCTGGACGAGCATCACCCGCAAGCTGCCCGTCATGCGCCATGACACCGACGGTTTGGTGAACCCCGAACAACGCACGCGTGACATCGAATTGGCGGATTTCGCCAAGATGGAGGAGATCCGGGCGCGCGTCGACGACGTCGTGATCGACCGCGCCACCGCCGAGGCGCTCAAACCCTGGTACGGCTATTTCTGTAAGCGGCCATGCTTCCACGACGACTATCTGCAGACGTTCAACCGCGACAACGTCACGCTCGTCGACACCCGCGGACGCGGCGTAGAGCGCATCATCGAGTCTGGCGTGGTCGTCGACGGCGTGCTGTATGAGCTTGACTGCTTGATTTTTGCGACCGGGTTCGAGGTCGGCACTGATTACTGCCGTCGCACCGGGTTCGAGTTGATCGGCCGCGATGGAATGACATTGACCGAGCGCTGGCGCGATGGTGTGCGTACCTTCCAGGGCTTGCACGCCAACGGTTTTCCGAATTGCTTCATCCAGAGCATCGCCCAGGCGGGGTTGACGGTGAACTTCCCGTACCTGCTCGACGTGCAGGCCACCCACACCGCGTGGATCATCGCCTGGGCGCTAGAGCATGGCGTCGTCGAGGTGCAAGCCGCGCCGAGCGCCGAGGCTCAATGGGTGGATACGGTGTTACAGCGCTCGACAGCGAGCGCCGGCCGGGCAAAGACCTGCACCCCCGGCTACTACAACCGGGAGGGCATGGCCGACACCAAGACCCGTCAGGGCAGCTTCTTCTTCGGTACGCCCACCGAGTACGCCGACCTCCTCGAGGCGTGGCGGGCGCACGGCGACATGGCGGGGTTAGAGATTCGCGGCGGACAGGCCAGCGGATGACGGGCCGGCGGTACGTGATCGGGCGGTTGTGGGCGGCCACTCGGCGTCGCCGATCGCCGCGGGTGGCGATCATCGGGGCCGGATTCGGTGGGCTTGGCGTGGCGGTGGCGTTGCGGCGCCGGGGAATCGGCGATCTGGTCATCATCGAGGCCGCGGACGGCGTCGGAGGTACCTGGCGGCGAAACACCTATCCCGGTGCCGCATGCGACATCCAGAGCCATCTGTATTCGTTCTCGTTCGCGCCCAACAAATCCTGGAGCCGCACCTACGCACGGCAGCCCGAGATTTTGGCCTACCTGGAATCGGTGGCTGACGAGTTCGATCTGCGTCGCCACCTGATGTTGGAAACGCGGGTACATAGCGCTCGATGGAACTCGGAAACCTGGCAGTGGGACTTGCGGCTCGACAGCGGCGGGCGGTCCTCGGATCTGACCGCCGACGTGGTGGTCAGCGCGGTCGGTCTGTTCGGATCGGTGAAGCTACCTGACATCGCCGGTCTTTCAAACTTCAACGGCGTCCTCATGCACACCGCACAGTGGGATCACGGTGTCGACCTGACCGGCAAGCGGGTGGCGGTGATCGGTACTGGCGCCAGTGGCGTGCAGGTCATCCCCGAATTGGCCAGGGTTGCAAGTCGCTTGACGGTGTTTCAGCGCAATCCGCCCTGGATGGTTCCCAAGGATGACCGCCCGTACACCGCAGCGGAATTGGCGCGCTTCCGGCGCGACCCACTGGCGGTGCGCCGAACCCGTTGGCAGATCTGGAAATTCCAGCACGACAACACCGCAACAATGGCCGACGATCCGGTGGTGGCCGCGCGGTCGACGATCGCGACATCCTTTCTGGAGCGCACCGTGCCCGACGAGCAACTGCGGGCCGCCCTGACACCGGGCTATCCGTTCCGCTGCAAGCGGGTGTTGCTGGGCGACGATTATTACCGCGCGTTGCAGCAAGAGAATGCCGAGTTGGTCACCGAACCGATCGAACGGGTCTCGGAGACTTCGGTCATCACTGCCGCGGGTGAGGCCGTCGAGGTTGACGCGCTCGTGCTGGCCACCGGGTTCGAAACGTCGAGCTACCTTTCGGGCATCGAGCTCGTGGGCAACGATGGCCAAAGCCTGCATGAGCGCTGGGGCACCGATCCCAGCGCCTACCTGGGCGTGGCCATCAGCGGGTTCCCGAACTTCTTCATGCTGTACGGCCCCAACACCAATCAGGGCGGCAATTCGATTGTCTACATCCTTGAGGCCGGGGCGCGGCTGGTGGCCAGCGCGGTCACTCGGCTCGCGCGCCGCGGCGGATACGTCGATGTGCGACCCGAGGCCGAGCGACGCTTCAACGACGAACTATCGGCCGACCTGGAACGCAGTATCTGGACACGCTGCGACAGCTACTTCCGTTCGCCGAGCGGTCGCGTGGTGACCCAGTGGCCATATACGGAGTTGGAATACGCGCGGCGCACGTGGCGGCTACGCCCGCGCGACTGGTCGCACCGCGCCCTTACCTTTTCGCCGAGCAACCGCAGAAGCCCCGCCCTAGCGCAGAAGTAAGGCGCGTCGGCACCCGCCCGGGGAGTGGGAGGTGCTGCTGAGAAACATACGATCAAACGATTGATTAGGTTTGCCGAAAGCCTTACGCACGCCCGGTGTGGAACATACTATCAAGCGATTGATTACATGATCTGGACCGGGAGCAGCGATGTCGTATGTGGTGGCAGTGCCGGAATTGTTGTCGGCGGCGGCGGGGAACTGGGGAGGTATCAACTCGGCGTTAGGTGCGGCGAACGGGGCGGCCGCCGTTCAAACGACATCGTTGCTGGCCGCCGCGCAGGACGAGGTGTCCGCGGCGATAGCGGCGCTGTTCTCCGGGTGGGGCAGGGATTATCAGGCGGTGAGCGTTCAGGTCGGGACGTTCCATGAGCAGCTGGTACGAACATTGACCGCCAGCGCGGAGGCGTACGCGGCCGCCGAATTAGCCAACGCCAAGCCACTGGAGCAGGTGGTGCTCGACGTCGTCAACGCGCCCACCCAGGCACTCGTTGGCCGTCCGCTGATCGGCGACGGCGTCGATGGCGCACCCGGCACCGGCCAAAGCGGCGGTCACGGCGGCTTTTTGTACGGCAATGGCGGCAGGGGTGGTTCGGGCGCGCCCGGCCAGGCCGGCGGCAACGGCGGTAGTGCCGGGCTGATCGGCAATGGTGGCGCCGGCGGGCAAGGCGGGGCGGCGCTGGCGGGTTCGACGGTTGCTCCTGCCGGTGGTCAGGGTGGTACTGGCGGGTGGTTATCGGGCAACGGGGGCGCAGGCGGGGCCGGCGGGACGGCCTTGGTCGGCAGCGTCGGCGGCGCCGGTGGAACCGGCGGTAATGCCGGGCTGTTCGGCGACGGAGGCGCGGGCGGAGCCGGCGGGGCGGGTGGCTTGGGCGCCGACCCTGGCGCCGGGGGCAAGGGCGGTGCGGGCGGCGAACTTTCCGGAAAGGCCGGCGCGGACGGCGCACTAGGCACGCGAATCGCCGAGCCAGAACCCGATCCTGGACCCGATCCTGGTCCCCAGCCCGAGCCCCGGCCTGGCCCTAGTCCTGAGCCGGAGCCCGAGCCCGGTCCTGAGCCGGAGCCCGAGCCTGGTCCTGATCCCGGTCCTGGCCCTGAGCCTGAGCCGGAGCCGGAGCCCGAGCCTGGTCCTGGTCCCGATCCGGGCCCGGATCCAGATCCCGGACCGAACGTCACCGACGCGGCCCGTGACGGTGACGTCAGATCCTCGAGTGGCGGCAAGATAACCAATAGTTCCCTGGACGAGATCTCGGGCATCGACGCCGGCATCAGAAACCCGAATGTCTATTGGGTGCACAATGATTCGGGCGATTCGGCGCGCATCTTCGCCATCGACGCCAAGACGGGCGACACGCTGGCCACGTACAAGCTCAGTGGCGCATCGGCCAAAGACTGGGAAGACATCGCGGTCGCCGCCGGACCTGACGGCAAGTCCTACATCTACATCGGCGATATCGGCGACAACGGCTACTCCCGCAGCGAGGTCGTCGTTTACCGAGTCCCCGAACCCATCGTGACGGGCACCGCGAGCAAGCCGACGAACGGCACGCTCAGCGGGGTGGAGAAGCTGCGTCTGACGTATCAGGGTGGCGCCAAGATCAACTCCGAGGCGCTGCTGGTGGACCCGAAGACCGGCGACATCCTCACCATCGAGAAGACCGGTGACGATGTCTCCCGCGTCTACTCGGTGTCCGCGAGCAAGTGGGGCAGCAGCAGTGTCGAAACGTTGACACAAGTTGCCACGCTGGACTTGTCGGACGCTGACTCACAGAGGGTCACGGCGGCCGACTTCTCGCCGGATGGTTCGCAACTGGCCGTACGTACCTATGACGATGTCCTGCTGTGGAACCGCGCGCCCGAGAGTAGCGCCTGGTCGCCGTTCAGCCAGCATCCCGTCTACGCCCCGGACGTCAGTGAGTCACAAGGCGAGGCGATCGCCTTCCACAACGACGGGCGCGGCTATGTCACGGTCAGTGAGAAGTCGAACCAAACCCTGCACGAGTTCAACGTCAAGTGATGTCGATGACCGGATTGCCCTAACCGTGTGGGCGGCTAGGGCAATCCGCTCGGCCCATTCTGACTGAGCGCCAGTCCGCCGGTGCCGCCGGTAGTCGCTTCATCCATGCCGGTGTTGCCGCCGTCCGACTTATCTTCAGGTTGATTCTCAGCGCTGCCCGGCGGCGGGCTCGCCGCTAACATCGGCAGATTGCGCATTGACTAGACGAGCAACACAGTTGTCAAGGGAGATCGTGGTGGGTGGACGCGTGCTCTCTCGCTTGCGTCTGCGCATTCCCCGCCGCATTCCCTGGCTCAACGTCCTCGGACTCGTCGCGATCATCGTCGCCGCAACTGCGATCGTGATCAGGAACCTGCCCGACGACCGGCCCAATCAGATCCTCAACGTCTCCTACGATCCGACCCGCGAGCTGTATGCCGAACTCGATGCGGCTTTCACCGCGCGGTATCGCACGCAAACCGGAACCACCCTGACCATCAAGCAGTCGCACGGCGGATCGGGCCGGCAGGCGGCCAGCGTCATCGAGGGTTCGCAACGGGCCAATGTGGTGTCGCTGGCGTTGATCGGCGACATCGACGCATTGCGTAAACGCGGCCTCATCGCGCCCGATTGGCAACGGCGGTTACCGAACAATTCGGTGCCGTACACCTCGACCATCGTGTTCTTGGGCCGCAAGGGCAATCCCAAGGGCATCCACGACTGGCCCGATCTGATCAGGGACGACGTCGCTGTTGTCTCACCGAATCCACGCGCGTCTGGCAACGGACAATTGAGCATCCTCGCCGCCTGGGGCAGTGTCACCACTCGCGGCGGCGACTCCAACCAAGCGGCGGCATACCTGAGGTCACTGTTGCGACACGTCGTGGCCGCCGACGCAGGAGCGCGCGGCGCGAGTACGAGTTTCACCGTGCAGAGGATCGGCGATGTGCTGCTGACGTGGGAAAGCGAAGCCCTGCGCGTGGCCCGGGATAACCCGAACGAATACGAGATCATCTATCCCCCGGTGAGTATCCGGGCCGAGCCGGCGGTGGCCTGGGTCGATGCCAATGTCAAGGATCCCGCGACAGCGGCCCACACCAAGGCCTTTCTCGACTACCTGTTCACTGACGATGCACAAGAAACTATGGCGCGCAATGGTTATCGGCCGATCAAGCCGAAGATTCTGGCCAAGTACGGCGACCGGCTACCGGCCTTGGAGTTGTTCCCGATCACCGCGGTGGCCAGCGATTGGGCCGATGCGCGACAGAAGTTCTTCGGCGACAACGGAATCTACGACACCGTGTCGGCGCCACCGGTCGCCGCGGCATCAGCGCCATAACGGAAGACCGAACCCTTGGGCCGCATATTTGACTACGACTGGATCAAAGGCAGAGCCGATGTCGTCGCCGGACTTACCGTCGCTGCCATCTCGTTTCCGCAAGCGATCGCCTATGCGCTGATCGCCGGTGTCGACCCGCGGTTCGGCGTTTATTCGGCGATCGTCGTGACCGCTCTCGCCGCGATTTTCGGGTCGTCGTCACACTTGATCAACGGCCCGACCAGCGCCATCTCACTGCTGGTCTTCACCGCGCTCGCCTTCCTGGATCCAGAGAACACCCAAGAACTGTTCGAGGCTCTCTTCCTGCTGGCGATCCTGGTCGGCGCGCTCCAGATCATCATCGCCGTGTTCAAGCTCGGCAACCTGACGCGCTACATCTCGGAATCCGTGATCATCGGTTTCATGGCGGCCGCGGCCCTTCTGCTTGCGCTTGGCCAGTTGGGTAATGCGCTGGGGGTCAAGGACAAAGGCAACGGTCACATGCATGTGCTGTGGCGGGTGTACGTCACGCTGTTCCACGGTGACAAGGTCAACTATCGCGCAGTGGTACTGAGCATTTCGGCGGTGATACTGGCCATTTTGTTGCGAAAGATTGTGCAGCGCTATGGGCTGCCGCAGATCGACATGCTTGTGGTGCTGATCATCACCGGGCTGATCGCCTATCTCGCGGGATGGTCGATTTCGGGCCCTGGTGGTCACACCGCCGTCGCCGTCGCCGCGAAAGTTCCACGGAGCCTGCCAAGCCCGCACATTCCGGAGATTCACGCTAGCTGGCTGCCCCACCTGACAACGAGCGCATTCGCAATTGCATTCGTCGGCATCATCGAGGCGCTGTCGATCGCCAAAGCCATTGCGCACCAAACCCAGCAGAAGATCGACTACAACCGTCAGATCATGGCCGAGGGTCTGGCCAATCTCGGCGGCGGCTTCTTTCAGAGCCTGCCCGGGTCCGGGTCGCTGACCCGATCGGCGATCAACTTCCAGTCCGGTGCGGCCTCAAGGTTCTCCGGAATCGTCTCGGCCGTAACGGTCGCCGTGGCCCTGTTGGTGTTTGCACCGATACTGCACTACGTGCCGCAACCGGCGCTGGCCGGGTTGCTCCTGGTGACCGCGGCGCGATTGGTTGATCTCAAGCGGCTGTTCTACACGGTCCGAGCGTCGAGGTATGACGCAGGGCTGGTGATCGCGACGGCACTCACCGGGGTCGCCATCGACCTCGAAAAGGCGGTGCTGCTCGGTGTCGTCCTGTCGATTGCGCTCTTCGTCCCTCGTGCGGCGAACTTGAGGGCCACCGAGCTCATCGTGGCTCCCGAACGTGTTGTCCGCGAACGCCTCCCGGGCGACGATGCGGATCCGACCGCCGTCATCTACGACTTGGAGGGCGAGCTGTTCTTCGGTGCGGCGCCGGCATTGGAGCGCTACCTGGCGGACCTGAGGCGTCGAATCGAGACAGATGACCAAGGCAAGACCGTGATCTTGCGGCTGAAGCGGGTGCGTCATCCCGACGTTGTGTGCATCGAGCGCATCGAGCACTTTCTGCGCGAGCTGACCGACCGTGACGTGACGGTCCTGTTGGCCGGGGTGCGTCCCGACTTGCTGACAGCTTTCAAGAACGTCGGGCTGCAAAAGTGGTTTCCGGCCGAGCAACTGTTTCCCGAAGAGGACAAGGAATTCTCCGCCACGCTCAAGGCAGTCCGGTACGCGCACCGCAAGGCAGCGACCGGACCCCCGGAGGATCCGGATCTCTACTATCTCGTCTGAGCCTTGGCGGCCGCCACGACGCCCCCGTCAACCAGCAGGTCTGTTCCGGTAATGAAGGTGGCATCGGGGCCCAGCAGAAATGCGGCGGCGGCGGCGATGTCGTCAGGGGTTCCGATCCGGCCGGTCGCCGACATGGCAATCATTGCCCGCATGCCGTCCCCAACCGGTGAGTTCAACTCCTGCTGCCCCATTGGCGTCGAGATGATCCCGGGGCTGATCGAATTGATCCGGGCTCCACGTTTTCCCCACTGGGCGCTCGCGGCGTGAACACGAACGAGGTTGGCTTGTTTGGCTATTGCGTATGCGATTCCCGGACCTGCGTCCCGATACGGGCTAAGGAACTCCAGCTCGAGCAGCTCATCGGCCGGGTTGTGGGCCAGGGCATGCGTTTGCTCGGTTGTCAGCGGTTGAACCAGATGCCCGGCCATGCTGGCGATCACGACACCCGCTCCGCCGGTAGCGACGACATCGCCGAATGCTTGCAAGACAAGGGCGACGCCGACCAGATCGACGGCCAGGATCGCGTCGGCCGATGCCTGTGCCGGCGACAGCCCGGCGGTGTGTGCCACCTGTGCGACATTGCCGAGCGACGCAGCATATTCGGCAAGGCCGCCCACCGATTCCGCCGACGAGACATCGACGTGGCGGCTCTCCACTCGATAGCCGTCCGCAGACAGCGATGAGGCGACGGAGTTCAACGTCTCTTCGTTGTAGTCGGCCAGCAGCACGGTCTTGCCGGAGCCCAGCCGTCGGGCTATCGACTGGCCCATACCCCCTACGCCGATGACCGCCAACACATCTGTCATGCCACGCCTTTCGCCAACGCGATATGTCCCTCGAAACCAAGCGCTTCCGCCCTTGTACGGTAGCGGTCGCGATAACCGCGATACCCGGGCCCTTACCGCGGGCTTTCTCCGCAATTCCTGCAGGCGAATCCCGCCATGAGGTGAGCATGATATGACCGGTGGAGTGGAACGACCCTGGAACATCAACATCCATTACGACGGTCTGCTGGATGCCCAGGTGCCGTGCGATGCCAGGCGCGTTCTTGACGCGGGGTGTGGCGACGGCTTCTTAGCGGCCCGATTGGCTCAGCGCGTCCCGGATGTCACGGCGGTCGACGTCGACGCGCCGGTCCTGCAACGCGCGCAGGACCGGTTCGCTGAAAGACCTGTCCGCTGGGTGCACGGGGATGTCATGACGGCGTCACTGCCCCATGCGCAGTTCGACGCGGTGGTATCCAACGCCGCGTTGCATCACGTCGAGGACACCCGTGCCGCCCTGGAAAGACTTGCGGGGCTGGTGGTCCCAGGAGGGACCTTGGCCGTGGTGACTTTCGTGAGATTCTCGTTGCGGCACGGCCTGTGGCACCTGACGACGGCGGTGCGTTGCGCGGTCATCAACCGCATCAAGGGCAAGTGGGAGCACACGGCTCCGATCAAGTGGCCACCGCCGGACACCCTTGCTCAGCTACGCGAGAATGTCGGCGCCGTGCTTCCAGGGGCCCGCGTGCGCAGGCTGCGCTACGGACGTGTCCTGATCACCTGGCGTGCGCCCGCCTAGCCGCGGGCGACAGACTGGCACGCGGTGCGAACCGCCTCCGACATACAGAACGGCGGAGTCCGGATCCCCGGGATTGCCATGGCATCTCAACGAAACGTCGTTGGTGACGACGCGCAGCTGCCGGCTAGGCAGGGGATGCCGTCCCAATGACATTGCGGCACTAGAGGAGCGGGGAATACCTGGTCTCCGTTGTCGTGGCAGCGGAGAGCGCAGTGGGTGCCGCCTAGTCCGAAAGCGTAAGGTCCCCGCAGGTAGCTCCGGTCCTGAAAGAATGATCGGCGCATCCTGACAGCGAAGGAGCGCACGTGGGTAAGCGGGATAATCGCGGTACCAACCGTTGGGAGCTGATCACTTGCGCGATCAGCGGGCATGCCACTTATGCGCCCGTCGACGAGGCCCTCGCCGAACGACTCAGGGCGGAGACGAAGCTCGGTGAGGTGTGGCGCTGCCTGCGCTGCGGTGACTTCGCACTCGGCGAACCCCATGGCAGCGGGCGGCCGGAGGACGCGCCACTGATCATGCGCGGCAAGGCACTGCGGCAGGCGATCATCATTCGCGCTCTTGGCGTCGAGCGACTGCTGCGGGCCTTGGTTCTGGCCCTCGCCGCCTGGGCGGTGTGGGAGTTCCGCGGTGCGCGCGGCTCCATCCAGGCCACCCTGGAGCGTGACCTGCCGATCTTTCGCGCGGCCGGCTTCAAAGTGGATCAGATGTCGGCGATACATCACCTGGAAAAGGCGCTGGCCGCCAAACCGTCGACGCTGGCCTTGATCACCGCCATGCTTGCCGCCTACGCGCTACTGCAGGTGATCGAAGGTGTCGGCCTGTGGATGCTGAAACGGTGGGGGGAGTACCTCGCGGTGGTGGCCACTTCGATCTTCCTGCCACTGGAGATACACGACCTGACCAAGGGCATCACGGTCACCAGGGTGGCGACCCTGACCATCAACATCGCAGCCGTGATCTACCTGCTGATCTCGAAACGGCTGTTCGGTCTGCGCGGCGGGCGCAAGGCCTACGACGAGGAATTGCACGGCGAGCAGTTGCTCGATCTCGAACGAGCCGCGATGGAAGTCGACGTGAGGTAGGCAACACCCAAGCTGGCTTGACCAAAGTTTAGTCAGCGGGCAACACTCGTGGCATGACCGACACAGTCTTCGAGGCACCAACAACGGACCGGACCCGTGTTATCGAGTGGGCGGACCCGGCTATCACGGCCAGTGCGGCCCGCAGTCGCATTGGGTTGGAGTTCCTGCAGGCGATGGTCGACGGGGAGCTTCCGCCGCCACCGATCATGCAGACGTTGGGCGCCCGGTTGGAGTCCGTCGCGTCGGGTCGGGCGGTATTCACCCTGACGCCGGCCGAGTCGCACTACAACCCGATCGGATCCGTTCACGGTGGTGTGTACGCGACACTGCTGGACTCGGCGGCGGCCTGCGCAGTGCACAGCATGTTGCCGGCCGGAGTCGGATACACCAGCCTCGATCTGGAGGTTCGTTTCATCGGCGCCATCAGCGTCAACACCGGGCCCGTCACCTGCACCGGAACCGTCAAGCACCTGGGTCGACGCACTGCCCTCGCCGAGGCGGTGCTGACCGACGGCAATGGAAAGTTGCTGGCTAGCGCGACCAGCAATTGTCTCCTCTTCCGGCCCTGATGACATGACCAGTTCCGACGCGATGAAGTTGTCGGGCCCGCTCGCTGATCGGGACCGGTGGACGGCTGCGGATTGGTGTCCGATGGAACGCGCACTGGAGCTCATCGGCACGCATTCGGCCATGGTGCTGCTCCGTGAAGCCTTTTGGGGTGGAAGGCGTTTCGACGAGTTGGCACGCCGTGCCGGGGTAACCGAACAGATCGCCGCGAAACGGCTACGCCAGCTCGTTGAGGCGGGGCTGTTGGCCAAACAGCCGTACCGGCAGCCGGGGCAGCGCACCCGCTACGAGTACGTGCTCACCGAGCGGGGCCGTGAGCTGTTTCCGGTCTTGGTCAGCCTGATCGAGTTCGGCAGGATGTTGCAAGGCGATTCCAGTGCAATGGAATTGGTTCATGAAGGATGCGGAGAACCCGTCGAATTACGAGTCCGATGTGCGGCGGGTCACGATGTCGCTCTGTCCGAGACGACGGCTCGAATTACCAAGCGCTGAGCCAACATACGTCGTCTTAAACGCCGAATTTTGTGATGTCGCAAGGCGGACATCGTGTAATGTGACCGAACCCACAGTGGCCGTTATTGTTTCGTTAACCTAATTGTCGTTTTGGTCAACAATCCAGGGTTAAGTTCAAGTAGGCGATCTACGTTCGCCAAACTGACGGAGGACCAACGATCGTGACGACAGCACAAACGCGGCCAGAGAACCGAAGTGCCGACTTCGCCCCGGTCACGCCCATCAAGGCGCGGGCGTGTGACCCGCGGCGCTCCCGCTGGCGGATTCGTCAGCGCAAGATCGGCACCGAACTCAAGATCATGCGGCGAGGCGCGGAGCGCTGCTGAGCGACTCCACGCGCTAGATATCGCTGTTTTTTGCTTCCTCGCGCTCGCGGCGACGTGCCCGGGATGCGCGCAAGTTTGCGACGTTTCCGCAGGTCTTGACGTCGTGCCAGACGCCGCTGTTGTTCTTGGAGCGGTCGTAGAAAGTCGACGCGCAGGCGTGGTTGTGGCAACGCTTGATCCGCCGCCAGGTGCCGTCCTGCTGGCTGAGCAATATCTCTGCCCATAACGCGGAAGCGAACCAACGCCAGCCGCCACCTGCGGGTTCAAGCCGTACGTCGCCGGTGTCCGCGACCGCGAAAGACGCCGTAACGGACCCGACGCGCCCGGGCGTCGCCTCGCCGGCCACCAGCTTGGCGATCGTGCCGCGCAAGGCGTGCAGCTTGGCGGTGTCCGAATCGCTCAGCGGGGGTGGTTGGGCGTCGACTCCGCGGACCGTCGACCAGGCGTGCGCCGCCCGCACGGCCCAGTCGCGCGCCATTTCAGGGTCCGCCAGTAGATCCGGGCCGTAGTCCCCGATGCCGACGGTGTTGAGGAAGTCCTGAACCAGTCCCAAGCCGCCGGGTGCCGGCGCCAGCCGGTACCGCTGTGACGCAAACCACGTGACTGACATAGGCAAAGAATACTTGCCTATGTCGCAACGGTCAACTACGCTGACAGAATCAAAATATTTTTACCTCAGTCAAGGAGCGTGCACTATGGTCAGCATCCAAGGATCGACGGTCGTGGTCACCGGCGGGCAGCGAGGGCTTGGCAAAGCCATCGTGGACGAGTTGTTGCAGCGCGGTGTGGCCAAGGTGTACGCCACGGCTCGGGCACCCCGGCCGAGTGACGACCCGCGGGTGGTCAGCGTAGCGCTGGATGTCACCGACCCTGAATCGGTTGCGGCGCTGGCTGATACCGCGTCCGACGCCAACGTCGTGGTCAACAATGCGGGAACTTTCGGCGCGCCGAAACTGCTTACCAGCGACATCGACGAAATTCGAACGGTGTTTGACACCAACTACTTTGGTGCGTTGCGCGTCGCCCAAGCTTTCGCGCCCATTCTGGCCCGCAACGGTGGCGGGGCGTTGGTCGACATTCATTCCGTGTTGTCGTGGCTGGCAGGCTTCGGTGCCTATGGTGATTCCAAGGCGGCCATCTGGTCCGCGACCAACTCACTGCGTATCGAACTCGCACCGCAGGGCACCCTGGTGACCGGAGTGCATTTGGGCTACACAGATACAGATATGGTCTCCTCTTTCGATGTGCCCAAGAACGACCCGCGCGACGTGGCGAAGCAGATCGTGGACGCTGTGGAACGTGGCGATGCCGAGGTGCTCGCCGACGACCTCACCCGGCAGGTCAAGGCCAACCTGTCGGGACCGGTCGAAGCGCTGCGAGCGAGTTGAGATGACCGACCCCGCGACTGGATTCGGCGACCGCATCGTCAACGCAAGCCGAGACGTCGAGGCAAGTGCGGAGCGGATTTTCGAATTGATCGCAGATCCGTCGCGGCAGCCGAGCTGGGACGGCAACGACAACCTCGCCGAGGCCGCGGAAGGTCAGCGAGTGCATCGGGTAGGTGACGTCTTCCGGATGGCGCTGACCATGGGTGCGGTCCGCGAAAATCATGTGGTGGAGTTCGTCGAGGGGCGCCGAATCGCCTGGCGCCCTTCAGAACCCGGTAAGGAGCCACCCGGCCACCTATGGCGCTGGGAGCTGGTGCCGGTGACCGGCACCCGCACCAAAGTTACCCATACTTACGACTGGACAGAGCTGACCGACGCCACCCGCCTGCCTCGCGCCCGAGCGACGACCCCAGCCAACCTACGAGCGTCGATCGACCGGCTGGCTGCGCTCGTCGAGTTCAACTAGCTTCTCGCGGCACGTTGTGCCCGGTACCGTCGCCCTATGGCCCTTCCACCGCCGGGAACAGACAGCGCCGCCATCGTCACCGGAGCCTCATCCGGTATCGGGGAGGAGTTCGCCAAGATTTTCGCCGCGCGCGGCTACCAGGTCATCTTGGTCGCCCGCAGCGCCGACAAGCTCGAAGACCTCGCGGCCCGGCTGGGCTCGCAAGCGCACCCGTTGCCCGCCGATCTGTCGCACCGCTCCGACCGCGCGGGCCTACTCGATCGGGTCGCCGCGTTGGGACTGAGTCCGGACATCCTGGTCAACAACGCCGGCCTGTCGACCCTCGGACTTGTCGCGGAATCGGTTCCGGAGAAAGAACTCAACCTGGTCGAGGTCGATGTGGCCGCGGTGGTCGACCTGTGCAGCAGGTTCCTGCCGGGGATGGTCGAACGTCACCGCGGCGCCATCCTGAACGTGGCATCGGTCGCCGCCTTTGGGCCGCTGCCTGGCCAAGCGGCCTACGGAGCGGCAAAGGCATTTGTGTTGTCGTACACGCACAGCCTGCGGGGTGAGTTGAAGGGCACCGGGGTCACGGTCACCGCGTTGTGCCCGGGCCCGGTGGACACCGGCTTCGGTGAGGCGGCCGGCTTCACCAAGGAGGAAGCCGATTCCGCCCTGCCGCGGGTCATGTGGGTTCCCGCCGAGCAAGTGGCAAAGGGCGGGGTCGACGGCCTGGCCGCCGGCAAGGCCGTCGTCATCCCGGGTCGCGTCAACCGAGTGGCCGCCGGGATCTTCCGGGTCGCACCGCCGGAACTGATGCTGCCGTTCCTGGCGCGAAATCATCCCGCCCTGAAGCGCAAGTAAGCCCGCCGAGCAGACACAAAATCTCCCCAGGGCCCCGAGCGTTGGGGAGATTTATGTCTGCTCTGCGGAACCGGCCGTCGGTCTTGCGCGACTATAGAAACGTGTATTGCGAGGTGGCCCGCGAAGCGCTCTCGGCGCGACTCGACGGTGAGCGAGAGCCAGTGCCCGCGGCGCGTGTCGACGAGCATCTGGACGAGTGTGCTGCGTGCCGCGAGTGGTTCGATCAGGTGTCCGAGCAGGCGCGCGACCTGCGGCGGTTGATCGAGTCGCGCCCCATGATCGCACCGCTCAGCCCGTTACCCAGCGGGCGAGTACCGGCGCGGCGCATGCCGCTCACGTGGTCACGATGGGCATTGATGGGCGTCGGCATCGCGCAAGCCGTGCTCGCCGTCGGGCAGGGGTTCGGGTTCAGTCTCGGCTTGACCCACGAGCACGCAGTCGGTTCTGGCAACCACTTGCTCAACGAATCCACCGCGTGGTCGGTCGCGCTGGGTGTGGTGATGGTGGGCGCGGCCGTTTGGCCGCGGGCCGCCGCGGGCCTGGCGGGCGTGCTGGCCGTCTACGTCGGTGTTCTGTCGGTTTATGTCGTGGCGGATGCGGTTTCCGGGGACGTCACGACAGCGCGGATATTGACGCACGTCCCGGTGCTGATCGGAGCGGTCCTCACCATCTTGGTATGGCGCAGCCACGACGTACGGCCGGAGCCGGACGGGTCCGCCGTTGAACCAGATATTGTTCTGCCGCCCAACGCATCTCGTGGCCGTCGGCGCGGACACTTGTGGCCGACAGATGGGTCGGCGGCCTAGCCTGCCCGGTCGGCCTCGCTGGCCGCGCGCACGAGATCGCCACGCGCGCGTGCCACCCTCGAACGGATGGTCCCGATCGGACAGCCACTGACCTCCGCCGCCTCGGCGTAGGACAGACCCAAGACCTGAGTCAGAACGAAGGCCTCGCGCCGCTCCGGGTCCAGTCCGTCCAGCAGCATCCGGATCTCCACGACGTCTTCGATACGGCTGGCACGGCGGCCGTGCGTCATGGCTGCATCGAGGTCCGTCACATGCGCGGTGCGGGGCCTGCTCTTATTGTGCCGGATCTGGTCGGCGACAACCCGACGGGCAATCGAGAGCAGCCAGGTACGCGCGGTCGATCGGGCTTCAAAGCGGGGGAGCGAGCGGATCGCCCGTAAGAAGGTCTCCTGCGTCAGATCGTCCGCGCTGGCCGGTTCGGCGAGATAGGCGACCGTCCGCCAGACGTCCGACTGGGTGGCGGCGATGAACTGAGACAGCGCGACCCGGTCACCCTGCCCCGCGGCCATCGCGAGGTGGGTAATTTGGTCATCGTCGCCGCATGTCGTCACGGATAGTGAGGGTATGCCATGCGTGCCGGACAGGTAACGGGAACCAGGGGCTAGGCGGTGACGACTTTGTCAGCGTGAGCTCACAACTAAAGCTAGAGGAGGTGACGGCCACGATGTCGGCGTCTGCATCGTCTCCGACCGCGGCATCGGACGAGCACCTCACGCACGTCCAGCGGGTCCAGCTCGAAGTCACGGGAATGTCCTGCGCGGCGTGCGCAAAGAAGGTCGAGCGGACGTTGAACAAGCTGCCCGGGGTCCGGGCGTCGGTGAATTTCGCCACTCGGGTGGCGACCATCGAAACCGACGAGGACGCCGAGGTCTCCGCACTGTGCGAGGCCGTCGAGAAGGCCGGCTACGGGGCCGAACCGCGGGAGGCCGGGGGCGCGTTGAGCGAAAGCGATCCCGACGCCGATCACGCGAGGTACCTGCTGATCCGGCTGGCTGTCGCGGCCGTCCTGTTCGTGCCGCTGGCCCACCTGTCGGTGTTGTTCGCCGTCGTCCCCAGCTCTCGCTTCAGCGGGTGGGAATGGGTGTTGACCGCACTGGCGCTTCCCGTCGTGACCTGGGCAGCTTGGCCGTTCCACCGCGTCGCGCTGCAAAAAGTGCACACCATGAGCGCCTCCATGGAGACGCTGATCTCGGTCGGGATCACCGCCGCCACGACGTGGTCGCTTTTCACCGTGTTCGGCGGCCGCCAGCCCACCGAGCGGCGGGACGTATGGCAGGCGCTGCTGGGCAGTGACGCCATCTACTTCGAGGTCGCCGCCGGAGTGACGGTCTTCGTCTTGGCCGGGCGGTTCTTCGAGGCCCGCGCCAAGTCGAAGGCCGGCAGCGCGCTGCGGGCACTGGCGGCACTGAGCGCAAAGGATGTCTCGGTCCTGCAACCCGACGGATCGGAGCTGGTCATCCCGGCTGACGAACTACAGGAGCAGCAACGCTTCGTGGTGCGGCCGGGGCAGACGATCGCCGCCGACGGCCTCGTTATCGAGGGATCGGCCGCGGTCGACATGAGCGCGATGACCGGCGAAGCGAAGCCGATGCGGGTGCAGCCGGGCGCACAGGTCATCGGCGGCACGGCCGTACTGGATGGCCGGCTGATCGTCGAGGCCGCCGCGGTCGGCGCCGACACCCAGTTCGCCGGCATGGTCCGCCTGGTCGAGCAGGCCCAGGCCCAGAAGGCCAACGCACAACGGCTGGCCGACCGCATCTCCGCGGTGTTCGTACCCGTCGTGTTCGCCATCGCCGTACTGACGACTGCCGCATGGCTCCTCGCCGGGGGCGGAACCGACCGGGCATTCACGGCCGGACTGGCCGTGCTCGTCATCGCTTGCCCGTGCGCACTGGGACTGGCGACTCCGACGGCCATGATGGTGGCCTCCGGTCGCGGCGCTCAACTCGGAATCTTCCTGAAGGGCTACAACTCGCTGGAAGCCACCCGTGCAGTCGACACCGTCGTGTTCGACAAGACCGGCACGCTGACGACGGGACAGCTGACGGTCAGCGCAGTGGAGGCCGCACCCGGCTGGCGGACCGAGCAGGTGCTCGAACTGGCTGCGGCGGTCGAAGCCGCGTCCGAGCACGCCGTCGCGATCGCAATCGCTGCGTCCAGCCCTGCCACGAATGCAGCGCAACAGCCAGTAACCGACTTTCGGGCGATCCCCGGCCGCGGGGTCTATGGCGTGGTAGCCGGGCGGACGGTCCGGGTAGGCAAGCCGTCCTGGATCGCTCCGGCATGCAAAACCCCGGCGCTGGTTGCGGCTCGGCGCACCGCGGAATCCCGCGGGGAAACGGCCGTATTCGTCGAGGTCGACGGTGAACCATGCGGAGTCATCGCGGTCGCGGATGCGGTCAAGGACTCGGCGGCCGACGCCGTGGCCGCCCTGCACCAGCGCGGCTTCCGCACGGTGCTACTGACCGGCGACAATGCGGCGTCGGCGGGTGCGGTGGCCGCTCGAGTCGGTATCGACGAGGTGATCGCCGACATCCTGCCCGAAGGCAAGGTCGACGTGATCGAGCAACTGCGCGACAGTGGCCGGGTGGTAGCCATGGTCGGCGACGGCATCAATGACGGACCGGCGCTGGCACGCGCCGATCTGGGCATGGCGATCGGGCGCGGCACCGACGTTGCCATCGGCGCCGCGGACATCATCCTGGTCCGCGATAGTCTCGACGTCGTGCCCCTGGCGCTGGATCTCGCTGCCGCTACCATGCGCACCATCAAAATGAACATGGTGTGGGCCTTCGGCTATAACGTGGCGGCTATCCCCATTGCGGCCGCCGGCCTGCTCAATCCCCTGATCGCAGGGGCGGCTATGGCGTTCTCGTCGTTCTTTGTCGTCTCGAACAGTTTGCGCCTGCGGAACTTCGGCGGTGCACACTCGGGTGCTGGAACGCGAGCGGAATTAGCTCGGTTTGACTCTTGACTGCCACGGCGGCCGACGAAAAGGGCGACGAAAGGCTCTCGGGAAAAGGTCCTGACGAGCTCGCTGACGCCCATGCCGAGCGGCCGTTGATCGCAAGGGTGATCCATCGCCTGGCGATTCCGATCATCCTGTTCTGGATAGCGTTTGTGGTCGTCCTCAGCATGTTTGTGCCCTCGCTAGAGGTCGTCGGACAAGAGCGGGCGGTGTCGTTGAGTCCCAAGGACGCGCCGTCGCTCATCGCGTTGAAACGGATCGGCCACGCCTTCAACGAAGGCGAGACCGACAGTGTGGCGATGGTCGTCTTGGAGGGCCAGCAACCTCTCGGCGACGCCGCCCACAAGTACTACGACGACCTGGTCCGTAGGTTGCGCGCGGACAATGCGCACGTCCTGGGTGTCCAGGACTTCTGGGGCGATCCCCTGACGGCCGCCGGCGCGCAGAGCAATGACGGCAAGGCGGTCACCGTCCAGTTGACCTTGGCAGGCAATCAGGGTGAGCTGCTGGCCAACGATTCCGTTGTCGCCGTGCGCAAGATCGTGGACAGCGTCCCGCCGCCACCCGGGGTCAACGTCTACGTGACCGGGGCGTCGGCGTTGGCCGCCGATCTGCAGCAGAGCGGCGACAAATCGATGGCCAAGATCACTTTGACGACCGTCGGCGTGATCGTCGTCATGTTGCTCTTCGTGTACCGGTCACCGCTGACGGTGTTTCTGTTGCTGCTCACGGTCGGCATCGAATTGTCCGCTGCGCGGGGTGCCGTGGCCTTGTTCGGGCACGCCGGGCTCATCGGGCTCTCCACCTTTGCGGTCAGTCTGATCACGTCGCTGTCGATCGCCGCGGGGACCGACTACGGGATCTTCATCGTCGGGCGCTACCAGGAAGCCCGCCAGGCCGGCGAAGACCGGGAATCGGCTTTCTACACCATGTACCGGGGCACGGCCCACGTCATCTTGGGCTCCGGTTTGACCATCGCCGGTGCGACGTTCTGTCTGAGCTTCGCGCGGATGCCCTACTTCCAAACCCTGGGCGTGCCATGCGCGGTCGGCATGTTGGTGGCCGTGGCCGTCGCGCTGACGCTGGGGCCGGCCATCTTGGTCGTCGGCAGCCGGTTCGGGGTGTTCGATCCCAAACGGTTCCTGAACGTGCGCGGTTGGCGACGGGTTGGGACGGTGGTGGTTCGGTGGCCGCTGCCCGTTCTCGCGGTGACGTTCGCGATCGCGATGATCGGATTGCTCACCCTGCCCGGCTATAAACCCAGCTACGACGACCGGGCTTATCTGCCCACCTTCATTCGGGCCAACGAGGGCTTCAACGCCGCCGATCGCCACTTCTCCCAGGCTCGGATGAAGCCCGAGATCGTGATGATCGAGTCGGATCACGATCTGCGGAATCCCGCCGACTTTTTGGTCTTGGACAAGCTCGCCAAGGGCCTCTTTCGCGTCCCGGGGATCTCTCGAGTCCAGGCGATCACCCGGCCCGAGGGGACCGCGATGGACCACACGTCGATCCCGTTCCAACTCAGCATGCGCAACGCCGGCCAGGTGCAGATCCTGAAATATCAGCGGGACCGGATGGAGGACATGCTGAAGCAGGCCGACGAAATGGCCAAGACGGCGGCCCTCATGCGGCGGATGTACGGCTTGATGACCCAACTTGTCTCGACCACGCATCGCATGGTGGGCGACACCATCGCGATGCAGGAACTCACCAACGAACTGCGCGACCACATCGCCGACTTCGAAGACACCTGGCGGCCGATTCGCAGCTATTTCTATTGGGAGCGACACTGTTACGACATTCCGCTCTGCTGGTCCTTCCGTTCGATATTCGACGCGGTCGACGGTTTGGACCAGATCAACGAGAAACTTGACGCGCTGGTTGCCGACATCAAGAACCTGGATCGGTTGATGCCGGAGATGATTGCGACGTTCCCGCCGATGATCGAGACCATGGAAAGCACGCGCACCATGATGCTGACCATGCACAGCACCATGGCGGGCATGTTGGACCAGATGAATGAGATGAGCGAAAACGCCAACGCCATGGGCAAGGCGTTTGACGCGGCCAAGAACGACGACTCCTTCTACCTGCCGCCGGAAGTGTTCAAAAACAAGGACTTTCAGCGCGCGATGGAGAGCTTCATTTCGCCCGACGGGCATTCGGCTCGCTTCATCATTCTGCACCGGGGCGACCCCGCGTCGGATGAGGGGATCGCGAGTATCAACAAGCTACGAACCGCGGCCGAGGAATCGCTCAAGGGAACGCCGCTGGAAGGCGCCGAGATTCAGATCGCCGGAGTGGGCGCGGTGTTCAAGGACATCTCCGAGGGCGCGAAATGGGATCTGGTGATCGCCGGGATTTCCTCGCTCTGCCTCATCTTCATCATCATGCTGATCCTCACCCGCGCGCTGGTGGCCGCCGCGGTGATCGTCGGGACGGTCGCGGTATCACTCGGCGCATCCTTTGGGTTGTCGGTGCTGGTGTGGCAGCACATCCTCGGAATTCCGTTGCACTGGCTGGTGATCGCTATGTCGGTGATCGTGCTGTTGGCAGTGGGATCCGACTACAACCTGCTGTTGGTCTCCCGGTTCAAACAGGAGATCGGCGCCGGTCTGAATACCGGCATCATCCGTTCGATGGGCGGCACCGGCAAGGTGGTGACGAACGCCGGTCTGGTGTTCGCGTTCACCATGGCGTCGATGGTGGTCAGCGACCTGCGGATGGTCGGGCAGGTAGGCACCACCATCGGTTTGGGCCTGCTGTTCGACACCTTGATCGTGCGCGCATTCATGACGCCCGCTATTGCCGCGCTGCTGGGTCGTTGGTTCTGGTGGCCGATCAGGGTGCGGTCGCGGCCGGCCAGGAATCTGGCTAAGCCGGTCCCCGTGGGGTAGCGGCACACATAGGCCCCGCGACCGCCAACTCCCGGACCCAACCGTTGATCGACAAGTCTGCGGCCAGTCGGGCCGGCAGTTCGGATTCGCGGTCCACGCCAAGGTGTTTCATCAGGAGAACGAAGCGAACCGAGTCCAGTCCCAGATCCCTGAGGTCGGTGTCATCGCCGTCGGCAAGGTCCGAGTCGTCGATATACAGCACCTCACATAGCGCGGTGAAAATCCTGGTCCGCAACACGTCTTTATCAGACACCGGCGCCCACTCCGGTTTTGCGTCCATTCAGCGTCGCTGCCAATGATGCACGCATGACTTTGCCGGACTGCGTCCGTGGAATCTCTGCGACGATGGTGATGGTCGCGGGCCGCGCCATCGACTCCGATTCACGCCGGTAGGTGGCCGCGATCCGTTGCTTGAGTTCGGTGGCCGCCGCGTCGTCAAGAGATGCTGACGGGACCACGGCCAGGCCTACCAGTGCCCCGAACTCCTCGTCCGGAATCTCGTAGCACGCCGCCTCGCGAACGCCCGCAACACTTTCGGCGATGCGATCAACCTCGTCGGGCACGACGTTGACACCGCCGGAGATGATCATCTCCGAGGACCGTCCCCTGATATAGAAGAACCCGTCTTCGCGGCGTTCGAGGAGATCGCCGGTGTTCACCCAGCCGTCGACCAGAACCTCTTGCGTGCGTTTCGGATTGTTCCAATATCCCAGCATGTTGGCCGGCGACTTTATCCACAGTGTGCCAAACGACGCGGACTCGGCGGGCGCGGGTCCCGTCGGTCCCACACCTTCGCTGTCGGCCAGGAACACTTCCACGCCAGGATAAGGTCGACCCACCACGCCGGCCTCGATCTTGTCGATCGAACCGTCGTCGGTGGGCAGACACAAAGCGGTGCAGCCTGTTTCGCTGAGTCCGTACACCTGTGCGGTGCGGATTCCAGCCGCTTCGACAAAGCGCACATCATCGGCGATCGCCCGTGAACCCCCGTACCCGAGCAGTCGCAACGACGGCACCCCCGCGTTGGCGGCCTTCATCTCGGCGACCAACTTTGAAGTGAGCGTGGGCACAAAGCATGTCGTGGCGACAGAGTTCTTGTTGAGAATTTCCATCAGCGACGGCGTGTTCTCGCCGCCGGTCATGCATACCCCGCCATGCATCAAACAGGTGAGTATCCACCATAATCCGCCGATGTGCGTTGCAGGCAGCGGCGAATACGTTGTCTCGCCCGCCACCCAGGTGATCCAGTTCAATCCCTCCCGCTCCAAGATGTCTGGGATGGCGAAGAAGGTGCGGTTGGCCAACAGCACGGCCTTCGGCTCACCCGTCGTGCCACTGGTGAAGATCATCGCCAGCGGATCGTCAGCGCCGTGCACTGCGTAGTCGCCGACGGCTTTAGTGGAACGCTCGGTGTCAGTAGCTATTTGGACCGGGATAGTGGGTGGCAGTCGCAGTCCGTCAGGCAACGATTCCGGACGGATCCGACTCCCGGGTGTGACGAGAGTGGCGCTGGGGTCGGTAATTTGACCGAAACGTGCGACGGTCGCCGGGGGCAGGTTGCCGTCCACCATGACGGCGATCGCGCCGAGTCGCGCGCACGCCAGCACCGACAGGTACGTCTCAGGACCGTTGTCCGAGAGGACCATTACCCGCGCACCTTGAGAAACCGCGTGGGTCCGAAGTTCGGCAGCCAGCCTCTCCGCTTCGGTCACGAGTTCTCCGTACCGAATGGCGCTGGTCCCGTCGCAGCGCCGCAACGCCGTTGCCTGCGGCCGTTGGTGTGCTTGCGCGCAGACCCGTTCCCACACGGAAGGCGTTAAGACAGACATTTGGTGAGGCTCCTCTGGTAGGGCTACGGGATGTTGAAGGCGGCCAGTTCGACCTGACCGGATGCGGCCCCGCCGTCGTCGTCCCAGAACTCGATGGCACACGGTATCAACAGATAACGCAATGACCGTTCGACGATCTGAAAGTCCTTGCACAGCAGGCGCGCCGAGAACTTCTGGGCATTGATCGGCCTCTTGAATCGTGACGAGGTGCTCTTGATGAGCATGCTCGGGAGCTGATTGTCGTAGAAGTCCGCAATGGACCACCCCCGCAGCACGGAGATCTCTTCATTGATGATGGCGGGCGCGAAGGCGCAATACGCGAGCTGGTTGAAACACAGTATGAGTTCGGCCGCGTTGAAATGCCCGGTGCTTCGGATGTAGGCGGACTCGGTGATGCTGAAGTTTCCGTACGCAAGGACCGATTCCTCGGTTGCCTTGTATTCGGCGTCGAGCAGGTAGCGGCAGCCTTTAAAGGAGTACGGCTCAAGCACTTCGGCCAGCAGCGGCTCAGCGATCGGGACGGTGTGCGTGGGCGCGGAGTCGGTCTGTGCGGACGGTGTCAGTTCGGCGGTGCTCATGCGGCGTATCCCGGCGTCTTGAGGCCATCCAGCATGGTGAGCCGATGGGTTGTCAGGGTACCGGCGGCGGTGCCGTGCTTCGCCCGGTGCATCAGAACGCGGTTGTCCCACAACACGATGTCGCCGACCTCGTAGTGCTGAGTGTGAATGAACGGCGAGGTGAACTCGGGATCGAGTTGACCGGTGGCCTCCATCAGCTCGTTGAGTATGGCCGGGTCGAGCACGTTGCCGTCTCGATCTTCGATCTTGGTGGTGCCCGAAGCGCAGATGTAGAGGATCTCTTGACCGGTCTTCGGGTGCCTGATGACCGTCGGCCACTTTATCGGCGGTGTCGTGCGGCTGATCTCGGCCCACACCTCTCCGATGGGGCGGTACACGTCGCTGGGTCGAATCTTGATGTGGCGCCGGGGATCATGAGTGCTGACCGTTCCGCGCACAGGGTCCTGCTTGTCAGGAGGTAGCGACTCCCAAACCCGGTTGAGGTCGATGAAGTAGGTTCCGCGGTCCTGTCCGGGCACCGCAAGGGGCACCACCATGGAGAAGGCGAACGGTTCCGGCATGAACATGTAGTCGATGTGCCAGAACGCACCGGTTTTCGGGACGCCTTGGCCCTGCTCGGTCGAGGAGACAAAGATTTCCGGATGGTTCTGGTGGTGATACATGGGTTCGTAGTAGGGGACGATCTCTCCGATTAGCCTGCCGAGCTTGATGAACTGCTCCGGAGACGGATGAACGTCTTTGAGAACGACCAGCTTGTTCTGGTAGACGACTTCGCGGATCTCGTCGCCGGAAAGATGGTCCAGGTTCTGCGGGTCGATACCGGTGATCTGTGCACCGAGCCCTTCGCCTTTCACATTGAGCGTCATCGGTTCTCCTACCTACTCCGGGTTACTGTTCGGGCGTCTCGTTGTCGGCTGCCCAAGTGCTGGGCAGAAGTGGCATGGTGATGCTGGTGCGGTCGCGGGTGCCTTGCACCATCCCCGCGGCGGAGCTGTCGTGGGCGGGGATGGTGCCCGTGAAGCCGACGGGACCGGCGCCGTGATCACTTGCGACGGAGGTGGATTCGGCTTCGACGGGTGCGGCCGGTTCGGCTAGGTGTGCCGTCGCGTCAAGAAACTCGTCACGGTAGCCGTGTGCCCCGATCGTGGCGCGTCGTCGGCGCCGAGCCCGGGCGAGGGCAGTTCCCATTCGAGCTGCGGCGGCGGCTTCGAGGTCGTCGGTAACGGTGTCGCGCGCTTTCGTTCCGGCTTTGGGGCCGAAGCTGATCCCGGGCGGCGCCAGGCCGAGCACGGCGTAGCTGAGTCCTGCCGCCGAGGTGACGCTGCTGACCGCGGCTGCGCCGGGTGTGCTCGTGGCGGTGTTGCCGATTTGTGCGGTGGCACCCGCCGTGGCAGACGGGGTTGCCATTGCTGCGGCAGCCACGTTCGAGCCATCTTGTACGGCTTCGCCGGGGGCGGTGGGAACGGGAAGCGGCTCCACGGGGGGTTGCTGCAGTAGATAGGTCAGGGCGCTCAGCGCACTCAACGCGCTCAATGCGGGGGTGAAGAAGGGCAGCAGGAGCAACCCGTACGACGCGTAGTAGGGGTACCAGAGGAAGTCGTACAACTGCAGGGCGATGATCGCAAGGATCACTGCTGCACCCGGGCCGACCCCCAGTTGCTCGAAGAACCGCAGAAAATTGCCGTACGGGTCCGCCATGAACTGCGTGATGTCGTTGATGAGTTGAGTGATCCAGCCCACCGGGTCCTGCACGTTCTGGGCTTCGGCGCCCGGCGTCAGGATGGGCGGCGCCGCCTGCGCCGACGGGACCGCGAACGTCGCCGCTTCGGCCATGGTCTGGTAGGTGGCCATGGTGGTGGCGGCTTGCACCCACATGCGGGCGTAGTCCGCTTCGTTGAGCGCGATGGGGATGGTGTTGATGCCGAAGAAGTTGGTGGCGACCAGGACGCCGTGCACGACGTGGTTGGCGGCCAGTTCCGCCAGGGTCGGCATCGCGGCCAAAGCGGTGCTGTAGGCGGTGGCCGCCGCTTCGTGCCGCACGGCGGTGAGTGCGCTATCGATCGAAGCCTGCTCCAGCCACGCCAGGTAGGGGACATGCGCCGCCGCATACTGGGCGGCGCTCGCGCCTTGCCAGCTGCTGGCCTCGACCTGGGTCAGCAGCTGACCCAACTCGACAGCCGTGCGGCTGTATTCGTTGCTGAGTTCCTGCCACTGCTGCGCAGCGACAAGCATGGATCCTGGGCCTGGCCCCGCGCTCAGCAGTGCGGAATGCACTTCCGGGGGTAAAGCCATCCAGACCGGCGTGGTCAGGCTCCACCTCCTTGCCGGGCGTCAGACTGCGCGTCCGCACGGGGTCAGACTGCTTCGCTTTGTTTGCGGTGTAGTCGGCCAGAGCAGCTGAGAAGTTCCCGCGTCGCCCAAAAATCTGGGCCCGTTCAGCGGATGGTGCTGGTCAGGGGCAATCAGATTTCGAACAGCATGCTGGCGAAGACGATTGCCATTCCGGCGGCCATCATGGCCTGCACGGCACTGCCGACGCGCTTCCGCCAAGAGCGGGTCCCGCGCGGTTTCGCGAGGTACCGGTAGGCCCAGACCGCAGTGGCAATTGTGAAAATGCCCGTCCATATGCCGTTGCCGGTGTCAATCCATGGCGGCGGGTCGCCCGGCATCGCCATGCCCGGCACGTGGTGGTGGTGAGGGTGTTCCGCGTTCAACCAGGCGGGAAACAGCGGGCCGCTGATGGCGTACATCCAGACCATCGCCACCATGGTCAGCGCGTTGTAGGCCGGCACCAGGCGTTGCGTGACCGCGCGGGCGGCGAGAACAGCCGTCATGACGAACCACAGCGCTCCCGCCAGGAAGAACAACTCGGGAAAGCTCGTCGGCAACTGCAGGTCTTGCGGCCAGACCATCACTGCCATTGCGATCGACATCACGACGTGCAGTCCGTGGCTCAAGATCGACGTCCACGATCGACGGTTGATGCTGACCGCGAAGCCGGCGCCGCTCAGCACGAACAAACCGGTGAGGATCCAGCGCAGCGGTAAGTCGTCGATCATGCAGTGCTTTCGGGTTCGGATTCGGCGGTGACCAAGACTATGTGGTCCGCCGGTTCCCGACGATCATCGGCTGTACTGCGCTGGACTGCGCACCCGTAAGCTGCAGCTATGGACTCTGAGCGGCCGCAGCGCGGGGCAACGGCGTGGCTGGCCGCCGGTTCTCTGCTCATCTGCCTGGCCGTCGCCGGCTACGGCCTGAATTCAGGACCACGGCGCTACGCCTTGGCTCAGAACCCGTTCCCCGGCGCCTTGGTCAGTGTCGGTGAGCCGGTCGGCTTCTTCCTGGCGACGCTGATGAGCGCGGTGTGCCTGGGCGCATTGCTGTACGTAGTTGTTGCGTCGCGGCCGGAGCAGGACGGTCTGCTGGATCCCGGGGCGTTTCGTATCCATCTGGTAGCGGAACGCATATCTCTCGCCTGGGTGGGGCTTGCGGTGCTGATGGTGCCGATGCAAGCAGCGCATGACTCCGGCCTCTCAGTCACTCGCCTGGTGGGCAGTCCCGTGTTATTCGACGCCATAGCCGCCTCGGAAGTCTCCCGCGCGTGGATCGTGGTGGCGATCTGCGCGCTGGTGATCGCAGTGTCGCTGCGTTTCACCACCCGTTGGCTCGGCCACGTCGTGCTGTTGATTCCGGCCATCGTGGCCGTCGCCGCGGTAGCTGTGACCGGCAACGCGGGCCAGGGCCCCGACCACGACTACGCAACCAGCGCGGCCATTGTCTTCGCGGTCGCGGCGGCCGCGTTGACGGGACTAAAGGTCTCCGCGGCCCTCTCGGGCGGGGATCCCCTGCGCGCGGTGCAACTGCTGCAGGTCGTGTGTGGCGCGTTGGCACTGGGCTACGGGGCACTGCTCCTCTACCTGTTGATCCCGGGGTTGGAGTTCGGTTCGGACTTCGCGCGCCTCGGTCTGCTCGCGGGGCTACTCGTGACCTTGGTGTGGCTGCACGACTGCTGGGGGTTGGTCCGGCCGTCACATGCCGCTCGCGGCCGAACCGTCGCCGCGCTGGCCATCATCGCCGCCCTGGGTGCCATCGCGGCCATGGCCGTTCAGGTTGCGCCCCGATTCCTTTCGCATCAGTTCACCGCGTGGGACATCTTCTTGGGCTACGAACTGCCGCACCCGCCGACCATTCTCAGGGTGCTCACCCTGTGGCGCTTTGACGTTCTGGTCGGGGGACTGGGTGTGGCGCTGGCGGTCGCGTATGTGGTGGGCTACGTCCGGTTGCGGCGCGGGGGTAACAGCTGGCCCGTGGGCCGCCTGGTGTCCTGGTTGATCGGTTGTGTGGCGCTAGTCTTCACCAGCAGCTCCGGTGTTCGGGCATACGGCTCAGCGATGTTCAGCGTCCATATGGCCGAGCACATGACGCTGAACATGTTCATCCCGGTGTTGTTGGTGCTCGGCGGGCCCGTCACATTGGCCCTGCGGGCGCTGCCCGCGGCGGGCGAGGGCAATCAGCCCGGTCCGCGGGAATGGCTGCAATGGCTGCTGCATTCGCGGGTGACGGCGTTCTTTTCGCATCCGGTGACGGCCTTCATCCTGTTCGTCGGCTCGCCCTATGTCGTTTATTTCACGCCGTTTTTCGACACCTTGGTGCGTTACCACTGGGGCCATGAGTTCATGGCGATCCACTTTTTGATCGTCGGTTACCTGTTCTACTGGGCCATCATCGGCATCGACCCGGGGCCGCGGCGGCTGCCGTACCCGGGACGCATCGGTTTGCTCTTCGCGGTGATGCCGTTCCACGCCTTCTTCGGCATCGCCCTGATGACGATGGCATCGCCGGTGGGCGGCACGTTCTATCGGTCGGTCAGCCTGCCGTGGTTGGCAAGCATCATCAAGGACCAGCACCTGGGCGGCGGAATCGCTTGGAGCCTAACGGAATTGCCCGTCGTCATCGTCATTGTCGCGCTGGTGACCCAATGGGCGCGCCAAGACCGCCGGGTGGCGGCACGGTCGGATCGGCATGCGGACAGCGACTACGCCGACGACGACCTAGACGCTTACAACGCGATGCTTCGTGAGTTGTCGCGGATGCGTCGTTGAGCGGCGTCGCGTCGAACATCGTGTGTTAGGCCAAGTTCGGGATCAGGAGGTCCATTGTCGGTCGTGATCGCGCAGGAATTGATCGCATCTGCAGGTGCCGACCTGGTGAATCTCGGAGACGCGATCAACGCAGCCACCGCGGCAGTCAGCAAGCCCACCAGCGGGCTTCTTCCCGCAGCCGCAGATGAAATTTCCGCGGCGATTGCGGATCTGTTCAACGAGCATGGCC
Organism: Mycobacterium bourgelatii; assembly: GCF_010723575.1. Taxonomy (NCBI): domain Bacteria; kingdom Bacillati; phylum Actinomycetota; class Actinomycetes; order Mycobacteriales; family Mycobacteriaceae; genus Mycobacterium; species Mycobacterium bourgelatii. Next base: position 893,946 of record NZ_BLKZ01000002.1, read on the forward strand.
AGGCCTTTCAGGCATTGAGCACCCAGACGTCGACGTTCCACGTGCGGTTCACACAGCTCTTGAACGGCGGGGTAGCACAGTACGTCGGCGCTGAGGCCGCCGCTGCGTCCCCGTTGAATTCGATTCTGGCAGTGATTAATACGCCTACCGAGCTGCTATTCGGCCGCCCACTGATCGGCAATGGAGCCGACGGAACGGCCGCCAACCCCAATGGTGGGCACGGTGGTCTGCTGTACGGCAACGGTGGCAACGGTTACTCCCAAACCGCGTCGGGGCTGGCTGGTGGCGCGGGCGGCTCGGCGGGGTTGATCGGCAACGGAGGCAGCGGCGGCGCCGGTGGAGCAGCCGCGGCCGGCGGGAAAGGCGGCCTGGGCGGCTGGCTGTGGGGCAACAACGGCGCCGCCGGTACCGGCACGGCGGTCAACGTGGCCGTGCCGCTGGGCATGGACGGCAACTTTCCGGTCGTGAACGTCTCGGTCAACGGCGGGCCTGCTGTCCCTGTGCTCCTCGATACCGGATCTGCTGGGCTCGTCGTCCCGTTCTGGAATGTGGGCTGGCAAAACCTCGGCCTGCCCACCGGGTTCGACGTCATCCGTTATGGCAACGGGGTGAGCATTCTCTACGCCAACTTCAACACCACGGTCGACTTCGGCGGTGGAGCAGCCACTGCGCCAACCAACGTCCAGGTCGGGTTCCTGCCGTTCCCGCGAAACCTGGACGGGCTAGTTTTGATCGCTTCTGGCAACGGCTTCGGCCCCAGCGGCCACGGCATACTGGGCGTCGGCCCAAACATCAACTCGTACGCCATCGGCGGTCAGGGCACCGTTGTGACCACGGCGCTGCCGGGCCAGCTCAACGAGGGCATCCTCATCGACCTCCCACAGGGCTACATCCAATTCGGCCCCAACACCGGCACCCCCATCACCGCGGTGACCGGGGTGCCGGTCACCCGCCTAGACGTGCAGTTCGGCGGCTACAACCCGCTCGGCCCCTATTACTCGGTTACCTCCATTGTGGATTCCGGTGGCAACCACGGATCCATTCCAGGGGTCATCCTCGGTACTGGTCAAACCTCAGGAGTTCTGCCCGCTGGAACCGTAATCTCCGTCTCCACCAACGACAATCAAACGCTGCTGTACTCGTACATGACGACAGCGACCAACAGTCCGGTCGTCACGGTCAACTCTCCGATGAACACCGGCATTTTGCCCTTCTTGCTGGGACCGGTGTACATCTCTAACAGCCCCAGCGGCGTCGGGACGGTGGTTTTCAATTACCCGCCACCATGAACCGCCTAGCGGGGTGTGGCGCAGAAAGTCCTGGCAGTAAAGCGGTCAACAGCTAGCCGCGCCCGACGCTGAAGCCTCGAGGATTTCGCGCGACTCAAGGCGAATATTGTTGCCGCAGTCTGCAATACGTCGCACCAGATCGCGGGCCAGGTCAGGTGTACACACCGGATTGACGAAGGTGAGCTTCAACGCGGCTTCGCCGTCGACTCGTGTTCGGCCGACGATCGCCTGACCGGTATCAGCCAGGCGCCGGCGTATTTCGACGTTGACGACCTCTCGCTCGGAAGGCGAAACATCGCTACCTGTCCACCGCAGGACCACGGTGTTGGTCATGCAGGGGCTGATCAGCTCGAGATGAGGATCCGCGGCCACTGCCCTCTCCGCGGCGCGGGCGGTATCTACCGTGCGCCCGATCATCGCCGCCACCGTATCGAGGCCCAGGGACCGCAGCGTCACGAGAACTTTGAGCGCATCGAACCGACGTGTCGTCTGCAATGACCTTTCGACATGGTTCAGCGTGTCCTCCGGGTCGTCATCCTCGGGGTTGAGGAAGTCGGCGTGCTTGCGCATGACCTCGAAGTCGTTTCTATCTCGTAGCAGGAGCGCGCCACAGCTAATCGCCTGAAACAGCAGCTTGTGGAAGTCGATGGTGATCGAGTCGGCAGTGCTGATCCCGTCGAGTAAGTCCCGGTGGGCGTCGCTCAGCATCAGGCAGCCCCCGGCGGCCGCATCGACATGTACCCAAATGCAACGGCTTCGACGCGCAAGGTCGAAGCCGCTGGCTGTTTCGTCCCATTCATGGACCGGTACGAGTTTTCCTGTCTCACACCGGATACGAGTCCTTCGGTAAGGGACCGTACAAGAAATTACCCGGGCTGACAATTACTTATTGGCTATGAGAATTCAAAGATTTTTAACCGAAATGTACGAATCGTCAACACAATTGAATCAGGTCGAATCGATGTTGAACTGATGGACAAATGCCGCCGCGGTGTCCCGCAGTTGACACAAACGCGGCGGTTGTTCAGAGCCCCGCAAGGCCTAGTGGTATCAGACGACGTGGTAACAGACGACGTGGTAACAGACGCCGAAACGCGCGCCGCCGTCAGCCCACCACCGAGAAGTCGCCCTCGCTTTTCAACGCCGCCTGAATCTCGTCACGGGTGAGTTCGACATCGGTCGAAAGTCGTACCGTCGATGTGCCATTGGCGTTCAAGTCGATGCTGACGTCATGGACGGGCTGCAACGCACTCAGGGCGTTCGTCACGGTCTCCACGCACCCTTCGCACTTCAGCCCGTCTATTGAGAAGCTTTGTTCAGTCATGTCTCACCTTCTAAACCCGACTTGCCGCGTGCTCGCGTACCAAAGCGCACAGCTGCCATCTTCCCGGTACCCCTTTTAGTTCACGCTCACCTCGATCAGCGAAGCGGTACCTCGAACCGGTGACGATGTCACGCACCGTCGAGGAAACCAGCACCTCGCTGCGGCCGGCTTGCGCCGCGACGCGCGCGCCGATGTGGACGGCCATGCCCGCGACGTCATCCCCTCGCATCTCGAGCTCACCCGCGTGGATGCCGACCCGGATCTCGATGTCCAGTACGCGCACGGCGTCGACGAGTTCGTCGCAGCATGCGAGCGCGGCGCTTGGACTGGTGAACGTCGCTACGAAGCCGTCGCCGGCGGTGTTGACCTCTCGGCCGCCGAACCGCTGGATCTCGTGCCGCACGATGGTGTCGTGGCGGTCGAGCAGATCGCGCCACCGGTGGTCGCCGAGCAGGGCGGCCCGCTCGGTCGAGCCGACTATGTCGGTGAACACGATCGTGGTGAGCACCCGCTCGGCATCGCCCCCACCGCGTACACCGGTGACGAATTCTTCGATTTCGTCGACCATGGGCCCGCTGTCCCCGACCCAATACAGGCTGTCGTCGCCGGGCAACTCGACCAGGCGTGCCCCTGCAATGTGCTCGGCGAGGTATTCCCCGTGCTCGATCGGACTGAACTGCCGATTGTCGCGATGCAGGATCAGCGTCGGTGCCGAGATGCGCGGCAGGGTATCGCGCACGTCGCCGTTCCTGATCGCGGTGATGATCGCGCGGGCCATGCTCGGCGAAGCGGCACGGTTGCCGGCCGCATCCCACCACGCGCGGAACGCGTTGTCGCGCGCCACGCTCGGAGCGATGATGCCCAGGATGTCGAAGCCGCGTTCGACGGCATCCGGTTCGATCGCGATGGTGGTATATGGGTCGGCGTCGTCAATCTCATGCCCGATCGGGTAGTCGGGTGCGCGCAGTGTCCGGGGGCTGCCGTTGATGAGCACGAGGCCGCTCACCCGCTCGGGATAGTCGGCCGCGACCACCAGCGCGGTCATGGTGGTGAAACCGGGCGCGAGCAGCGTCGCCCGCTCGCAGCCCACCGTGTTCATCACGGCGATCACATCCTTGGCCCAGAATCGCGGCCCGATCATGTCCTGCGTTGAAACCCGAGACGACAGGCCGATCCCGCGCTGGTCGTACCGGATCACGCGGGCAAAGGAGGCCAAGCGGCGGTGAAAGCGGTACATGGACGGCTCGGAGTCGACCGCGTCGATCGGGATGGAGGGACCGGGTAGTACGAGGAGGTCGGTGGGGCCATCGCCGAACACCTGATATGCGATGTCGACATCGCCGCAGGTTGCATAGCGAGTTCGTGGGGCTTGCGCCACTCCTACAGGCTAATGATCGGAACCAGATAGCGGGCGGCGTATTCGCGCACGGCCTCGTAATCCGAGGTGTCGAGACGGTCGGTGGGGAACACAATGATGCCGAATGCGACGCGCAGCAAGATGTCAGAGATGTTGGCGAGGTCGATATCGGCGATGTCAGCGCCGCAGCGACGCAGCGTATACGCGATGCCGTCGGCGAACCGGCTGATCGGGAAGACCTCCGACCTCGAAAACATGCCGAGCAATTCCGGTTCGCTTTCGACGATGCGCGAGTACAGCGGTGAGTCCTGGATCAGACGCACCCCGAGCGCGAAGGCCTCGACCACGGCTTCCCGCGGGTTGCACCCCTTGGTGGCCTGGTCCAGCGTGGTGAAAAAAACTTCTGCCTCGCGTCGCACGACGCGTTCGAACAGCTTGTCCTTGGTGGGAAAGCGCCGGTAGATGGTGCTGCGACTGACTCCGGCCCGGGCTGCGATGTCTTCGATATTCGCGCGGCGCACGCCGTAGGTCTCAAACACCGCTCTGGCGGTGTCCAGGATGATTTCGTCCAGCTCGAGACTTAATTCCGTCGGCATATGGGCCGGATCGTATCGTTCAAACGCGTAGCCGGGCGTGACAACATGTTAGAGTGGGACAAAGACACAACTTTGTGTCACTGATTCACCCCGCGGGGAGGGGTCGCGGGCAAGGAGGAAGCATGACGGCCCAGTGGGCTGAACCGCCGGGGGGCACCGACTTTGACAGCGGTGTGCGGGAAGCTGTTCCGGTACTGATCGAGGACGACGCCGCCGAGGATGTGTCCCGGCTGGGGCCGGAATCGCTGATCTGGAAATTCTACGGCGATTACCGCACCCAGCTGTTCGGGTTCCAACGAACCGCAGGCACCGAGAACTGCATCGAACAACTCGCTCAAGGGGTCTTCGACCACTCGGTCATTTTCAGCGACACCCTGGGCAGGGCCAAGCGCACCGCGCCGCCGCTGATGAAGACCGTCTATTCCGACGATCCGCAGGCGTGGGGCCGTACGGTGCGCGATTTCCACAAGCCGATCAAGGGCACCATCAGCGACGGTTCGCGGTATCACGCGCTGAACCCGGAGTTGTTTTACTGGGCGCACGCGACGTTCGTCGATCAGGTCCTCTACAACACCGACACTTTCATCAGAAGGTTGTCGCACGCCGAAAAAGAGCAGATCTTCGAGGAAAGCAAGATCTGGTACCGCCTCTACGGCGTCAGTGACCGCGGCCAACCGCAGACCTACGACGAGTTCGTCGAGTATTGGAACGGAATGCTGGACCGCTTCGTGCCGCACAAGACCGTGCTGTACGGCACCGGTTATATCCGCAAAGGCATCCCGGGTCCGCGGATGATTCCCAAGCCGATATGGAAGGTGCTCTCCGCACCGCTCAACGCCTACGTCCGCCTCGTCGTTGTCGGAACATTGCCGCCGCAGATGCGTGAGGTGTGTGACCTGGAGTGGAGCGCCAAGAAAGAGAAGCGTTTTCAGCGGTTCGCCGCCGCAATGCGCGCATTGAACCCGCTCATCAACCGGCTGCCACTGCGGATGATCTACATGTCCTGGGCGGCCGACGCGTGGACTCGCGCCGGCGTCGACCCGCGCCGGCTGCACAACCGCGCGGCGTAGCGAGACGGGTCGGCGGCCGATCTGGCGGCGCCGAGCGCGCGCAAAATGCCAGCCTCGACGGAGTGTCGCCGTACAAGTACGCGCGCTCGCGGGGACGGGGTAGGGGTCGCGGCGAGTGTGCCGCGTCTAGCGCCGCTGTGACCGTGGGTCAGAATGGGCACATAGAGGCCGACCGCAATCGAGCAATCGAGGGGTGCCGCCCATGAATCTGGTAGCGCAGGCTTGGCAACAGGCCTGGGGAGAAGCTACTGACAGATTGGCCAACCCGGCGCGGGATTCCGACCCTGACAAGCTCCGCAACGCCGTTTCGGGCAAGACCGTCCTGATCACCGGCGCCTCCTACGGGATAGGCGAGGCGACCGCGCGAAAGGTGGCTGCTGCCGGAGCACGGGTGCTGATCGTGGCGCGTTCAGCCGAACGGCTCGACGACGTCGCCGCGGCGATCAACGCCGGCGGGGGCGAAGCGATCGCCTATCCGGCCGACCTGACCGACGAGACCGCCGTCAACGTGTTGACCAAGCAGATCACCGAGCACCACGGGGCGCTGGACATCGTGGTGAGCAACGCCGGCAAATCACTGCGCCGGTCCTTGCACAACCAATACGACCGGCCGCATGACTTTCAGCGCACCATCGACATCAATTACCTCGGCCCGATCTGGCTGTTGCTGGGGCTACTCCCGGCGATGCGGGAGAAGGGCCGCGGACACATCATCAACGTGTCCAGCGTCGGCGTGCGGGTGGTACCGGGGCCGCAATGGGGGGCGTATCAGGCGTCCAAGGGTGCTTTCGATCGTTGGCTGCGCAGCGTCGCACCGGAACTGCATGCCGACGGCGTGGACGTCACGTCGGTCTATTTCGCCCTGGTTCGCACTCGGATGATCGAGCCCACCCCCGTCTTGCGACGACTTCCGGCGTTGAACGCCGACCAGGCCGCCGACGCCATTGCCAAGGCGATCATCGAACGGCCGCGCACCAACGAGCCGCCGTGGATGTTGCCCGCCGAGGTGGCGTCGGTGTTGCTTGCCGGGCCTGCCGATCGGGCGGCCCGGCTGTGGCACCGCAGGTTCTTCGCCGAAGCGGGCAGGAAGGGCGAACAGTGACGGCCGGCGTGGTCGGCACGGCGGCGCGGGCAGTGCTGCTTTCGGGCTTGCTCGGTCCGCCCGGTCCGAGCGCAGCCGCGCGCCTGGTCCGCGAGCTCGTCCGAAGCGGGACGAATCTCTATACGCTGCTGGCTATTTCGGCGGCGAGATGGCCTGACCGGACCGCGATCATCGACGACGACGGCGCGCTGAGCTACCGCGAGGTGCAATCGATCACCGAGGCGCTTGCCGACGAACTCCGCCGAGCGGGGGTGGGGCCGGGGCATGCCGTGGGCGTCATGTGCCGCAACGGACGCGACTTTGTCGCCTCCGTATTCGCCACGGCCCTGGTGGGTGCGGACGTAGTTCTGGTCAACACGGAGTTCCGCAGCGACGCGCTCGGCGGTTCCCTCAGTTCCCATTCGATTAGAACGATGTTCTGCGACAAGGAATTCGCTGACCAGATCCACGAAACCGGGCAGCAGATACAGCTTTTCGATCCGCAGGAGTTCCCGGCGCAGGCCGCCGTTGCGCGCCCGAAGGTGGCGCCGGCCGGCAGAATGATCCTATTGACGTCAGGGACGACGGGTGTGCCCAAGGGGGTGCCACGCACACCAAAGGTGAGTTCAGGACTGGGCGTGGGTGTGACGATCCTCGAACGCACCAGATTACAGGTCGGATCTCGAGTTGGCTTGGCAGTTCCGATGTTTCACGGGCTGGGCTTCGGCATCTTGATGCTCACCGTGGCACTGGGTGGCACCGTGCTCACGCATCGCCGTTTCGACGCCGAGACCACGCTCGCCCAGGCCTCGCTGCAACGCGCCGATGCGCTCAGCGTGGTACCGATCATGCTGTCCCGCATTCTGGACCTGCCCCAGCGGGTACGTGCACGGAATCCGTTGCCGTCGCTGCGGGTGGTGATCTCCAGCGGTGACCGGCTCGATCCCAGCCTGGCGCGCCGGTTCATGGACGCCTACGGCGACGTGCTGTACAACCTCTACGGTTCCACCGAGGTCGGAATCGGTTCGCTGGCAACGCCGGTCGAGTTGCGTCGCTCCCCGGAAACGGTGGGCCGACCGGTCGCCGGATGTCCGGTCCGCATCTACGACAGGCGCGGTCGGCCGGTAGGACGGCGGGTCACCGGACGCATCTTCGTCGGCGGCGCAATGGGATCCGACGGATACACCGGCGGTGGCTCCAAGGCCGTCATCGATGGGATGGTCAGCACCGGTGACATGGGTTACCTCGATGATGCCGGTCGGCTGTATATCGTTGGGCGCGAGGACGACATGATCCTTTCCGGCGGGGAAAACGTATACCCGCGGGCATTGGAGAATGCCCTGGCCACCCACCCCGACATCGCCGAGAACGCGGTCGTCGGGGTGCCCGACGAACAATTCGGGCACCGGCTTGCCGCCTACGTCGTCCTGAAGGCGGACCGGGCCGTCGACGTGCCCGCATTGCGAGAGTTCCTGAAGGGCAAGGTGTCTCGTTTCGAGCAGCCGCGGGACATCCACATCGTCGAAAGCATCCCGCGCAATCCCGCCGGCAAGGTAATACGCCGGGAGCTCACGCGCTGAGCGGCTCGGCGCAATTCCTACTCGGATTCTTCGAGTTCCTCGGATTCGCCGGGCTCTAGGGCGATGACCGTGTTGTTCAACCACTTCGGCGCCAGCACCGACAGTACGGTCGCCCCTGCGGTGGCACCGCCGACCCCGAGCCAGGCCACCGGCCCCAGCGGCGTGCACCCGAAGAATTGGCTCAGCCCCGGTGTTTGGATGATGCCGATCAGCGCGCCCGCGCTGCCCAGTGCCGTCGCCACGACGAGCGGACTGTGTTGTCGGGTGAGCAGCGTCTGCGCCAGCTGCGTCGTCACCAGAGCGGTCAGTCCCATTGTCGCCGTGCGCCTTTCCGTTCCAGGCGTCCAGCGTCCGATGGTCCAGGCGGCAGTCGCCCCGGCGGCCGTGACCACGCCGCGGTTGACGATCTGGCGCATCAATGGCGCGTCCAATGAAGGCCTGGGACCCGTCAGCACCGCACGGCGATGGGCACGGCGTGCCTCCTCGGCCTCTTCCTCGGTGTCGTACTCGGCCTCATCCGGCTCGGCGAACTGCGACGTCACGGCGACCGCCAACGCGGGGAACATGTCGGTCAGCAGGTTCACCAGCAGCAGCTGACGCGTGCCGATCGGCGCCCTACCGTTGCCGAAAGCCGTTCCTAGGACGGTAAACATCACCTCGCCGACGTTGCCGCCCACCAGGATCGTCACCGCGTCGCGCACGCCCGCCCACATGCCCCGCCCCTCGACCAGTGCGTCGATCAGTACGCCCAGGTCGTCGTCGGTCAAGACGATGTCGGCAGCCCCACGCGCGGCGGAGGAACCGCGGCCGCTGACTCCGATGCCCACATCGGCCATCCGGATCGCCGCTGCGTCGTTGGCGCCGTCGCCGACCATGGCGGTCACCCGCCCACAGCGCTGCAGCGCCGCCACGATCTGCACCTTTTGCTCCGGGCTGACGCGAGCGAACACCTGAACGTCCGCAGCGAGTTTGGCGCAGGCGTCTTCATCCAGACCGGCGATTTCGGCACCCGTGACCACTCGGACGTCCGCCGGCAGCCCCAACTGGCGGGCGATCGCCCGCGCGGTGACGGGGTGGTCGCCGGTGATCAGCACGACGTTGCGGTCGGCGTCCAGCAAGGCTTCGATCAGGGGACGCGACGACGCCCGCGCGGTGTCCGCCAGTCCTACATAGCCGAGTAGTTCGAGGTCTTTGGCGGCCTCGTCGACGGCATCGGCATCGGTGTCCTCTTCCCCGGTGGTCCCGTTGTCCCACGGGCGTTGCGCCACCGCGAGCACTCGTAAGCCCTGCTCGGCGAGCTCGTGCACCAGCGTCTCGGCGTGTTCAATCTCGGTGTCGGGATCGGCGAATCGGCAGCGCGGCAGGATCTCCTCCGGCGCGCCCTTGACCATCAAGATCGGTTTCGTGCGCTTGGCGCTCGCCGTGCCTATCGTGGCGGCGTAGCCGCGGCTGGACTCGAATGGCACCTCTGCCAGCACCGTCCAATGCGAATCACCTTGCCCGTTAAGCGAACTCGCCGCGGTGATGATCGCTTCGTCGGTGGCATGGGCATGTCCCTCGCCGTTGTGCGGCTGGGTCGATGCGCGCGCTGCGGCTCGCAGTATCTCGGGGTCGGGTTTGTCGGGCAGCGGATCACCCGGGGCGGCGTCGCGCGGAATGGCGCACACGACGCGTAGTCGGTTCTCGGTCAGGGTGCCCGTCTTGTCGAAGCAAATGGTGTCGACCCGGCCCAGCGCTTCGATGGTGCGCGGTGAGCGCACCAAGGCCCCCCGCGCCGTCAGCCGTTGGGCCGCGGCGAGCTGGGAGAGGGTGGCAACCAGCGGCAGGCCCTCGGGGACGGCAGCCACGGCGATGGCCACGCCGTCGGCCACGGCCTGCCGCAGCGAGGCGCGGCGCAGCAGCGCCAACCCGGTCACCGCGGCGCCACCCGCGAGGGTCATCGGCAGCACCTTGCTGGTCAGCTCGCGCAACCGGGCCTGGACCCCCGCCGACGTCTCGACGTCGGCGACCGCCGAGATCGCGCGGTGGGCAGCAGTGCCCACCCCGGTGGCCACCACGATCGCGCGGGCACGTCCGGCGACGATCGTGCTTCCCTCGAAAAGCATGCTGGCCCGGTCCGGGTCTGCGACGGCGACCGGATCCACCTGCTTGTCCACTGGCAACGACTCGCCGGTGAGGAACGACTCGTCGACCTCGAGGTCCTCGGCGATCAACACGCGGGCATCCGCCGGGACGACTTCCGGTGCGGCCAGATCGATGACGTCGCCTGCCCGCAACGACTTCGCCGACACCGTTACCGTGCGCGTGGCGTGCCGCGCCGCCTCCAGCCGTCGCCGGGTCGTCGCCATTGCCGGAACGACGACGCGACGCACCAGTTGATCCTGTTCGGCGAACAATTCGGCGGCCGCCGCTTCGGCTCGCAACCGCTGCACGCCGCCGGTCAGTGCGTTGACGGCCATCACGCCCGCCACCAGCACCGCGTCGACGTTGCTGCCGACGATCGCGGAAGCCGCCGCTCCGACGGCAAGGATCGGGGTCAGTGGATCGGACAGTTCGACCCGCGTGGCACGTGCCAAGCGGCCCATCGTTTGAATCGGGCCGCGTAGCGGCGCAACCGCCGGCTCGTAGGAGAGGTCGCTGAGCCGGCGTCGCCAGGTCGGGGTCGCGGACTCGACGGCCAGCGGGCGCTTCCCGCCCGCCAGTCGCGAGTAGACGATCTCGGGGTCCAGCGCGTGCCAGGCGGTCAGTGGCTGCGGTGTGGGGTCCGGTAGCCGCAGCACCCGGGCGGCCGACCAGCTTCCCGAAACCAAGGCCGTCGCCGCGGCGGCGTTGACTGGGTTGAGCCAGCGCCGGAAGCTGGCCGGATTGGTGGACCGGTCCTGTTCACCCGTAACGAGCAGCAGGCCGGCCAGCGTCGTGCCGCCCTGCGCGAGGTGTACGGCCGATTCGCTCGTCGCGCGCGCCGCCGGAAGGGCTGACAGTAACCGCACCGCCGCCGCCAAATCGGTGCCGGTGATGATGTCAGCGGTCCACGGGGTGGCCGCCCGGGGATCGTCGAGGGCCACCCCGACGTCGGCGATGGCCAACGCGGCCAGCGTGTCGGTCGAGGCGAAGTCGCGGTGTAGCGCGGTGATCAGCAATACCGGCCCGCGGTCGACTCGCAGCTCCCGCACGAGCTTGAGCAGGGGCGTGCCCGACGGATGCGTCGACCCGACGCTGGCCGACAGGTCCTCGGTGCCGGCCACATTGCGCAACACCACCCGCGCTCCGGTGCGGTGGGCGGTTTGTAGCAGCGGAACCGCGTACGGGTCGACCTCCCATCCCACGTCGACGCTGCCGACCCGCTCGCCGTCCACCACGAGCTCGGCGTGTTCGAGGCCTTGAGCGGGTGTTGCCGACGGCCCCTGCGATCGGACCCATTTCAGCCGCGCGCCGGTGGCCGGCAATTCGTCGGGATCCGGTTCCGGTGCCTCCTCCCCGTGCAGCAGGGCGTCGGCAACCTCGTAGACGCGATCGTCGTCCCAGCCCGGCACTTCTCCGCGGGAATGCAGGACGGCGCGGTGATCACCGCGAAGCGCGGCCCCGTCGATGACGACCACCTTCACCCGGTCCAGGCGACGGAGTGCGCCCGGATCCAGTACCAGCAGGCCCTGGTTAGCCAGCCCGCGTCCCAGGGTCGCGGCGAACGCCTGCCGACCGAGGTGGGCGGCTTTGGGCACGCCGGCCAGGATCGCCTCGGCGGCCTCCGCGGCGCCGCCGCCGGCGAACAACGCGCCTGCGGCGGCTACCACCGAGCCGTTCGCCGCCTGGTTGACGTACTCCTCGATGGGGCCGGCCATCGCCCCCTTCGCGGTGTCGATCGCGGAGTCGATGGCGCCGTCGACGACGACGTGCGAGGCCTCGCCCGCGGCCGCGGCCGCCCAGTTGTGCCGAGGCGCCTGCTCGTCCCCTGCGGAAGACAGCACCTGCACCACCGGTGCCTGTGGCCGGGTTGGCGAGGCCAACCCGGGCTCCCGTTCCCGCCATCGCTGGCGGTGCGCCGCCGCCTCGGACAGCTGGAGGCCACGTTGGACCAGGTCCAATAGCGGTGTGCCGACTGACTGGCTCAACCCGTACGCCAAAGCGGTCGAACCACTCAGCGCGATGTCGGTGCCTACTCGGCCGAGCTTGGACTCGAGGACCGACACCACACGCGGCTGATAGTTGATGAGGGCCGCAGCAGCCCGGGCGCTGCGCGGCGCCATCGGCAGCCGGGTGAACCAGCCGGTCACCGCGGCACTGACGGCCACGACGTCCATGGCCGCGGCGGTCAGCGGCACCAGAATGGCCAGGGGGTTGCCCGGGTCGGCGAAGGGTGCGGCCGGAGGCGCCGACCCGGAATCCGTCTCGGACAGGTCGGTGCTCACGGCGGCGACGGTCTCGCGCACCTGGTCCAGGACGTCGTCGGTGTCGGCGTCTGCCTCGACCTCCACGACCAGTCGGCCGAGGGCCCCTTCGACGTGGGCCTTGGCGACACCGGGAATTCGGCGCACCGGTTCCTCGACCACGGCGGCGTGCTCATGCCAGCGTGGAAACGGCAGCAGCGGGTCGAGGTCGAAGTGCACCCGTCGCCCGCTCTGCCACCGAATCGGTGGCTCGATGGTGTCCTTGGCGCCGTGTGTGGAGTCCCGTTGGCCGAGCATTCGATTGGTCGATTGAGCCGCGGTCTGCACCACCGGAACGACGAGCTCAACCACTGGACTGGTCAGGGTCTGAACGGTGCCGGCGGCGCCGGCCGCACCGTTGATCCCGGCTCGCAACGCCAGGGCGGCCCCGCTGGTGATACCGCCGACGACGCCGGCCACACCCGGGATTTTCATTCGGCCACCTCTCGACTACGTCCAGCGCCCCAATCCTCCTGGCGTCCAACGGTGCTGTCCACACGTGAGTGCGTACGCGCATCCGACGATGCCGCCAGGGAAGGGCGTGTCAGCTGGCTGACTACAGCAGTACCCAACCAGCGGCGGAAAAACTTGGCCTAGCGCGATGAATTTGCCTCGCGTGTCGGGTGCCGCGATGACTCTGCGGATTTGGCGGGAATGTGCGAGAAGACGCCGCCAAGAGCGCAGAGTCGACGCACGGAGATATGGCCCCGTGAGGGGTTGACCCGCCATTCCCCCAGTTAGGTGGACTACAGGTAGCGGTGGTGTGCCTTGCCGACGTGGTACCCGGTGGGGAATGACTTCTCGATGACCTGAAGCTGGTGGTCAACCCTGGACTCGAGTTCCAGGACCACGCAGCTGTCGCCGACGGTCTTGGATTCGAGAACTATGTAGCGTTGACCGCCATCGGTGATCGGGTCACCCGAGTGCAAAGCCTCCACGGGTACTAATTCGGCATCTCCGTCTGATCCCTCTGACTCCACGCGATTCACAGTAAGCCAATTCCGCTGACCAGGGAACACCTGTGAGTCGGTAATGCCTGATCACGGCCATTACACAGCCTCCGGTGGTGCACCGAGAGAAGCGCTGTCGGCCAACTGCTTTGGCGTCGCGATTCGGGCTACTCGGCGCGCCGGAAGGCCAAAAAATTGGTGCACGGGGCACCTCCGAGGCGCGGTTACGCTTTATTTACTGCCGAATTTCAACGGCGACCGCAGAAATCCGACTGGTCCCCGGGCTTAGTGAAAGGCGTCCAAATGTCGTTTGTGATTGCACTGCCGGAGAAGGTGGCCGAGGCCGCAGCAGATCTGGCGGCCATCCGCTCGTCGATCAGCGCCGCCAACACCGCCGCCGCAGTTCCCACGGCGGGTGTCGCGCCTCCCGGCGCGGACGCGGTTTCGGCAACCATCGCTGCCCTGTTCGGCGCGCACGCTCAGGCCTACCAGAAATTGAGTGCTCAGGCGGTCGCGTTCCACGACCAAGTTGTTCAATTGCTCGCCGCGGGAGGGAAGGCGTACGAAGCCGCCGAAGCCGGCAACGCGACGCCCCTGTAGACACCCTCGTTACGACCCGTCAGGGCCGTCATCGGCGATCGTGGCGGCCAGCCCAATCCAGTCCCGAGCGACTCCACGAAACCGACGCTAGTCGTTTAGGCATCGTGTCTCAGGCAACAATGGTGCGGTGAGTGGGCCCAGCACGTCGCAGACGCCAGCCTGTTATCGCCACCCCCAGCGGACCACGTACGTCCGCTGCACCCGATGCGACCGCTACATCTGCGGGGAGTGCATGCGGGTGAGCCCGGTCGGCCACCAGTGCGCCGAGTGCGTGGAAGAGGGAGCCCGGACCGTCCGTCAGCCGACGCTGCAATTCGGCGGGCAACAACTGTCGCCAACCCCGGTGGTCACCATTGCGCTGATCGGGGTGAACGTGCTGGCCTTCATCTTGCAGATCGCGTTGCCCGGGTTGACGCGAGAATTCGCCCTATCGGCCCCCGGCGTCGCCGACGGACAGGTGTACCGACTGGTGACCTCGGCGTTCCTGCACTACGGCGTGACCCATCTGTTGCTGAACATGTGGGGCCTGTACGTGGTGGGGACGCCGCTGGAGACACTGCTAGGTCAGGTGAGGTACGTCGCGCTGTACGCGTTGAGTGCGCTCGGCGGCTCAGTGCTGGTCTATCTGATCTCGCCGCTCGACTCGTTGACGGCGGGGGCCTCGGGCGCCGTGTTCGGCCTGTTCGGTGCCCTGGCAGTGGTGGCGAATCGACTCAAGGTCGACGTGCGCTGGATCGTTGCCGTCATTGCGATCAACCTGGCCTTCAACTTCGCTGCCCCCGCCATGGGTTCCGGGCCGATCAGCTGGCAGGCACACGTGGGCGGGTTGGTGACCGGGGCGTTGGTAGCCGCGGCGTTCGTCTACGCGCCCCGGGAGCGGCGCACGCAGATCCAAGTCGGAACTACGGCCGTTCTGCTGGTCATTTTCGTCGCGCTGATCTGGTGGCGCACAACTGTTTTACTGCCTCTTATGGCGTGAGCAGCCGCAGCAGCGCGTCCGAGCGCGAATGGTGGTGCCGGTAAGGCTACGTTGTGTCGCATGGGTTGGTGGGTTGCGCACGCGGAGCGGACGTTGAGCGAGGAGGTGCCCGCACCACCTGACGCGGTCCGCGATTTCTATGTGGACCTCGACAACATCAGAATTGTCCACCCATTGATCGTGTCGGTTCAGGTGCTGTCCCGCAGCGAAACGCCGGAGGGCTATCGGCAGACGTACCGGGTGGTCGACCGGATTCCATTGGGTCCGATCACCATTCGAACCAGCTACGTCGCCCGGTTGGATGTGCCCGTGTCGGGTGACGTGAAGACGGAGGCCGACCAGTCACCGGGCGTGCGCCTGCGCGGAACGGTGACGTTCGCGCCCACCGGAGCCGGCACCCGGGTCACCGAACGGATTCACATCGCCGCGCCCCGCCCGCTGGCGGGATTCACCACCCGCGAAGCGGTCAAGGCGCACATCGAGATGCTCTCAGGGATCCGGCGTCACTTCGAATCGAGCTGAGCGGGTTTCCATTCCGAGGTCAACGCCAATTCGGACAGGTACTTCGTCGAGCTCCAGCCCCCGTCGACGACGATCGTCTGCCCGTTGATGAAGGCGCCGCCGGGTGAGCAGAGGAACGCGACCGTGCTGGCGACATCGTCGACGGTGCCTAACCGCTGGTGCGGCGTCATCTCCACCTGCATGCGCTTGAAACGTTTGTCCTGCAGTCGCTGCTCGGTCATCGGGGTCTGGATCACCCCGGGAGCCACCGCGTTGCAGCGTATTCCCTGGGATCCGTATTGACAGGCGATGTGGTTGGTCAGGGCCGTGAGCCCGCCCTTGGCGGCGGAGTAGGCGCCGCCACGCATTCCGCCGACGACCGCGAATGTGGAGGTGATGTTGATGATCGCCGAGCCGGGTGCCATGTGCGGCAGCACTTCGCGAGCGAGCCGGAATGGCGCCCGCAGCATCAAACCCAGGAAATAGTCCAGGGATTCGTCGTCGGTCTCGTGCAGGGGCTTGGGGCTGCCCACCCCGGCGTTGTTGATCAGGAAGTCGATCCGCCCCCATCGGGACACGGCGGCGTCGGCGATCTGCCGCGGTGCGTCGTCGTCGGTGAGATCGGCGGCGTGCGTTGCGACCCAGTCGGGATCACCGATCGCCCGCGCCAGTTCGGCGAGCCTGCTTTCGTCGCGTCCCGTCGCCAACACCGCTATGCCCGCCTCGGCAAGCTTGGTGGCGCAACCGAAACCGATTCCGCCGGTCGCCCCAGTGACGATCGCTACCTGCATGTCACCGCACCGCATTCATCAGCGCCGCCTTGATCTGGTGTTTCAGAATCTTTCCCGCGTCGTTCTTCGGCAATACATCCCAGATGACCACTTGTTCAGGAACTTTGAACCGCGCCACGCCCGCTGCCTCCAGGAAGGCACGCAAACTGGCCACGTCGGGCGCGGGCTCGGTGTCGGTGTTGGCCACGACCACCGCGCATGCCCGTTCTCCGGTGCGGTCATCGGGCACACCGACGATGGCGATCTCAGCGATCCCAGGATGGGCGGCCAACATGTCCTCGACTTCCTTGGGCGAGATGTTTTCGCCGTTGCGGATGATGATGTCTTTGGCTCGTCCGGTGACCACCAGGTATCCATCGTCAACCCAGCGCCCGAGGTCTCCGGTACGGAAATAGCCGTCGGAATCAAAAGACTCGCTTTCGTCATCGCGGTGCTGGTAGCCGACAAGCATCTGCGGGCCCCGCACCCGGATCTCTCCGCCGACCACCTCGACTTCGGCTACCCCGATCCGACCATCGGTGTCCGCGGCGTGGTCGGGATCATCCAGCGAACCGACGGTGGTTACCGGCACCTCGGTCGAACCGTACACGCGGCTGACGGCGGCGCGGTCGAAATACGCTGTGGCCCGGCGGATCAACGACGGCGACACGGATGCACCACCGCAGATGAACAGCTTGAGGTCCGGCAGCTGGGTATCACCGCGTTGGGCGGCGGCCAGGAGCTGCTCCAAAAACGGTGTCGCCCCGGCCATATGGGTGCACCGGTGGTGCTGCATGAGCCGAACGGCCTCGTCGGCGTTCCAGCGATCCATGAGTACCGCGGTGGTGCCCAGCAGCAGCGGTGACTCGAACGCGTAGATGGATCCACCGATGTGCGCGATCGGCGAGGCAACCAGGAATACGTCACCGCCTTCGACCCGCCAATGCTCACGGATCTGGCGGATCAGCGCATGAATCGAGTTGTGGCTGTGCAGAACGCCTTTCGGTCGCCCCGTGGTGCCGGATGTGTAAAGAATCATGCGAACGGCGTCGGGATTCAGGGTCGGCAGCGGCCGACCGGCCTCACTAACCAGCGACTCGAACGGAAGCTGGCCGGCACCGGCGTTGCCCCGCACCACCACGACGTCCGGTGGTGACTCTAGCTGCGCTGCGACCCGGCCCAACATCGCGGTGTAGTCGTGCCCGCCGAAATCGGCAGGGACGAAGATCATCCGGCTGTCGGCATCTTCGAGGATGAACCGCAGTTCACGATCGCGCATGGACGGAAGGATCGGGTTGGCCACCATCCCGGCCAGCGTGGTGGCCAGATAGATGACCGCGGCCTCGTGCCAGTTGGGCAGCATGAATGAGACCACGCTGCTCGGTGGAATCCGTTGGTGCATCGCGTGTGCCAGCGTCGTCGCACGCGCATACAGGTCCCGACAGGTCACCTGCTGATCACCGTCGACCAACGCCACCCGCTCGGGTGTCCGCTGCGCGGCCTCCCGCAGCGAATCGGCCAGCGTGGTTCGGACCCACCAGCCCTGTGCATACGCTTGGGCAGCGCGGTCCTCGTCCCAGCGGACCCACCGACCGCCGATCTGCATTCGGCGTGCGCTAGCCACGTACCCGTCGCATCGTCATGGAATGCCGGAACCTGGCTGCGGGGTGGGTGTTGAGCGTCACCTGGGCGACCTGCCCGTCCGACGTCGAATAGGTGCGCAGCACCTCCAGAGCGGGTGCCCCGGCCTCGGCCTTGAGGCCCCGTGCCAGCTCTGGCGAGATGAGTACAGCGGCGATTTCCTGATGAACCTCAACAATACTCAGTCCGAACAGGTCCTCGATCAGTGGGAAGATGGGGCCTTCGTGCCGCTGCAGCAATCGCCCGACCGCCGCGAACGCACGGTTGATGTAGTACTCGGTGCGGCACAGCGCAGCCGCGGACGGAGCCGCGTCGTCTGCTTGCCGGTATCCACGAACGGACAGCCACTGTTCGCCAACGGCCAGGTCGGTACTGGCCGCCACGTCGTCGTCGATGGTGACCATGGCGATGGAGTCGATCGCGAACCGTGTGCCGGTGGCGAAGGCCAGTAGGTCGTTGATCGACATCACGTGCTGCACATACGAATCCGACGAGGGTCGCGGCACCACCAGTGTCCCGGTGCGTGGCCGCGAGGACACCAGGTTGTCTTCCCGTAGCCGCCGCAACGCCTCACGAATGGTGTAGCGGCTGACGGCAAATCGTTCGCACAGTTCGTGTTCGGTAGGCAGCTGCGACCCGACGGGATACACGCCGTCAACGATCTCCTTGCGCAAGGTGCGCGCCACCTGGAGATAGCGGTGGTCGACGACTTTGGATTCGGGCATCGGCGTCGCCCTTCACGAACCTCGGCGCAGTGCCAGCACGCTGCCGTCGCCGTCCGCCGAGACATACAGGGTGCCGTCGGGTCCGGCGGCGATGCCCGCGAACGGTCCCTGCGGCCCGGAGAACGGGGGCATGCCGCGCAACGGCTTCGGAGTCACGCCGGGCGGGGCGCCCACCGGAAGATCGGCGGCGATCGTATGCCGGGTGCCGTCGGCCAACTCGACCGCAACGACCTCTTTGGCGCCGGCGTCGACCACGTAGAGCGTGTTGTCGAGGACGAGAATCCCTTGCGGCCGTTGCAGTCCCTCCACGACGGTGCCCGTGCCGTCCAATTTGACCACCCGCCCGCCGCCGGACTCCGAGACCAGGCAGGCGCCGTCGGGGGCGATCGCCACGCCGACCGGTTCGTTCAGGCCCGAGGCCACCACATTCGCTTGACCCTGCGCGATCGACAACACCCGGCCGGTCCCGAGTTCGGCGACCAGCACGGCGCCCGACGGCGCGACGGCTATTCCGTACAGTTGATCGAAACCTGTTGCCAAGAAATCGCTTTCGTTGGCTTGGGGCCGGTAGCGCGCCACCTCGCCGTTCGACGTGGTGACGATGAATTCGCCAGGGCCGGTGGCCGCGACGCCACGCAGGAAACCCGGATACCCAGGGCTGAACAACATTCCGGCGGTCCGCAGCGTGCCGCGCTCGCGATCGTCGGATCTGATCGTCGACGACCCGCTTCGCCCGGCTTCGCCGCGCTCGCGATCGTCGGATCTGATCGTCGACGACCCGCTTCGCCCGGCTTCGCCGCGCTCGCGATCGTCGGATCTGATCGTCGACGACCCGCTTCGCCCGGCTTCGCCGCGCTCGCGATCGTCGGATCTGATCGTCGACGACCCGCTTCGCCCGGCTTCGCCGCGCTCGCGATCGTCGAGCGCGTAGAAGTACGTGCCGTCGGCAATATAGAGAAGCCCGTCCGCTCCGACGGCAAGATCCAGTGGCCAGTTCAACCCACCGGCCAGCACGGTCTGCGACTCACCGTCGCCGAGGATCTCGGTGATCTCGCCGGTGAAGTTCGAGACGAACAGCCGCCCGCCGACGAAGGTCAAGTTGTCCAGACCCGGATTCAGGTTGGCCAGTACGGTCCGGTCACCATTGCGCGGATCGATGCGCAGCACCTGCCCGCTATGCACCTGGGTCGAGACGAGGTAGCCCTCGGCGTCGAACTTCACCGCGTCGGGCACCCCCAGATCACCCGCGACCCGTTGGGGTTCGCCCCCTTCGAGGTCGATGCGCCAGATCTCGTTGGCGCCCATGACCGGGAAATACAACAGACCGTCCGGCCCGACTTCCATCGCGTTCGGCGAGGGGACATTCTCCAGCAGCACGCGGGGCGGACCGCCATTTAGGTCGAGTTCCAACAGCCGCCCGCCCTCGCGGCACTCGCCGATGAACAACCGGCCCTGGTGGACGGTGATGCCGTTGGCGCTCGGGACGTCGGCACGAAGTACCCGGGTGCGCCCGGCGGGATCCCGCACGCTGACCCGCCCGTCCATGACTTCGGTCGCGTACAGGTTGCCGGCGGGGTCGAAGGCCACATCGTCGGGAGCGATGATGTCACTGCCCTTGGCGCTGATCGTGTCCAACTTGCCGGTCGCCACGTCGAGCGCGCTGATCTGGCTGCCGGTCACCTGGGCGATGTAGACGCGGCCGTCGGGACCCGTGCGCAGACCGTTGGCGCCGAACAGCCGACTGGGCGGGGTGAGCCGGGTCAGGGTCCAGCCCTCGGCAAGGCGTGGTGACGTTGCGACGGGGTAGCGGGCCATCACCGGTGGGACGTTACAACCGATCCGTGGTCCAGACAATACTGAACAGCCGAAACCGCTTCGGCCTTGACGTGCTGGCCTGGGTCGGAGAATCATGCTCTCTAATGAGTGCACGTCATTATCTTGTCCGGACAAATCGATGTCGTTAGATCCGTTCCGGTTGGACGGACGCATCGTCGTGGTCGCGGGCGCGGGCGGCGGCGGCATCGGCACCACCGTGACCCGCCTAGTTGCGCAGGCAGGGGCGACGGTGGTCGCGGTGAGTCGTGGCCAGGACAATCTCGACCGCCATGTCGGCCCGCTGGTGGACGAGGGGTTGGCGGTGATTCCCGTTGCCGCAGACGCCTCCACCGATGAAGGTGTAAGCGCCACGATGGCGGCGGTGCGGCGAGCAGAAGGGGAGTTGCACGGGCTGGTCAATGTGGCCGGGGGTGCGGACCCGTCAACCTGGATGCCGTCGACGCGAGTGACGCGCAGCGATTGGCGGGACCTGTTCACTCGGAACCTCGAAACGATGTTCTTCATGAGCCAGGCCGTTGCTGCGGAATTGAAGAGCCAACGGCGCCCGGGCTCGATCGTCTCGATCTCCTCGATCAGCGGCATGAACACGGCGCCCTTCCACATCGCCTATGGCACCGCCAAAGCCGCGATCGTCGCGGTGACCCGCACGATGGCGCTGGAACTGGCGTGCGACGAGGACGGCACCAGCATTCGGGTGAACGCCGTCGCGCCCGGCGTCACCGAGACGCCCGCGTCACGCACCTATACCGACCACGATCCCGCGCGTGACCGCAAGGCAATCGCGATGGGACGGCGGGGACGTCCCGAGGAGGTTGCCGGCGCCATCCTCTTCCTGCTCTCGGACCTGTCCACCTACATCACCGGACAGACGCTGTTGGTCGACGGCGGCCTGAACCTCAAATGGGGGCACCTAGGTGCCGACAACACCTCGCTGTTCCTGAAGGACGAATCGTTTCGCGCCGCGATCAAGCGCTGGGGACGAGATGTGGACGAGAAAGGAGGAGGGACGTGACCGACACCAAGGGGGAGCTGTCCGGGCCTGTCTCAATCGGCGTTGAGGCCTACATCTCCGAGGACTACCTGCGCGCCGAACGCGACAAATTGTGGCGCAAGGTGTGGCAACAGGTTGGACGAGTCGAAGACCTGCCCAAGGTGGGCAGCTTTCTCACCTACGAAATCTTGGACGACTCGATCCTGGTGGTACGAACCGGGGAGAACACTTTCAAGGCCCACCACAACGTCTGCGTGCACCGCGGCCGCCGGCTGGTGGATACCCCGCCGGGCGCCAGAAGTGCTTGCGGACACAAGAAGTCGTTCGTATGTGGGTTTCACGGCTGGACCTACGACCAGGACGGCAACTGCATCCACATTCCCGAGAAGCAGGATTGGCAGGGCGCGCTGACGCCTGACAACACCCGTCTGGCGTCGGTCCACGTCGACACCTGGGGCGGTTGGATCTGGATCAACATGGACCCCGACGCCGAGCCGCTGCGGGACTACCTCGAGCCCGCGGCCACCATGCTCGATCCGTTCCAACTGCAGAACATGCGCTGCAAATGGCGGAAATGGCTGCATTTCCAGTGCAACTGGAAGGTAGCCATGGAGGCATTCAACGAGACCTACCATGTGGCCACGACGCATCCGCAGTTCAACAAGTTCGGCAATTTCCGCGGCTGGGCCGCCGCGCAGGGTAAGCACAGCAACATCGGCTACGACGCGCCAGAAGAACTGTCGGAGACCAAATCGAAGATCCGGCTCGGCACCGGCGCGGACCCCCGCGTCTCAACCGCTGAAATGCAGCTCTACACACTGGAAGAAACCAACGCCACCACCACCAAGACGCTGGTGGACGCGGCGCAACGACTGGTCGACGAGCTACCCGCAGACGCGCCCGCGGACCAGGTGCTCAGCCACTGGCTCAACTCGGCGCGACGCGACGATGCCGCCCGGGGAGTGATCTGGCCGACCATTGATCCCGAACACCTGGCCAAGAGCGGCACGGCCTGGCAGATCTTTCCGAACTTCCAGATCGGCCAAGGCCTGACGACCGCCCTGTGCTACAGCGCTCGCCCGCACGGCTACGACCCCGATCAGTGCATCTTCGAAGCCGCCTGCTACGAGCTCTACCCGAAAGGCGAAGAGCCGGAGACCGAATGGGTGTACGCGCCGCCGGATGACCCGAGTTGGCGCACCGTGCTGCCGCAGGACTTCTCCAACATGGCCGCGGTTCAGCAAGGCATGAAGTCGTTGGGTTTCCGAGGTCCCAGGCCCAACCCCTACATGGAACGCAGCACCGCCAATCTGCACCGAAACCTGGCCAAATACATGGGCACCGGGGCACCGACCGAGCTGACCCGTCACCAGAAAGAGAGCTGAGCAATGAAAGTCAATCTCGGATTCGGCGCGCACAATTCCCGCGACTGGGACCGCGTTCTCGCCGAAGATTTCACTAGCCCGCCGGTGACTCCCGACTGGGAATGCGTGCAGGGCACCCTCGCGCTCGCAGACCTGGCCGAGCCGCTGGGGTTCGACGGGATCTGGATGCCCGAGCACTGCGGAACCCCATATGGCATGACCCCTAACCCGATTCAGGCGTTGAGCTACTTCGCGGGGCGCACCGAACGGGTGAGTCTCGGCACATTCGTCGCCGTCGCGCCCTGGTGGCACCCCATCCGGTTGGCGCACCAGATCGCCTACCTCGACATCATCTCCAACGGGCGTTACGACACCATCGGGATCGGGCGCGGGGTGTCGAAGGGCGAATTCGACGCCGTCGGCGTCCCCCGGGAGGAAAGTCGGCAGCGCTTCAACGAAACGCTGGACATTCTTCAACTGGCCTTCTCGGGCGAGCGGTTCGCCTACGAGGGCGAGATCTTCAAGGTGCCGGAGATGTCGCTGCGGCCCGAACCGAAGAGTCCAGACCTGTTCTCCCGCATCTACTCTTCGTCATCGACCGCGGAGTCGCTGGAGATCCTCGCCCGCCGCGGCATGGTGCCGCTGTTCGTGGGCAACAAGCCGATTGAGGATGCCGGCCGGGAGGTGCAGAAGGTCAACACCTTCCGCCAAGAAGAGGGCCTGCCGCCGTGCCAACCCAAGAACGTGATGTTCATGTACTGCACGGCCAACCCCGACGATGCGGCCAAGTCCGAGGAATGGATCTGGACGGCCAACCGGGATGTCACCGTGCACTACGGATTCGCCGACGCGTCAAACTTCCGGGGTGTCAAGGGATATGAGGCCTACGCGGCGCGGGAGGCCACGGCGACGGCGGTGCTGGCGTCCTCGGTCACCGGCCCGCAGGACGGACCGGCAAAAGGCCCCTCAAAGACACCCGGCTACCACGCCTCCAACCTGCTGATCGGCACACCGGAGGAGATCTTCAATCGAATCAAAGCGGCGCAGGAGGCCTGCTCGTTCTGCGAGCTGACCATCGTCCCGCAGTTCGGCACCATGCCGTACGACGAGGCGACGGCCAGTACAAAGCTGTTCGCCAAGGAGGTCCTGCCCGCCGTCCAGGAGATGGCCGCGCCGCTACACCGCGCCGCACTACCGGAGAACGCACTGACATGACCGGCTTTGCTTCTGATTGCCAACCAACGACGACGCCGGACGATATCGACCTGCCCGCCCTGCGCGAGAAGTACCGGCAGGAACGCGAAAAGCGGTTGCGTCCCGAGGGTTCCAAGCAGTACATCGAACTGGTCGAAGAGTTCGCGGACTTTTACGAGGCCGACCCGCACACGCCGCCATTGGTCAGGGACCCGATCTCAACGGACGTCGACGTCGTCGTGCTGGGCGGCGGCTTCGGTGGTCTGTTGTGTGGCGCCTACCTGAAAAAGGCCGGCGTCGAGGACGTCCGAATCATCGAACTGGGTGGCGACTTCGGCGGGGTGTGGTACTGGAACCGCTATCCCGGTCTGCAGTGCGACAACGAGTCCTACTGCTACATACCGCTATTGGAAGAGCTCAACTACATCCCGAGCAAGAAGTTCGCCGACGGCACCGAAATCTACGAACACTGCCGACGGATCGGAAAGCACTACGGTCTCTACGATTCCGCCATCTTCTCGACCCAGGTACGGGCGCTGAACTGGGATGAGGAGATCAAACGGTGGCGGGTCGGGACCAATCGGGACGACGACATTCGGGCGCGGTTCGTGGTGATGGCCTCCGGCCCGTTCCACAAGCCGAAGTTGCCGGGTATCCCGGGCATCAAGAATTTCAAAGGCCACAGCTTTCATTCGTCGCGCTGGGACTACGAGTACACCGGCGGGGATAGCAACGGCGGGCTGCACAAGCTCGCGGACAAGCGCGTCGCCGTGGTGGGCACCGGGGCGAGCGCCGTGCAGATCGTGCCTTTCCTAGGCCGGGATGCCAAGCATCTCTATGTATTCCAGCGCACCCCGTCCTCGGTGGGCCCGCGCAACAACAAGCCGACGGATCCCGAGTGGGTCAAGACGCTCAAGCCGGGCTGGCAGAAGGAGCGGCAACGCAACTTCCACTCCTGGACCTTCGAGGGCATGGCGCCCGGGCAGCCCGACTACGTGTGCGACTTCTGGACAGAACTGGGCCGCAACACCGCGGCCCGGGTGCTTGAGTTGGACGATCCCGCGTCGATGACCCCCGAGCAGTTCATGGCCATCAACGAAGAAGAAGACTACAAGCTGATGGAGCGGCTGCGGCGGCGCATCGAGAGCATCGTCGAAGACCCCGAGACCGCCGAAGCGCTCAAGCCCTACTACCGGTTCCTGTGCAAGAGGCCGTGTACCAACGACGAATACCTGCAGACCTTCAACCGACCCAACGTGACGTTGGTGGATGTGTCGTCGACCAGAGGCGTCGAACAGGCCACCGAAAAGGGGCTGGTAGCCAACGGTATTGAGTACGAGGTTGATTGCATCATCTATGCCAGCGGGTTCGAGATCACGACGGAGATCAGCCGCCGCTACTCCATCGACACGATCGAAGGACGCAACGGCGTGTCGCTCTTCGACCATTGGCGCGACGGCTACAAGACGCTGCACGGGTTCACCACCCGCGGGTTCCCCAACCAGTTCTTCACCGGTTTCACCCAGGTGGGCATATCCGCGAACATCTCCGCCAACTACGAACTGCAGGGCGAGCACATTGCGTACATCATCGCCGAAGCCCTGGCGCGGGGAGCGACGACGGTGGAGCCGGCCCAAGAGGCGCAAGAAAATTGGTGCCAGACCATCCGGGAAACCGCGATCGACAACTCCGCATTCGAACTGGAATGCACGCCGGGCTATTACAACAATGAGGGCGGCGGCATGGGGACTGCCGACGGCGAGGGCATCCGTTCGCACCTCGGTGAACCCTACGGACCTGGCTTCTACGCTTTCGGCGATCTGTTGGCCGAGTGGCGGGCCAAGGGCGATCTGGCCGGGCTTGATTTGGAAACATGATGAGCGAGTTGAGATTCGACGACCGCGTCGCCGTGGTGACCGGCGCCGGGCGCGGCTTGGGCCGCGCGTACGCGTTGATGCTGGCGGCCAGGGGCGCCAAGGTCGTGGTCAACGACACCGGCGGCACCCTGACCGGTGACGGCGCGGACCCGTCGCCGGCACACGAGGTGGCCGCCGAAATCGCCGCGGCCGGAGGGGAAGCGACCGCCTGCGTCGAGTCGGTGACGACGGCCGCGGGCGGCAGGGCGATCATCCAGACCGCCTTGGACCGGTACGGCCGCATCGACATCCTCATCCACAACGCTGGCAACGTTCGACGCGCGTCGTTGAAGGAGATGAGCTACGAGGATTTCGATGCCGTCATCGACGTGCATCTACGTGGCGCGTTTCACGTGGTGCGCCCCGCCTTCCCGGTCATGTGCGACGCCGGGTACGGCCGCATCGTGTTGACCTCCTCGATCGGCGGACTGTACGGCAATCACGGCGTGGCGAACTACGCCGCCGCCAAGGCCGGCCTCGTTGGGCTGTCCAACGTCGCCGCCCTCGAAGGGGCTCCCGACGGGGTGTTGTGCAACGTCATCGTCCCGTCCGCGGTGACGAGAATGGCTGATGGCTTGGACATTTCGGCATACCCACCGATGGGGACGGATCTGGTGGCGCCCGTCGTCGGCCTGCTGGCGCACGAGTCCTGCCCGGTCAACGGCGAGATGCTAGTCGCCATCGCGGGCCGGGTGGCCAGGGCATTCGTCGCCGAAACGCCTGGCGTGCAACGACGCTCGTGGTCTATCGAGAACGTGGCCGAACAGCTCTACGCGATCCGGGACCTGTCCGCCCCGCTGATCTTTCCGGTCGTCCCCAGCGGGCATGCCGAGCACATCCGGTATAGCTTCGACTCGGCAGCATGGGCGAACAGGGAGAAGGCGCAGCATGTCTAGGTCAGGGCCGCTGGCCGGTGTGCGCGTCGTCGATCTGACCGCGATGGTGATGGGACCGTACTGCACCCAGATCATGGCCGACATGGGTGCCGACGTGATCAAGATTGAACCCCCGCAGGGTGACGACACCCGGTACGTCTCGACCGGACCCGTTCCGGGAATGAGCGGGGTGTTCGTCAACGTCAACCGTGGCAAGCGCGGTATCACCCTCGACCTGAAATCGGAAGCCGGCCGGACCGCGATGCGTGAGCTCATCGAACGGGCGGACGTGTTCATCCACTCGATGCGGGCGAAGGCGATCGCCCGGCTTGGCCTGAGCTACGCGGACGTCGCGGCGATCAACCCAACGATCGTGTACACCAACTGCTATGGCTACGGGCGGCGGGGGCCGAACCGGGACCTGCCGGCATATGACGACACGATCCAAGCCGCCTGCGGGTTGCCCTCGGTGCAGCAGCAGCTGACCGGCGAGGCCGATTACGTCGGAACCATCCTGGCCGACAAGGTCGCCGGCCTGACCGCCCTGTATGCGACCACGATGGCCCTTTTCCACCGGGAACGCACCGGCGAGGGCCAAGAGGTGGAAGTCGGCATGTTCGAGGCGATGGCGTCGTTCATGCTGGTCGAGCACATCAACGGCAGCATCTTCGAACCACCGTTGGGGCCGGCGGTGTATCCCCGCGCGGTCGCACCCAACCGCCGGCCGTATCGCACCAAAGACGGTTACATCGCGGCACTGGTCTACAACGACAAGCACTGGGCCGCGTTCATCGACGCGGTGCGACCGGCGTGGACCAGCGACCTGTACGCGACGCTCGAGGGACGGGCGCGTCACATCGACACCGTGTACGGGCTGTTGGCCGAGACGTTCGCCGAGCGCACGACCAAGGAATGGTTGGATTTGCTGCGCGAACTGGAGATACCGGCATCGGCGCTGTCCAGCCCCGCGGAGTTGCTGGACGATCCGCAACTAGAGGCCATCGGATTCTTCGAGACCGTCGACACCGCATACGGAACGGTTCGCTTTCCGGGTGTGCCGACCTGGTTCTCCCGCACGCCGGGCCGGGTCGGGGGGCCGGCCCCGGAATTGGGTGCGCACACCGAAGAGGTGCTCGAGGAACTGGGCCTGAACTCGGCCGAGCGGGCTGGCTAGCCGAACGGCCCGTCGCTGGCGAACACTTGGTAGAAGTACGGCAAGTTGTCCGGCTCGCCGTAATCGACGCGCTTGAACGCCTTGTTGATGGGGTTGGCGTGGGCCTGCGTTTCCGGGTGGTAGACGGTGAGAATGCCGAGATGCTTGGCGAGGTCGGCCGGGGTGTCGACCCATATATAGCCGGCGTTGCGGACCATGACCTCACCGATGTAGCAGCCGAAGATGAAGATCGATTCGGCCATGACGTCGGATCCGGCGTCGCGAAAGCCGTCCAGGATTCCGTCCACTTGCTCAAGTGAGGCGGGGCTGAAGTCGAGTTCGATACCGGCCACGGATTGGGCGGCCTTGGCGGCAATCCTGGCTAGTTCGGAAGCGTTGGTCGGTGTCGGCGTCGCGGGCAGCAGTAGTGCGCGTCCGGTCCACGGCCGCCCGGCCTCAAATTCGGGCCCAAGGTCGCCGATATCAAGCTCGGCGAAGCCAGGTTCGGCCCCAGACTCGGCCCCAGACTCGGCCCCAGACTCGGCGATGTCAAGCTCGGCCCCAGATTCGGCGATGTCAAGTTCGGCGGTGGCAGGTTCGGTCGCGCCCGGCTCGCTGTCGCCCTCTGCATCCTCGGGGTCCGCCGGTGCAGTGAGTTCTTCGTCCGGGCCGGTCTTGCGTCGCCGGGAAAACCAACCCATGCCGCCCATTGTCGCCCCTCGCGTGTCCTCACCGAGATCTGGGCCTGCCGCCTCTAAGATTTCTGAGGTCAAGCGGAGGAGCAGCGACGTATCGGCATCAACTACCGCGCCAGGCGAAAAGCTCGTGACGGCGCGTTAACAGCGAGCGCTGTGCCGGGCGGGACTCACCCCGCACCGGCGCATTCGGCTAAGCGCCGTTGGGTTGCCCCTGTGCCGCGTGTCAAGCGTCGTGCGAACCTGGACCGTCCCGATCGTCAGAACGGCATTCCGGCGTTGGACGGACTGCGCGCGGTAGCGGTAGCGCTGGTGCTCATCGGGCACGGCGGCATCCCAGGGGTGAGCGGCGGCTTCATCGGCGTCGACATCTTCTTTGTCCTCAGCGGATTTCTGATCACCTCGCTGCTGCTGGACGAGTTGGGCCGCAGCGGCCGCATCGACCTGACCGGATTCTGGATTCGACGTGCGCGCCGCCTGCTACCGGCGTTGGTACTGATGGTGCTGGTGGTGGCTGCGGCGCGCGATTTGCTTCCCTACCAAGCACTTACGGGATTGCGCAGCGACGCGCTCGCCGCGTTCTTGTGGATTGCCAACTGGCGCTTCGTCGCTCAGGAAACCGACTACTTCACCCAGGGTGCACCGCCGTCGCCCCTGCAACACACCTGGTCGCTGGGTGTGGAAGAGCAGTACTACTTCGTCTGGCCGTTGCTGATGATCGCGGTGACCCTGGCGCTGGCGGCGCGTGCCCGGCGATATTTCGCCAAGACGACGGTCGGCCACGTCCGATTCGCCATATTCATCATTGCCGTGCTGGGCGCGGTCGTTTCCGCGGCGGGCGCGATCGTTTTTACCACCGACGCCACCCGGGATCGGATCTATTTCGGTACCGACACCCGGGCGCAGGCATTGTTGATCGGTGCCGCCGCAGCGGCTCTGCTGGTTCGGGATTGGTCGGCATTGAATCGTGGCTGGTGCTTGATCCGGACGCGCTGGGGCCGCCGAATTGCCCGGGTGCTGCCGCTGGTCGGGTTGGCCGTGCTGGGGGCGATCACCCACTACGCCACCGGGGACGCGGCCGAGTTCCGGCACGGCCTCCTTACGGTCGTGGCGGTAGCGGCCGTCCTGGTGGTGGCGCCGGTCGCGCTGGAGCAGCGCGGAGCGGTGGCCCGGGTCCTGAGCTGGGGTCCGTTGGTGTGGTTGGGCACCATCTCCTACGGCGTGTACCTGTGGCATTGGCCGATCTTTCTGGCGCTCAACGGGGAACGGACCGGATGGGAGGGCCCGCGGCTTTTCGCCCTCCGGTGCGCAGCGACGGTAGCGCTCGCCTACGTCTCGTTTTGGGTGATCGAGCGACCGATCCGTCGCTGGCGACCCCAAGGGGTCCCGCTGCTGCCGCTGGCCGCCGCTACCGTCGCCAGCGCCGCCGCGGTCACGATGCTGGTAATCCCGGTCGGAACCGGGCCGGGGCTGCGTGAGGTCGGGCTTCCGCCCGGCGTGAACGCGGTTGCCGCGGTGTCGCCGTCGCCGCCGGGCCAGCCGACGCAGCCGCCCCGGCCACGAGATCCCAACCAGCCGTTCACCGTTTCGGTCTTCGGCGATTCCATCGGGTGGACGATGATGCACTTCCTGCCACCCACGCCCGGCTTCAGGTTTATCGACCACACCGTCATCGGCTGCAGCCTGGTGCGCGGTACGCCCTATCGCTACATCGGCCAAACCCTGGAACAACGAGCGGAATGCGACAACTGGCCCACTCGCTGGACGGCGCAGATCAACCAGGACCAACCCGATGTCGCCTTGCTGGTCATCGGTCGGTGGGAGACCGTCGACCGGGTCAACGAAGGTAAATGGACCCACATCGGTGAACCCACCTTCGACGCCTACCTCGACTTCGAGTTACAGCGCGCGCTGAGCATCGTTGGCTCAACCGGTGTGCGGGTGATGGTCGCGACCGTGCCGTACAGCCGGGGCGGTGAAAGGCCGGACGGTCGGTTGTATCCGGAAGATCAACCCGAACGGGTGAACCAGTGGAACGCCATGCTGCGCAAGGCCGTTGCCCAGCGTCCCAACGTCGGCATCATCGATCTGAACAAAAAGCTCTGTCCCGACGGCGTTTACACCGCCAAGGTCGACGGCATCAAGGTGCGTAGCGACGGCGTTCACCTGACGCCAGAAGGCGTGAAATGGCTGATCCCGTGGCTCGAAGAATCACTGCGCTAAGCCGTTGACCGTCGGGCCGGGCCTTAACCGCCCACCCAGCAGCTGAGCTCCATGCTGTCGCTCTCCCGGGCGGGGAAATTGAAGCTGACGTAGCCGTTGTCCGGGCTGCGCACGTAGTCCAGGTAGGACCGGGTATCGGCGGCCTCGGTGTTGTCCGCGACGACCAGCGCACCCGTTGACAACCGCGGCGTCAGCAGTTCGATCACGGGAAGGTAGAGGTCTTTCCAGCCATCAAGCAGTACGAAATCGATCGACCCACCGACATCGGCCAACGTAACCAGGGCGTCGCCCTCCAGGATGGTGATCACATCGGCCAGGCCGGTGTCGGTGAAGGTCTGCTTGGCGGCGGCGATCTTCGTGTCGCTGAGTTCGGTGGTCACCACCCGCCCGCTGCCGTTGTCACGGACCGCCGAAGCCAGGTGGATGGCGGAGATGCCGAACGACATGCCGAACTCGACGATCGTTTGCGGACGGGTCGCGCGGACCAGGGCGTACAGCAGCCGGCCGGCTTCCGGGGTCACCGGGATGTAGAACTCGCTCATCGCCTCCGTGCGTTCCTGCACGGTCATGGGGCGGGCGAAGTCATCCCGCCGGGCGCGCAGCTGCGCCATCTGGTTCTTCGACTCGGCGTACATCCGGTCTAACGTCGACGCGACCTTGGGGTCCTGCAAGGTATTGGCCATAGGTCTGAGCGTAGGCCCGGACCGAGCTCAGGCTGGGGGCCAGTTTGACGCCGACTGAGGTTTGGGTGCAGCATAGAAAGGCAAACACCTCGGTAGGTGAGGCGTCTGCATGGACACAGGCCACTGACCCCGAACGTCGAGAGACGCCCCGGGTCAGGACAGCTCTTCCCGGCTTAAGGGTTGAGCCCAAGTGGCTTCCGAACTATCGGATACGCCGTGCAGTGCCGAAGCTCCGACGAGAGGGGTGTTCCGGCGGACGGTCCGCTGGGCTCTTGCGCCTCTTTCGTTCAGGTGATTGCGCTGACACCCGCGTGTGTCCCGGCTGCGAGGAGGTGAGGGCGAGATGTGTCCCGGCGATAGTCCCTATCCGCAATCCGTCTTTCCCCGATCCGGCTCCGGCATTTTCGGCATTCTCAGAGTGGCCTGAACCCTCCCAGAGTTCTGCCGCGTAGGGCCGAAGTGCTCCAGCCGGTCGGACTCCCGCAAGGAGAAGATCATGGCCTTCCTTCGTACACAACGTATTTCCCGCTTCCTCAAGATCGGCAGGCGGACGCCACTGACGCCTCAGGAGCGGACCAACCTGTATGTCTCGCGGATGCCGATCGCGGTGTTCACGGCTTCATTGGGTGGCCACGCACCCGACGGCCCGTTTTCCGCGTGACCTCACGGTAATTCGATGACTCCGAGATTCACGCCGCGATACGGCCGCTTGTCCGACACCGCCGGGCTCGACCCGGCGGTGTCGGATGTGGCTGTCTCGGATGCGGAGTGTCGGATGCGACGCCCGCGGCGGTCTCGGTGATCGGCAGGGTCATCCAGGCCGAGCTGGCCTGACCGTCACGCTTATTTCTGCGGTAGCAGAACGATCTTGCCGTGCGTGTGTCGTTGCTCGAGTTCGGCGTAGGCGTCAGCCACCCGGTCGAGTGGATAAGTAGCGGCGATGTCGAAGTCGATCGCGCCTGAGGCGACTAGATCGGCGAGTTCGGTGAGCACTTCCGGCGTGGAGGCCTCGGCGCTGCCCTCCGTCTTGGCCCCGACTTCGGCGGCCTTCTCCATCGCAATGATGGTGTTTATCCGCTGGGGTGCCACACCGAGATCCACCGCAAGCTGGACGTAGTCGGGACCGAAAAGGTCGATGAAGGCATCGATTCCGTCGGGCGCCGCCTCCCGCAAACGGTCCGCGAGCCCGTCGCCGTAGACGACAGGGGTCACGCCGTGGGCGCGCAGCCACTCGGCGTTGCCCGGCCCCGCAATGCCCAACACCCGAGCGCCGTGCCGCGTCAACAGCTGTACGGCGATGCTGCCCACACCACCCGCGGCGGCCGACACTGCAACCGTCTCGCCGGATTGGGGCGCGACGGCGCGGACCGCCGCGTAGGCCGTCGCACCTACGACGTACAGCGAACCGGCTACCTCCCAGCTCAATTCGGGCGGCTTGCAAATCAGGTTGCCCACCGGAACGGCCGTGTGGGTGGCGTGACTGGACCGTCGCCAGCTGAATCCCAGGACCTCGTCGCCCACCGAAAACTCGGTGACGTCGGGACCTACGGCGGTCACCACGCCGGCCAGGTCGCTGCCTTCGCCGGATGGGAACGTGCTGGGGAAGATCTGCTGGAGCGCCCCGAGGCGGATGGCTGCTTCGCCGGGATTTATCCCTGCGGCGCGGACTTCGACCACCACTTCGCCGGACTCCGGTGTCGGCATGTCGATGTCGGCTACGTACAGCTCCTCGCGCCCTCCGAAGCGGTCGAACCGCACTGCGCGCGCTGTTGAAGGTGACATATCGAATTCCTCCTCGGTTTCCTAGATCAGCCCGAGCGATTGCAGATCTGCGACGTACTTGTCGATAAATGCGGCAGACAGATGCGGAATGTCTTGGTCCGGGCCAATTTTCGCGTCTTGTACCGCAGCTCGGAAGACCTTGGTCGGCGCGGATGCTCCGGGCAGTGCCGGCTGCGGCTTGCGGTAGGCGTCGAGCAGGGGCAATACCGAATGCTGACGTTGTTTCTCCGGCAAGGCCCTCAGCGCTGTCTCAAAGCGCGCCAGCCATTCGTCGTAGTCATCGATGCGCTTGATGTCATGACCCGAAGCCACCAGCCAGTCGACGAAGGTGTCCAGGGACACACCATCGTCGTGCGGATTCATCACGTCGTAAGAAACATACGTCGGTGCACCGTCTGCCGTGCCTCGCGCACCCAGCTTGGTGATCGCTTCGGCTACGAAATCGGCTGGCAGACCGGCGTAATGGGCCTTGCTGCGGCGGCCCTGGGCATCCGTCTCGTAGAAACTCGCCGGCGCGATCCCGGTCAGCAGCAGACTGATCAGCAAGCGGGTGAACGCGTCCGGCACATTGAGCTGGCCGGCGTATTGACTGTGGGCCAGGATCATGTCGGACCGGAATACCTTGACCGGTAGTCCACACAGGTCGTTCGCCTCGCGGAACAACACCTCGCCGGCCCACTTGCTATTTCCGTACCCGTTCGCGTAGCCGCCGTCGATATAGCGAACCGCACTGACGTCGCGAATGTCGCCGTCTTCTTCAAACTCGTTCGGGTTTATCGGCATCGCGACTGCCACGGTCGACAGATAGGTGACCGGCTTGATGCGGTCGGTGATCGCCAGGCGGATCACCTCCGCGGTACCAACCACGTTCGGCCCGAACAACTGGTCGTACGGCAGGACATGGTTCACCAGTGCTGCCGAATGGACAATGATGTCTACGCTGCGTGCCAGGCGATCCCAAGTCGGCTGATCGAGGCCAAGATTCGGCTCGCCGATGTCACCGGGAATCACCTCGAGGTGCCCGTCGGCCAGTGCCTGGAATCGCTCGAACATTGCGCCGTCACCGCCGCGGAAGACGTCGTCCAGCCGGGTTCGGGCCGCTGCCGCGTCAGAGCCGCGCACGATCGCGATGAGCGTTCCGCCAGTGTCGGCAAGCTGCTCCAGCCAATCCAGCGCGAGGAAGCGGCCGAGGTAGCCGTTGGCCCCCGTCAGCAGCACGGTCCGAGGCGTGCCGGTCACCGGCGGCAGCGACGGGGCCGCAGCCAACGTTTGGGCATCGATGAACTTGTCCAGGGTCAGGTCTGCCGCGCGTACCTCTACCGCGCCCTGGCCGTGTACCGCGGCGAACGTAGGCCGCTTAGTGCCCGATAGGCGTTCGGCTTCAACATATCCCGCGATGCTCGCCAAGTCATTGGTGGGACCGATGATCTGTGCCACCGGCACGTCGACGTCAAAGATGTCGGCCAGCAGGTTGGAGAATGTCAAGGCGGACAACGAGTCTCCGCCGAGTTCGATGAAGTGTTCCTCGGGTGCGGGCGGGCCACCTACCAGGCCAAGCAGCGCTTCGGCCGCCTCCGTCAATGTCTCGATCACCGGGCGTTCCCCCGCCTTTGCCCGAAGGGTACGCAATTCCGCCACCCGGCTATCGGCAAGTTCGGTGTACAGCTGCTCGAGCCGTTCGCCGTAGCGTTCCTTCAGTTTTGGCCGCAGCAGTTTGCCGACCCCGGAGAGCAGACCGTTGTCCGAACTGAAGGGCTCGGTCTCGATCAGGAAGTCGGCGGGCAACTCATAGGACTGCAGTTCGGCGAGTTTAGCGGTATTGCGCAGCGAATCACTCAGGTCCGCTTTGAGTCTGGCGAACCCGTCGGCACCGTCTTGTGCAGCGCGCTCCAGCGCCTCGGCGGTGGGAACCACGACGGCCAACAGGTAGGGGCGCTCGCTGTTGCCGTAGAGGAAGATCTGGCGTACCAGCGGTGCCCCGGCGAAGATGGCTTCCAGACGTGCGACCGCGACGAATTCGCCTTGCGCGAGCTTCAAGACGTTGTTGCGGCGGTCGACGTAAACGAGCCGATCCGGGCCGATCTCGGCCATGACGTCGCCGGTGCGGTAATAGCCGTCGGCATCGAACGCCTTGGCGGTGACGTCGGGACGCTTGTAGTACCCCGCCGTCGCGGTCTGGGACTTCACCAGCAGTTCCCCGCGCGGGTACGGCTTGTCGGTGCGGAAGTAGCCCAACTCGGGAACGTCGATGAGCTTGTAGTCGATTACCGGGGGCTTGCTCACCTTGCCGTCTTTGGTCACCATCCCCAATTCGGTGAGGCCGTACCCGTCCATCACGTGGACCTGCAGGCATGACTCGATGAAAGTCTTCATCTCCGCGGCCAGGGGCGCGGTGCTGCTGAAGCTGGTGAGGACGCGGCCACCCAGGACCTGTTCGCGAATCTCGGCTTGCGCCTCTGCTTCAGCGGTTGTGGTGTCGCCGCCCTGATTGATCCTCCGCTCGACGCCGCTCTGGTAGCGCTGGTAGAGCATCTCGGCGACCCGGGGCACCAAGCCCATCTCCGTGGGGCGCACCAACTTCCAGTCTTCGAACAGTGTGGACAGATCACTTTCTGGCACAAAGTAGCTCGTGCCGCCGGCCTGGAACGCGCTGGAAAGAGGTACCCGCCCACCCAGGTGATTGAGCGGCATGAAGTTGACGTTGAGTACCGGCAGGTGCTCGGCTTCCGGCAACAGCTCGGTGGTCCAGATCCTGGTCACCATCCGCTCGGAATACATTGCGCCCTTGGGTAATCCGGTGCTGCCGGAGGTGTACATGATCATGGCGAGCCGTTGATCGGTGTCACCGGTGTACAGCGGCTCCGGCGGTTGCTCGCGACCACGCTCGGTCGTGTCGGCGAGTGTTTCGACGGTCACCGACATACCCGCGGCGGCCAGCTTCGCCTGGGCGCGCTGCACGGCCTCTCGCTGATCGTCGACCTCCGGGAGGTAATCGAACACGACAAGGCGCCGCAGCGAGGTGCTACCCAGCGCCGCGTCGACAGCCAGATCGAGGTACTCGGCACTTGCGGCAAGGATGTGCGGTTCGACCTC
This sequence comes from Mycobacterium bourgelatii, assembly GCF_010723575.1. Lineage (NCBI taxonomy): Bacteria > Bacillati > Actinomycetota > Actinomycetes > Mycobacteriales > Mycobacteriaceae > Mycobacterium > Mycobacterium bourgelatii. The sequence continues at coordinate 930,638 of NZ_BLKZ01000002.1, forward strand.
GGCGACGATGGGTTGCAGCCGAGACGCCGTGGTGGTGTGCTGCAGCGGCACGCTCACCAGGCCGAGGTACCCGGCCACCAGGTCGAGGGTCAGGTAATCCGCGCTGGCGAATCCGACGGTGGCGAGTACCTCGCCGGGCGAAGCAGGGTTAACCGGGTCGCGCCGCCAAGCCGTCGCGATGGCCTGCACATTCGCCCACAGGTCGCGGTAGGTGATGGTCTCGAAGCGGTCCAGCAACTGGGCTGTGGTTCGGGACGTCACGGGGTCCGTCGTCAGGGAGCGCGCCCGCCAACCCAGGGCGGGGCGGTCGGCGTAACCGTCGACCAGGGTTTGGATCACCTGGGGGAACCGTAGACCGGGGGCGCGCGCCGCCGCCCGAACTGCGGCGTCAGGCTTGGCGTTTCGGAACTGCTCGTCACTGGCGGTCAACCGGTCGATGCGTTGCTGTTGGTCACCGGTCATGGCAGGACCTTTCGTGCGAGTGGCGATACTAGCGCCAACCCACTAGACGTGGTCCGTCTTCCAAGCTGGTGGTGTGACCGTCACCACAGCCTGGTCTTGCCCACTCTTGCCCGAGCGTGCGCAGATGTACGAGCCGCGCGGCGTGCAGCCGTGCGGACACGCACGCTCGCGGGAAAGAGTTAGGCGACTACCTCGATGGGGTCGCCGATGGTCACGGCGTTGAAGTACCACGCAGCGTTGTCCGGGCTGAGGTTGATGCAGCCGTGGCTGACGTTGGCGTAGCCCTGTGAGTTCACCGACCAGGGCGCGGAGTGCACGTACACACCGCTCGAGGTGACGCGAACCGCGTACGAGGCGGTGATCAGGTATCCGTCAGAGGAGTTCAGCGGGATGCCGATGGTCCGCGAGTCCATCACCACGGTGCGTTCCTTGGACATCGCGTTGAAGCTGCCGATCGGTGTGGGCCGGCTGGGCTTGCCCATCGAAGCCGGCATGGTCTTGAGGATTTCCCCGTTGCGACTGACGGTGAAGGTGTGCGCGGAGATGCTGGCCACGCCAAGTAGCTGGTCGCCGGTCTCGAAGCCCTCGGTCATTGCCTGCACACCCACCGATACCCGGGTATGCGGCGGCCAGTAGTGGTCCGGAACGAACTGCACGACGTTGCTATTGACCCACTCGTAGCGGCCGGTGATGTTGCTGGGTGACTTGACTTGGATGGACCGCTCGGCAGCGCGCCGGTTGGTCACCGGTGCCTGGAACGTCACCACCACCGGGTGGGCCACGCCGACGACCGCGCCGTTGGCCGGCAACACCGAAGCAACGCCGGGAAGGGACGTCGGTACGGGGACAGCGCCGGTGGCGGGGCTAGCGAACCCAACTGCTGTGAAAGTCGAGATTGCGAGCATAACGAATAGATAACGAAACACTCGACGCATGGCAGCCGCCTCTCGCGATGGTGTGATCAACACAAGCGCATTCTAGATGTTGTCTAGCCTTTGAGGGTCCTAGCAAACATTTTCACAGCTTTGGCATAAGCGCTTGCAATGGCCGAAACACTTGTGTATATCGTCATGTCACGGTGGTGCGTCGCGGTTCGGCAGAGACTGCCGGGCACAACCTTTCGGGCAATTTGCTGCCCGCCCCGGTAGCCTCAGCGAGATCGGTGTCGAAAGCCGGTCTCATAGTCGAAAGGGTGCGGGTGCTCTTCCGCCAACTGGAGTACTTTGTCGCGGTCGCCCAGGAACGGCACTTCGCCCGGGCGGCCGAGCGCTGTTACGTATCGCAACCCGCCCTTTCCTCGGCGATCGCCAAGCTGGAACGCGAACTCAACGTCACGCTGATCAATCGCGGACACAGCTTCGAGGGCCTCACTCCCGAGGGGGAGCGGTTGGTGGTGTGGGCCAAGCGGATACTCGCCGAGCACGATGCCTTCAAGGCGGAGGTGGCCGCGGTGCGTTCCGGGATCACCGGCACGCTCCGACTGGGCACGGTTCCTACCGCCTCCACGACGGCGTCACTGGTGCTGTCGGCGTTCTGCTCGGAGCATCCCTTGGTCAAGGTGCAGATCAGTTCTCGGCTGGCGACCACCGAGTTGTACCGGCGGCTACGGGAATTCGAACTCGATGCGGTCATCGTGCATCCCGCGTCGGAGGGTGTGCACGATGTGGACTCGGTGCCGCTGTACGAAGAACACTTCGTGCTGCTCGCGCGGGCGGACATGTTGTCCCCCGGTGCGACGACATTGACGTGGCCCGAGGCGGCGCAACTGCCGTTGGCGCTGCTGACTCCGGACATGCGGGACCGCCAGATCGTCGATGCGGCCTTCGCCGAGCACGGCATCACGGTCAGCCCCCAGGTCGAGACCGATTCGGTGGCTTCACTATTCGCGCAGGCCGCCGCCGGAGACTGGGCGTGCATCGTGCCGCACACCTGGTTGTGGATGACCCCCATGGCCGGGGCGAGATCCGGTGAGATCCGGGCGGTGCAACTCGTCGATCCCGTCCTGAAAGCGACCATCGCGTTGGTGACCAACGCCGGTGGCCCAGGCTCACCCGTGGCCCGGGCCCTCAAAGCCAGTGCGCAGGGGCTCGCGCTGAACGAGTTCTTCGACGGCCAACTGCACGGAATCACCCAGCGGCGCTAGGCGGCTTCGCCGAGCCCGCCGCGCGGGCGGGATTCAGGCTCGCCAGGTGACCGCTTTCCACCCCGGCCCCGGGATCGAGTTCGCAGTCGATGAGTGCCGGCCCGTTCGACGCCAGCGCCTCGGTGAGCGCCTTTTCCAGCTCCGAGGGGGTACTCACGTGATAGCCCTTGCCGCCGAACGCCTCTGCGAGCAGCTCGTGGCGTGCCCCGGCGTTCAGCACAGTGGGCGCGGGGTCCTTCTCGGTGCGGTCCGCAGAGGTGGCACCGGCCGCAATTTCGTCACCGCGGTACACCCCGCCGTTGTTGAGGATCACGACGGTGACGGGCAGCCGGTAGCGGCAAATGGTCTCGATTTCCATGCCGCTGAAGCCGAACGCGCTGTCACCCTCGATCGCAACCACGGGCCGCCCGGTCTCCACGGCGGCGGCGATGGAGTAACCCATGCCGATTCCCATCACTCCCCAGGTTCCGGTGTCGAGGCGGTGCCGCGGCAACTGCATGTCGATGACGTTGCGTGTGAGATCAAGGGCATTGGCGCCCTCGTTGACCACGTAGACGTCCGGGTTGTCCTGCAGCACTGAGCGAATGGCGCCGAGCGCGTTGTAGAAGCGCATCGGGTGCGGGTTCTCGGCCAGTCGCTCGCGCATTTTGGCGTCGTTGCGCGCCCTGCGCTCGGCGAGTTCCTTGGTCCACTCGGCGGCGGGCTGGATGGGACGGGTGGCCAGGCCGTCCAGCAACGCCGAGACCACCGAACCGATGTCGCCCGTCAGCGGAGCCGCGATGGGTCGGTTGCTGTCGAACTCGGACGCTGCGATGTCGACCTGAATGAACTGGGCGTCGGATGCCCATTGCGGTGATTCACCATGGCCCAGTAGCCAATTCAGCCGCGCACCGATCAGCAAGACGACGTCGGCACGGGCGATCGCCAACGAGCGAGCTGCGGCGGCCGACTGCGGATGCGAGTCTGGAAGCAGCCCTTTGGCCATCGACATCGGCAGAAACGGAATCCCGGTCTTCTCGACGAATTCCCGAATTGTGCTGTCGCACTGTGCGTATGCCGCGCCTTTGCCCAGCACGATCAACGGGCGTTGGGCCTGGGATAGCACATCGAGAGCGCGTTCCACCGCCGTCGGCGCCGGGAGCTGGCGGGGTGCGGGGTCGACGAGGCGCCAGATGGTGGCGGCGGCCGCCGATTCCTCCATCGTCTGACCGAGCACCTCGCCCGGGATGTCGAGGTAGACACCGCCGGGGCGGCCGGAGATCGCGGTGCGTATCGCGCGGGCCACGCCGCGACCGACGTCCTCGACCCGTGCGATCCGGTAAGCGGCCTTGACGAATGGCCGGGCCGCGTTGAGTTGGTCGATGTCCTGGTAGTCGCCGCGCTGCAGGTCCACGATCGCACGCTGGCTGGAACCGGAGATCTGGACCATGGGGAAGCAGTTGGTGGTGGCGTTTGCAAGGGCCGGCAGGCCGTTGAGGAAGCCCGGACCGGACGTCGTCAAGCACACGCCTGGTCGCTGGGTGAGGAATCCGGCCGCGGCCGCCGCGTTCCCGGCCGACGCCTCGTGGCGGAAGCCGATGTAGCGAATCCCCGACGCCTGAGCCGCGCGAGCCAGGTCGGTGATGGGAATGCCGACGACCCCGTAGATGGTGTCGACATCGTTGGCCTTGAGCGCGTCCACCACGAGCTGAATTCCATCGGTCATGCGCGATGCTGTGGTCATGGCGGCTCCTTGCTTCCCGTCGTATCTGTACCAGTCACTGTGTCGGGTGACCCGGGCGGTGTCCAAGACCCAGTCGCTATCCAGCGATTTACGACGCTTATCGAATCAATAGCTTGGAGCTATCGGGCAGTAGCGGATCGATATTGGACAACCGGGATCGGCACCGGCATCGTGCTGACTAGGCGCCCATCTCGCTCAGCCGAACTTTGGAAGGAACCGGCAATGTCACCCGAAGCGATTACCCGCAGCAGAGCAGTTGCCGAACAAAGCCCGCGTATCGCCGAACTGATCGCCCTGGCGGCGAGCAAGGTGCCCGGCGCGACAGCGCTCATCATTGGCGAGGACCGCAGACGGGTCACCTACCGGGACCTGGTCAGTCTGGTCGAGGATCTCGCCGCGCAGTTGACCCGCGCGGGTCTGGAACCCGGCGATCGGGTCGCGCTGCGGACGGCCAGCAACGCCGAATTCGTCGTCGCGCTGCTGGCGGCATCACGGGCGGACCTCGTGGTGGTGCCGCTGGATCCCGCACTGCCCGTCAAAGACCAGTGTGCCCGCGCCACGGCGGCGGGAGCCCGGGTGATGCTGATCGACGGCGAACCGCCGGGCGCCTCGGGCGGCGAGGACGAGCCGGCGGTGCGGTCGTGGACGGTCGCCGTGGTGGCCGGCCTGGATGAGTCCACCCTGTCGGTGCATCTGCACGCGGCGGAAGAGGCCGACCCGGACCCCTCGGTACCCGAAGGGTTGCAGACCGACGACGCGATGATCATGTTCACGGGAGGGACCACCGGATTTCCCAAGATGGTGCCGTGGACACATAACAACCTGGCTACCTCGGTGCGCTCGATCATCGCCTGCTACGGACTGAGCGCCGCGGACTCGACCGTTGCGGTGATGCCGCTCTACCACGGCCACGGTCTGGTGGCCGCACTACTGGCCACCTTGGCATCGGGCGGGACCGTCCTGCTGCCGGCCCGTGGCAAGTTCTCGGCACACACGTTCTGGGAGGACATCGAAGCCGCCGGGGCGACCTGGTACACGGCGGTGCCGACGATTCACCAAATCTTGTTGGAGCGCAACAAGTCTGAACCGCGGGGGAGCAGACGCGCCGGACTGCGTTTCATCCGTAGTTGCAGCGCGCCGCTGACCCCAGAGACGGCCGAGGCCCTGGAGGCGGAGTTTGCCGCTCCGGTCGTGGTTGCCTTCGGCATGACCGAGGCCACGCATCAGGTGGCCACCACCCCGATCGCGCTCGGCGAAAACCCGGCAAAGTCAACGGGTCTCGTCGGACGTTCGTCCGGACCCGAGATCCGCATCGTCGGATCCGACGGGCAGTCCGTGGACATCGACGAGGTGGGGGAGGTGTGGTTGCGCGGCAGCACCGTGGTGCGCGGTTATCTCGGCGACCCGCAGATCACCAAGGACAACTTCACCGACGGCTGGCTGCGGACCGGTGATCTGGGTACCTTGTCGTCCGACGGCAGCCTGACCATTCGCGGCCGGATCAAGGAACTCATCAACCGCGGCGGGGAGAAGATCTCGCCGGAGCGCGTCGAGGGGGTGCTGAGCAGCCATCCCGGCGTGTTGGAGGTGGCGGTCTTCGCAGTGCCGGACAAGCTGTATGGGGAAGCGGTCGCCGCGGTGATCGTGCCGCGCGGCGACGAGCCGACCGCGGAGGAGCTTACCGACTTCTGCCGGGACCGGTTGGCGTCCTTCGAGATTCCGGCCAGCTTTGAAACCGCCGGCGAGCTGCCGCACACGGCTAAGGGTTCACTGGACCGCCGCGCCGTGGCCAAGCAGTTCGGGCGCAAGGGGTAGCGAGGGGTAGGGCGCCTGTCGGCGTCGAGTGTGGGGTGTATTGCCCTGGACTGGCGAGAGGGGGTGCGGGACACGCACATTCGATGACTCGCGTCCCGTTACCTCATCGCCGAGCGTGTCGCCTATGGCCCCTCTCTCAAAGGTGTGGGGCCACAGCCCACACGCTCGACGACCGGGAGCGACGGTTGGGCCGCTATGCAGCCGCTATGCAGACGCTATGCAGACGCCGTGACGCTTCCCCACGCGGCGCGCGCACCCGTTTCGCCGACGCGGTAGGTCTGCACCAGCGTGCCCGTGGCGGCGACGACCACCAGCACTGCGACCACGGCACGCACCGCGGTCTTCACGGTCCGACCACGCGCCTGACGCAGGTGGATGACGGCCAACGCGGTGACCGTCACGGCGAGGGCCGCGACGATATAGACCAGGGTCGCGCCGAGTTGGCCGTGCTGGTCCACTACCGGTGGGCTGCCTAGCTTTACGTATAACCAGTCGCCGGAGCTGATGGTCAGCGGCGTCAGGATGAGGGTGGCCACCGCCAGCGCCAGGGTCAGCCAGATCAGCCGTTGCCGCGCCACCGACCACACCGCACACAGGATTGCCAGGATCGCGGTCAGCGGACCCAGCACCACGACGAAATGGTTCAGCAGTATATGGCCGGGAAGCCCGTCGATTACCGACATGAACTGCCAAACCCGTTCAGGCCGAAGCCTTCACCTTGGCGGCGGCGTTCTCCGGCATCGGTTCATAGCGGGCGAACGCTCGGGTGAACGACGCGGCCCCGTGCGCCAGCGACCGCAAATCGATTGCGTACCGCGTCAATTCGACCTGAGGAAGCTCGGCCTTGACCACCGTGCGTTCGTTGCCGGCGGTTTCGGTGCCCTGCAGTCGGCCTCGGCGAGCGGACAAATCGCCCATCACGGCGCCGACGAATTCGTCGGGAACCAGCACCGAGATCTCGTCGATCGGCTCGAGCAGAATCACCTTGGTCGCCGTGGCGGCATCCTTCAGTGCCAGCGCGCCGGCCATCTGGAACGCGTAGTCGGACGAGTCGACGCTGTGAGCTTTGCCGTCCAGCAAGGTGACCCGGATGTCGACCACCGGGTACCCGGCGTGCACGCCCTTCTCCATCTGGGCGCGGATCCCCTTCTCCACGCTCGGGATGTAGTTGCGCGGTACTGCACCGCCGACCACCTTGTCCAGGAATTCGAATCCGGATCCCTCCGGCAGCGGCTCGACTTCGATGTCGCACACGCCGAATTGGCCGTGCCCGCCGGACTGTTTGACGTGCCGGCCGTGGCCTTTGGCTTTGCCGGCGAACGTTTCCCGCAGTGGCACGCGTAGTTCGACCGTGTCGACGGTGACGCCGTAGCGATTCGACAGCCCTTCGAGTACCACGCCGGCGTGGGCCTCGCCCATGCACCAGAGCACGACTTGGTGGGTCTCCGGGTTTTGCTCGATCCGCAGTGTCGGGTCTTCGGCGGCCAGCCGGCCCAGGCCGACCGACAACTTGTCTTCGTCCGTCTTGGCGTGCGCCTGAATGGCGATCGGTAGCAGCGGGTCGGGCATCGTCCACGGCCGCAGCACCAGCGGTTCGGACTTGTCAGACAACGTGTCGCCGGTTTCGGCGCGGCTCAACCTACCGATGGCGCAGATGTCGCCGGCGATGACGGCCGACGCGGGTCGTTGCTGCTTGCCGAGGGGAAACGACAGCACGCCGATGCGTTCGTCTTCATCGTGATCGGGGTGACTCGACGAGCCGTTGGTCTCACCGAAGAAGGCTGAGAAGTGACCCGACACGTGCACCGTCGCGTCCGGCTTTATCGTCCCGGAGAACACCCGCACCAGGCTCACCCTGCCGACGTATGGGTCGGACGTCGTCTTGACCACCTCGGCCAGCAACGGCGCGTTGACGTCGCACGTCAATGCGTCATGCTTGGCGCCTTGCGGGGTGAACACCTCCGGCAGAGGGTGTTCCATCGGGGACGGGAAACCGCGGGTGGCGACCTCTAACAGTTCGACGGTGCCGACACCGGTGGTGCTGCACACCGGGATCACCGGGAAGAACGAGCCCCGTGCGACGGCCTTTTCCAGATCTTCGATCAGCCCGGCCTCGTCGATCGCTTCACCGCCGAGGTAGCGCTCCATGAGCGACTCGTCCTCGGACTCTTCGATGATCCCCTCGATCAGGCTGCCTCGCGCCTCTTCGATGCGGTCGGCATCGGTCGAGTCGGTGGGGCGAGTGGTCCGTTTGCCGTTCTCGTAGACGTACTGGGTCTGCGACAGCAGCCCTATCAGGCCGTCCGCGGTGGGCAGGTACAGGGGCAAGACCTTGTCGCCGAACGCCTCTTGCGCGGCGGCCAAGGCCTCGGAGTAGTTGGCGCGGGCGTGGTCGAGCTTCGTGAGCACCACGGCTCGGGGCATGCCGACCTGGGCGCATTCCTGCCACAGCGACTTGGTCGGCTGGTCGACGCCCTCATTGGCCGCGATGACGAACAACGCGCAGTCGGCGGCACGCAGCCCGGCACGCAGTTCGCCCACGAAGTCGGCGTAACCGGGGGTGTCGATGAGGTTGATCTTGATGCCGTCGTACGCCAGCGACGCGACCGCAAGGCCCACCGAGCGCTGCTGGCGGATCTCGGCGTCGTCGAAGTCGCAGACGGTGGTGCCCTCGGTCACCGAACCCGGCCGGTTCAGCACACCGCCGGCGACCAGCAGGGCATCGACGAGGGTGGTCTTGCCGGCACCCGACGGTCCGACCAGCACCACGTTGCGGATGGCGTTGGGAGCTTCGGCAGTGGGAGCGGCCCCCGCGCTTTGAGAAGCACCCGCTCTGTCGGCCATGACATACCTCCAGTTCTCCTGGGCCCGAAATCTCTAAATGCCCCCCGTGCGCAGTGTGTTCTAGCTCACAGGACGCAATACCCACCATTCCCCCAACTGCGGTTCAGCACAAGGGTCGGGCCGGGTCGGTTCAGGCGTGCCAGCTGGACCAGCGCCGCACCGCGATTGCAATGACTGGGCCGTCCAGCGAAACCGATTGATACTGAAAGTATTTGGTGCGCAATAGACGGTGTCCGAGGTCTAGGACCGCGCCGTCGTGGTGGATCGTGGCGACGCCGTCGACCCGGACCCACCACAGTTGTGTCCAGTCGGTGTCGTAATGGTCGACAAGCAGGCTGACGTTCGGATTTTTCTCGATATTGGAGATGCGGCGCAGTCGTTGGGTGGTTTTCGGCTTGGCGTCGACGGCGGTGTACACCACATCGTGGTCCGCATCCGGGTCCGCCGCGAAAACCACCGGCACGACGTGTGGGACGCCTTCAGGGGTAATCGTGGCCAGTCGCGCTACCTGGGCGTGCGTGAACCTGACCTGCGGGTCGAATTCGGCCACCGATCCAGCTTATGGCGCGTCGGCGGCCGCCGGCGCCTCGTCGAGTGTGTGGCTGGCGGCCTCAGTATTGCGGCTTCCGCCTCGTCGAGTGTGCGGCCACTGGCCCTCGTTCTAAGGAAGCGGGTAAATAGCCCACACGTTCGGCGCCTGGGCAGCGAAGCCTTGCCGCCGGCGCCTCGCCGAGTGTGCGGCTAGTGGCCCCAGTCGTAAGGAAGCGGGTGAATACCCAACACGTTCGACGGCGCGCACCCGGCGCCTCAACAAGGTGAACAATTTGCCGGTGAACTCAGTCACAATTCGAATCGTGCCGAATAGGGTTGACCACGCAATTACTTGGCTATCTGCACTACGGTGATGTAAATAGAGGCATGCCTCCCGGACCCTATGGCTGGGACAATTTTGGTTCTTACCCCGACGCAGGAGGATACGGGATGAGCAAAGTGGGTCGCCGGACATACAGGTGGTCATTGTTGGTGGCTGTCTTGAGCCTGCTCGGCCTGAGTCTGCTCGCTCCGCCAGCACCCGCGCACGCAGCACCATACAAAGAATTCCCCTTCCCCATGGTGCCGCTCGACCCGATCGCCGCGGTCGCGCAGGTGGGCCCGCAATTGGTCAACATCAACACCAAGCTGGGCTACAACAATGCGGTGGGTGCCGGGACGGGCATCATCATCGATCCCAACGGTGTCGTCCTGACCAACAATCACGTGATCTCTGGCGCCACCGACATCAGCGCGTTCAGTGTCGGCGACGGCCGAACCTACGGCGTCGACGTGGTGGGTTACGACCGCACCGCCGACATCGCGGTGCTGCAACTGCGCGGTGCCGCAGGACTGCCCGCCGCCGCGATCGGTGGTGGCGTCAGCGTCGGTGACCCGGTCGTGGCCCTCGGCAACGCCGGCGGCCAGGGCGGCACGCCACGTGCGGTGGCCGGCCGGGTCGTCGCGGTCGGGCAGACTGTACAAGCGTCCGACGCCCTCACCGGGGCCGCGGAGACGCTGAACAACCTGATCCAGGTCGACGCCGCGATCCAGCCCGGTGATTCGGGTGGGCCCATCGTCAACAGCGCCGGGCAGGTCGTCGGAATCAACACGGCTGCGACCGAGAACTTCCTGTTGCAGGGCGGCCAGGGCTTCGCCATCCCGATCGGAACGGCGATGGGTGTGGCCAACCAGATCCGCAGCGGTGGCGGCTCGCCGACCGTGCACGTCGGCCCAACGGCATTCCTCGGACTCGGTGTCGTCGACAACAACGGCAACGGCGCTCGGGTGCAACGCGTGGTGGGCAGCGCTCCTGCCGCGTCGATCGGCATCTCGGTGGGCGACGTGATCACCGCGATTGACGGCGTGCCGATCAACTCGGCGACCGCCATGTCAGACGCGCTCACCCCGCATCACCCCGGGGACACCGTCTCGATCAGCTTCACCACACGAGCCGGCGTGCAGCGCACCGAACACGTGACCCTTGCCGAGGGGCCGCCGGCCTGATACGGGCGCGCGAGGCCAATTCGTTTGGCACGAACCATGATTGGTCTCGCGTGATTCCGTGACACCCGCGTCGGGTACCCGTGGCATCGTGGAATTGATGAACGACGAGAGAGACGGCGCCAGGCACGGTCCCGCGCACCATCCCGCCGAGGGCAGTCACGTCGAAGACGGGGTGGTCGAACATCCCGAGGCCAAGGACTTTGGCAACGCCACCGCATTGCCGGCCGACCCGACCTGGTTCAAGCACGCGGTTTTCTACGAAGTGCTGGTCCGAGCGTTTTTCGACTCGAACGCCGACGGTTCCGGCGACCTGCGCGGTCTGATCGACCGCCTGGACTATCTGCAGTGGCTCGGCGTGGACTGCCTCTGGTTGCCGCCGTTCTACGACTCGCCGTTGCGCGACGGCGGTTACGACATCCGCGACTTCTACAAGGTGCTGCCCGAATTCGGCACGGTGGAGGATTTCGTCGCGCTGGTCGACGAGGCTCACCAGCGCGGGATCCGGGTGATCACCGATCTGGTCATGAATCACACGTCGGAATCGCATCCGTGGTTTCAGGAGTCGCGACGCGACCCCGACGGGCCCTACGGCGACTTCTACGTGTGGAGCGACACCAGCCAGAAGTACTCCGACGCCCGGATCATCTTCGTCGACACCGAAGAGTCGAACTGGACCTTCGACCCGGTTCGGCGCCAGTTCTATTGGCACCGGTTCTTCTCTCACCAACCGGACCTGAACTACGACAACCCGGCCGTGCAGGAAGCGATGATCGACGTTTTGCGCTTCTGGCTCGGCCTGGGTATCGACGGTTTCCGGCTGGACGCGGTGCCGTACCTGTTCGAGCGTGAGGGCACCAACTGCGAGAACCTGCCCGAAACGCACGCCTTCCTCAAGCGCTGCCGCAAAGTGGTCGACGACGAATTCCCGGGCCGGGTGCTCCTGGCCGAGGCGAACCAGTGGCCCGCCGATGTCGTCGAGTACTTCGGCGACCCCAGCACCGGCGGCGACGAATGCCACATGGCCTTCCACTTCCCGCTGATGCCCCGCATCTTCATGGCGGTCCGCCGGGAATCGCGTTTTCCGATCTCGGAGATCCTGGCCCAGACCCCGGATATCCCGGAGATGGCTCAGTGGGGCATCTTCCTGCGCAACCACGACGAGCTGACCCTCGAAATGGTCAGCGACGAGGAACGCGACTACATGTACGCCGAGTACGCCAAGGACCCGCGGATGAAGGCGAACGTGGGCATCCGTCGGCGTCTGGCGCCTCTGCTGGAGAACGACTTCAACCAGATGCGGTTGTTCAACGCGCTGCTGTTGTCGTTACCCGGTTCGCCGGTGCTGTACTACGGCGACGAGATCGGGATGGGCGACGTCATCTGGCTGGGTGACCGGGACGGGGTGCGCACGCCGATGCAATGGACACCGGACCGCAACGCCGGGTTCTCCACGGCCAACCCCGGTCGCCTGTACCTGCCGACCAGCCAGGACCCGGTGTACGGGTACCAGGCCGTCAACGTCGAAGCCCAACGTGACACATCAACGTCGCTGCTCAACTGGACCCGGACCATGCTTTCGGTGCGCCGCCGTCACCCCGCGTTCGCGGTCGGGACTTTCCAGGAACTGGGCGGGTCCAACCCGTCGGTCCTGGCTTATGTGCGGGAAGCGCGCGGCGAGGACGGCGGCGAGGGGGACGTGGTGCTCTGCGTGAACAATCTGTCGCGGTTCCCCCAGCCCATCGAACTGAACCTGCAGCAGTGGAACGGCTACACGCCGGTCGAATTGACCGGGCAGGTGCTGTTTCCCCGCATCGGGCACTTGCCTTATCTGCTGACACTTCCAGGACACGGGTTCTATTGGTTCCGGTTGTCCAACTCCGAGGAGGAACTATGACGACCGGCGCCGGCGACGATGCAGAGCAAAGCAATGAGGAGGAGCGGCGCAATATGACCCCGTCGGCCCAGCTGCCATGGTCGGATTGGCTGCCACAACAGCGGTGGTACGCCGGGCGCAACCGCGAACTGGCTACCGCCGTACCCGTGACGAACGTGCCGTTGCGGGACGGCCTCGACCTGGTGTTAGTCGATGTGACGTACACGGACGGCTTCACCGAGCGCTACCAGGTGATCGTGGGATGGGATTCCGAACCGGTCTCCGAATACAGCACATTGGCCACCATCGGCGCCGCCGACAGCCACACCGCGTTCGATGCACTCTATGACCCGTCGGCGCCTCAATTCCTGCTCTCGCTGATCGACGGGGAGGAAGTGCGCAGGTCGTCGGACGTGGAGGTGGTGTTCACCAAGGAGCCGGACGTCGCGCTGCCGCGAGACGCCTTTCCGCGCGTCTCGGAGGCCGAGCAGAGCAACACCAGCGTGATCTTCGACCGCCCCCCGGCGGCGATCTTCAAGGTGTTCCGCCGGGTCAGCCCCGGGATCAATCCCGATATTGAGCTCAACCGGGTGCTCGGGCGCGCCGGCAATCCGCACGTGGCAAAACTCCTGGGCTCTTACGAGATCGCGGGCGAGGACCCGGACTCGTCCTCCCCGCTGGGCATGGTGACCGAGTTCGCCGCCAACGCGGCCGAGGGTTGGGCGATGGCGACCGCCAGCGTCCGTGACCTCTTCGCTGAGGGCGACTTGTACGCCCACGAAGTTGGCGGCGACTTCGCCGGTGAGTCCTATCGGCTAGGCGAGGCGGTCGCCTCCGTGCATGCCACCCTGGCGGAGAACCTGGGTACCGCGGAAGCGACCTTTCCGGTCGACCAGGTGCTGGCCCGGCTGGCGTCCGCCGTTGCGACGGTGCCGGAGTTGCAGGAGTACGCGGCGACGATCGAGGAACGGTTCGCCAAACTGCACGACGAGACCATCACAGTGCAGCGAATTCATGGCGATCTGCACCTTGGACAGGTGTTGCGGGTTCCGGAGGGCTGGCTGCTGATCGACTTCGAAGGCGAGCCAGGCCAACCCCTGGAAGAGCGGCGGGCGCCGGATTCGCCATTGCGCGACGTCGCCGGTGTGTTGCGTTCCTTCGAATACGCCGCCTACAGCCCGTTGGTGGAGCACGGGGAGGACAAGCAGCTTGCCGCGCGCGCCCGCGAATGGGTCGAGCGCAACCGGACCGCATTCTGCGACGGCTACGCCGCCGCCTCTGGGGTGGACCCGCGCGATTCGTCGTTGCTGCTATCCGCGTACGAACTCGACAAGGCGGTCTACGAGACGGGCTACGAATCGCGGCACCGGCCCACCTGGTTACCCATCCCGATGCGGTCGATCGCCCGCCTGACCGCCTAACCGCTTGCCGCTTGCCACCGCTTGCCGGAAAAGAACATCGGCAGCAGCGCTGGCCGTTGCGCTGCTGCCGATGCTGGCTGGGTTGGCTAACCGGTTCCGATCAGGTGGCCGGCGCAGGCATCGCCGGGATCCCCGCGGCCGGCGCGGCCGGTGCGGGTGCCGGTGCCGGCAGGGCGTTGATCACCTGCAGGATGTCGGGCTTCATCGCCATCAACTGCTGGTTCCAGTAGTTCCACGAGTGGGTGCCGTTGTTCGGGAAGTTGAACACCCCGTTCCGTCCACCCGAGGCCGCGTAGGTGTCGCGGAAGGACTGGTTGGTGCGCAACGTGAGACCCTCGAGGAACTTGGCCGGCATGTTGTCGCCGCCAAGGTCGCTGGGGGTGCCGTTACCGCAGTACACCCAGATGCGGGTGTTGTTGGCCACCAGGCGCGGAATCTGGACCATCGGGTCGTTGCGCCGCCAAGCCGGGTCGCTGGACGGGCCCCACATGCTGTTGGCGTTGTAGCCACCAGAGTCGTTCATCGCCAGGCCGATCAGGGTGGGCCACCATCCCTCGGACGGGTTGAGGAACCCCGACAGCGACGCGGCGTACGGGAACTGCTGGGGGTAGTAGGCGGCCAGGATCAACGCCGAACCGCCCGACATCGAAAGGCCCACCGCCGCATTGCCGAACGGCGTCACACCCTTGTTGGCCTGCAACCAGGTGGGCATCTCGCGGGTCAGGAAGGTCTCCCACTTGTAGGTGTAGTTCTGGCCGTTGCTTTGCGAGGGCTGGTACCAGTCGCTGTAGAAGCTGGACTGGCCGCCGACGGGCATGATCACCGACAGGCCGGACTGGTAGAACTCCTCAAACGCCGGCGTGTTGATGTCCCAACCGTTGAAATCGTCCTGGGCGCGCAGGCCGTCGAGCAGGTACACCGAGTGTGGCCCGCCGCCCTGGAACTGAACCTTGATGTCGCGGCCCATCGACGGTGACGGGATTGACAGGTACTCCACTGGCAATCCCGGCCGGGAGAAGGCGCTTGCGGTTGCGGTGCCGCCGACGACAGCGATGAGGCCGCTAAGCAGGGCCGCCCCCAGGGCCGCGATAGCCAGCCGCTGCGAGATGGTTCCCGCTGCGCAACGCACCTTCCGCACTTCTTCGAAGAACGACATAGCTCCCTACCCATCCCAACTTTCATCGGCCGCAGGATTGCGGTCGAATCCCTTCTGGGGGAGTGAAACACAGGGGCGGGGCGCGGCTCGCGTGTCACGGCCGGAGCAATAGGTAGCGGTTGGCTAACGTTTCGGCGTCACGCCGGCATCGTCACGGTTAGGTCACGATTACCTTGCGTTTCAACATATTTGGTGCCGTCAGGCGACCAGGCGGCGCAATACCTTTGACGCTGTGGCGATTCCGATGATCGGTGCCACCAGCAACACGACAACGTCCACCGCATGGAAGGGCGTGCCGATCAGCAGCGCGCGCAACACGTCGACCTCGTAGCTCAGCGGGTTTACCGTGCTGAGCGTGTGCAACCAGGCGGGCATCACGTCCACCGGGTACAGCGAATTGGAGGCGAAGAACAGCGGCATCGTGATGGCCTGGCCGATGCCCATCAGGCGGTCTCGGTTGCGGACCAATCCGGCGAGCGTCATCGATAGACAGGCGAAGAACGCGGCACCGAGCACGACGACGGCCATGGCGGCCACGATCCGCAGCGGGTTGATGGTCAGGGCGATGCCCATCAGGTATGCCAACCCCAGCACACCCACTACCTGCGCGACGGAGCGCACACCGGCGGCGAATGCCTTGCCGGTGATCAGCGCCGAAGCCGGCGCCGGGGTCACCATCAGCTTCGCCAGGATGCCGGCGTCGCGGTCCCAAATGATCTGTATGCCATAGAAAATGGAGATGAACAGCGCCGACTGGGCGATGATGCCCGGCGCCAGGAACGCGAGATAGGACACCGACCCGGTGTCGATCACCTGCAGGTGGCTGAACGTCGTCCCGAAGATCAACAACCACAGCGCGGGCTGCACCATGCGGGTGACGAGTTCGGTTCGGTCGTGTTGGAGCTTCTGCAGTTCGACGATCGCGAAAGCGACGACGCGTCCCAGCGTCGCCCAGACCCGTTGTAGTCCGTGCGGTGCCGCGACCAGGTTCGGTGCCACGGCACTGGTGGTATTTGCGGCGTTGATTGTCCGGTCAACCGACATTGCGTTCAGCCTCTCTGCCGGACGATATCTCCGCGGACGAGTAGTGCCGGAACACGTCCTCGAGCGTGGCGTCCGGCGACACTGTCGACTTCAATTCCTCCGGCGTCCCCACCGCCTGCAAGGCACCCCGATGCATCAGCGCGACGCGGTCGCACAGCACGTCGGCTTCCTCCATGTAATGGGTGGTCAGCAGCACGGTCATGCCGTATTGGGCCTGCATGTTCTTCACCTGTGTCCAGACGCCGTCCCGCGCGATCGGATCCAGCCCGACCGTCGGTTCGTCGAGGATCAACAGCGACGGCCGGTTGACCAGGGCCTGGGCCACTTCCAATCGGCGCACCATGCCGCCGGAGTAGGAGGAAGCCACTCGGTTGGCTACGTCCAGTAGATCCATCGCGGCCAGCGCCTGATCGACGCGTTCCCTCCGTTCTGCCCGGGGCACGCCGTACAGCCGCGCGAACCATTCCACGTTCTGCCGACCCGTCAGTGCCGTCTCGATCGAAAGTTGTTGCGGCACGTAGCCAAGGTTGTTTCTGATGTCGATCGTCTGCCGCCGCGCATCCAGGCCGAAGATGCGCAGCTCGCCGTCCTGAACGGGCGCCAGGGTGGTGAGTACGCGCACCACGGTCGTCTTGCCTGCGCCGTTGGGCCCGAGCAGGCCCATGGTTTCACCGGGGAGTACCTGGAACGTCACGTCGTCGACGGCGGTGTGCTGGCCGTAGCGGTAGGTTAGGTGCGCGCAGTCGATCGCCATTGGCGTGTTCATTTGCCTGGCTCCCGGAGCATTCTGGTCATCTCTTCGAGGACCTCCAATCCCTGTCCCAATACCCGGCGCTGCTCGTCGTCAAGCTTGTCGAGCAATTCGGACAGCACCGCTCGCCGCGCCGCGGCCGTGGCGTCCATGGCGTGCTGGGCGGAATCGGTGAGCCGCAACCGGCAGACGCGTCGGTCGCTGTCGTCGACCTCGCGCAACAGGAAGCCGTCCCGGACCAGCTTGGTGACCAGGGTGGATGCGGTGTTGGGTACCAATCCCAGCTCGGCGGCCGCGAGGCTGACCGATATTCCCGGCCGGTGCGACACCAGCCGCAACAACTCGGCCTGCGATTCCGACAGCCGACCCGGCGCGTATCCGGTGCCGGCCGCACGGCGCAGTTGCCGACGGAACCGGCCCAGGACCCGCGGTACGTCGGCGGAGAGGTCGGTGCGAGTGCTCACCCGACTACAATACCTCTGTAGTCGAGCTATCTATTGATCTTGTGTAGAACTACGCTGCTCAGCGCGTTATTTTCGGCGGTCGCGGTCATGTAGGTGCAGTGCGGTTGGCGCCGACGATCGGTCGGCGACCCCGGATTGAGCAGCCGCAGCCCCGTCGGCGTCGTGGTGTCCCAGGGGATGTGGCTGTGCCCGAAGACCAGGACATCGGTGTCCGGGTAGCGGCGGGACATGCGTGCCTCGCGGCCGGCCGTGGCTCCGGTCTCGTGGACGACGGTGAAGCGCAGTCCTTCGAGGGTGGCGTCGGCTTGCTCCGGCAACCGGGCGCGCAATTCGGGACCGTCGTTGTTTCCCCAGCACGCGATGAGCCGGGCCGCCCTGGCTTCCAGCTGGTCGAGCAGCTGGGGCGTGACCCAATCCCCGGCGTGTATGACCACGTCGGTTTTGGCGACCTCATCCCAGACCTGCGCAGGCAGGTCACGGGCACGCTTGGGGACATGGGTATCGGCAATCAGCAGCAGCCTCACGAGTCCTATGCTTACCCGTCATGCGCACCTTTGAGTCAGTAGCCGAACTCACCGCCGCCGCGGGGGAGACCATCGGGCAGAGCGACTGGGTGACCATCACCCAGGAAGAGGTCAATTTGTTCGCCGATGCGACCGGTGATCACCAGTGGATCCACGTCGACCCGGAGCGAGCGAAAGACGGGCCCTTCGGCACGACCATCGCCCACGGCTTCATGACCCTGTCGCTGTTGCCGCGACTGCAGCACGACATCTACACCGTCAAGGGCATCAAGCTGGCAATCAACTACGGGCTCAACAAGGTTCGCTTCCCGGCGCCGGTTCCGGTGGGCTCGCGGGTCCGTGCCACGAGCAAGCTGGTCAATGTCGACGACCTCGGTAACGGCACCGTCCAGGCAACGATGTCGACCACCATCGAGGTCGAGGGTTCGGAGAAGCCGGCCTGCGTGGCCGAGAGCGTCGTTCGCTACATCTCCTGACCGCGAGCAGACACAAACTCGTACTCAGACAGGCATTTTCGTACGAGTTTGCGTCTGCTCGCGGGTATTGGGGGGTGTTGGCGGTCAGAACTCGGCGATGGCGTGTTCCAGGCGCTCGGCGAGCAGCGCCTCGGCCGCGGCGCGTCGGGTCGGGATGTGCTGAGACGGGAAAGGCGTTGTCACCGGCTCGTATTCACGCAGCGTGCGGCGGGCGACCGTCATCTTGTGCAACTCGGTGGCACCATCGGCGATGCCGAGTGACTCGGCACCGATCAGCATCTTGACGAACGGCATCTCGTCGGAAACGCCGAGCGCGCCGTGCAAGTGCAGCGCTCGTTGCGCCACGTCGTGCAGCACCTGCGGCATCGCGACCTTCACCGCGGCGATGTCGCGGCGCACCTTCTGGTAGTCGTGGTGCTTGTCGATCAGCCAGGCCGTGCGCAGCACCAGCAGCCGGAACTGCTCGATCTGGATCCAGCTGTCGGCGATCTTCTCCTGAGTCATCTGGAAATCGGCCAGCCGACCGTGCCGGGTCTTGCGCGACACCGCACGTTCGCACATCATGTCAAAAGCTTTGCGCGCCAGTGAAATTGTGCGCATTGCGTGGTGGATGCGGCCGCCGCCGAGACGCGTCTGCGCGATCGCGAATGCTTGGCCCTCACCGCCGAGCACGTGGTCCGCCGGTACCCGGACGTCGTTGTAGCGGACGTATCCGTGGCTGGCGCGCTTGGAGGATTCCCCACCTACGCCGACGTTGCGGACGATTTCGATGCCCGGCGTCTCGGCCGGCACGATGAACAACGACATCCGGTCGTAGGTCCGGGACTCCGGATTCGTGACGGCCATGACGATGAAGAACGATGCGTGCTTGGCGTTGGTGGAAAACCATTTCTCGCCGTTGATCACCCAGTCGTCGCCATCGCGGCGCGCGGCAGTGACGAACATCCCGGGGTCAGACCCGCCCTGGGGTTCGGTCATCGAGTAGCAGGAGGTGATCTCGCCGTCCAGCAGCGGCTGCAGGTAGCGGGCCTTCTGCTCGTCGGTGCCGAACAACGCCAGAATCTCGGCATTGCCCGAGTCGGGTGCCTGGCACCCGAACACCGACGGCGCCCACCGCGACCGCCCGAGGATCTCGTTGAGCAGGGCGAGTTTCACCTGGCCAAAGCCCTGGCCGCCGAGTTCGGGCGTCAGGTGCGCGGCCCACAGGCCCTGGTCCTTGACCTGCTGCTGCAACGGCCGCAGGATCGCCATCATCTCGGCGTTCTTCTTGTCGTAAGGATCGAGAGCCACCAGATCAAGCGGCTCGAGTTCCTCGACCATGAATTTTTCGACCCAGTCCAGCTTCGCCTGGTATTCCGGGTCCGTTTCGAAGTCCCACACGTCTGAGCAACCGTTCCCCGGCGCCACGTCGCACCGGCTCGTTGATGGGGTCCCCCCATCGTAAGGTCCTCATCCGCACCTACCCGTAGTTACCCTAAGTAGTAGTCGGGGTCGGGCCGATTTGACTGAGGACGCTGATTTGAGGGTGTTCCTGACCGGAGGTACCGGCGCTATCGGCGGCTACGCGGTTCCCGCGCTGGTCGCCGCCCGGCACGAGGTGACCGCGCTGGCCCGTGGCGAGGCCAAGGCCGCGGCGCTGCGCGCGCAAGGTGCGACGCCGGTGGCGGTGTCACTGTTCGACCGTAAGGCGCTGGCGGAGGCGTTCGCCGGTCACGACGTCGTGGTGAACCTGGCGACGGCGCTGCCGCCGCCGGCCAGTTTCATCCGCAAATCGGCGTGGCGCGAGTGCGAACGAATACGCACCGAAGGCTCGGCGGCCGTGGTCGACGCGGCGCTGGACGCGGGTGTGCGGCGGGTGGTGCAGGAATCGGTGGTGATGATCTACCGGGACGCCGGCGACCGCTGGATCACCGAGGATGCGCCGGTTGACCACTACCCGATCGCGGCCGGAAACCATGCCGCCGAAGCGAATAACCGTCGATTCGGCGCGGCGGGCGGCACGGCTGTGGTGCTCAGGTTTGGGTTGTTCTACGGGCGGGGTGCTGCGCACAGCGAGCAGATCGTGGCGATGGCGCGCCGACATATCGGATTCGTCGGCGGCCGTGCCGATTCCTACATGTCCTCGATCCATCTCGCCGATGCCGCGTCCGCCGTCGTCGCCGCGCTCGAGTGTCCCGGCGGTACCTACAACGTCGTCGACGACGAGCCGGTCACCAAGCGCGACAACGCCGCAGCGCTCGCGGCCGCCGTCGGCGTCAAGCCGTGGATTGTCGTCCCGGGGCGGTCGGCGCTGTTGCTGGGCGATCGCCTTACCTCGTTGACCCGCTCACTACGGGTGAGCAACAACAGGTTTCGAACTGCGACGGACTGGCGGCCCAAATACCCGAGCGTCCGCGAGGGCTACCCGTCCATGATCGGAGCCTGAAGCGCGTCAACGCAGCTTGGGAAACACCTCACTGCGGTAGAAATCGATGGCCGCAATCGGGTTCTCCTGCGCGAAGTGTAGGAACGGCACCGCCCCGGCGTCGAGAACCGATTGCACCGCTCTGATGTGCGTGGCTGGGTCGGTACCGACAGCCCAGTTCGCAAGCACGTTGTCGATCGGATTCGATTCAGCGGCGCGCTGAATTTCGACCGGATTCGGCTGATCCACCGCCCCAGCGGTGAAGCGCCACAGAGACGCGGCGTGTTTGGCCACGATGCTGTCGCCGACGACGGCGAACAGTTCGGCGCGCTTACCAAGGCCGGCGGGGTCGCGACCGGCTTGTTGTGCGCCAATAGTGAAGGCGGTGACCAATTTCGAGTCTTTGATGTCGCGGGCCTGCGCGATCCATCCGTCGCCGTACCGGCCTGCCAGGGCGGCGCTCCTGGGTCCGCCGGCCGCGACGAAGATCGGCGGTGGCGCAGCCGGTAAATCGTAGAGCTTGAGCGAATTGGTCTGAAAGTAACGACCGTTGAACGAAATTCGCTCGCCGCTCCACAACTGTCGGACTAGCTCGATGGCCTCGACAAGACGGTCGTGGCGCTCTTCATAGTTGCCGTAGGTGTCGGTGGCGGCTTGTTCGTTGAGTCGTTCTCCGGTGCCCAAACCCAGGAAAACCCGACCGGGACTGAGGATGGCCAGCGAGGCGAAAGCCTGGGCGACCGTGGCCGGGTGATAACGGTAGGTCGGGCAGGTCACCCCGGTTCCGAAGGCAATGCGACTGGTGCTGTTGCCCACCAATGCCAACGTCAGCCACGGAAACATCGAATGGCCTTCGTTGTCCTGCCAGGGCTGGAGGTGGTCACTGGCCCACGCATATTGGAAGCCGGCATCTTCGGCGGCCTTGGCCTGCACCACCAGTTTGTCGGTGCGAAATTGCTCATGGGACAACACAATTCCCACGCCTTTGGCTGGGGAGGGCGGTGGGTGACTGCTGGGGGAGTCGTCGCGAGCACACGCGGCCAGACCTCCCGCGCCGAGGGCGCCGATACCGGCCGCCAGCTGTCCCAGGGTTCGTCTCGAAATGCCCGTCATCGGGCTCGAATACCCGCCGAGTATTGCGTCACACCTGGACTAGCCTCGGGGGCATGACGCCGCAAGCACGCCCTGCCCGAAAAGCCGACCTGCGCGCGCTATCGCGAACCCTGGGGCGGGCTTTCTACGACGACCCGGTGTCGTTATGGCTGCTGCCCAACGAAAAGACCCGCACCGCGCATCTGGGCAGGCTGTTCGGCGCGATGACCCGCCACCACCACTTGCCCCTCGGTGGTGTCGAGGTGGCATGCGACGGGCCGGATATCGGTGCGGCGGCACTGTGGGACCCGCCGAACCAGTGGCAGGAGTCGCGTCGAGCCGAGTGGGCGATGGTGCCGTCCTTCCTGCGCATATTCCGCCTGCGGGTCGCCATGGGACGGGAAATACAGGCGGCGATGAGGCGGGTCCATCCCGAAGAGCCGCATTGGTATCTGGCGACGATCGGCAGCGATCCGGACGTGCGCGGCAAGGGGTACGGACAGGTCCTCATGCGATCCCGGCTCGAGCGTTGCGATGCCGAATATTGCCCGGCCTATCTCGAGTCGAGCAAACCCGAAAATGTGCCGTACTACGAGCGTTTCGGCTTCACCGTTACCGGCGAGATCAAGCTGCCCAACGGCGGCCCCACGCTGTGGTCCATGTGGCGCGAGCCGCGCTGAGCGCGGCCGTATCGAAGCGGTATCAGACAGCGGCATCGAGGTTGGGGCGTTTGGCCGCCCGATCCAGCGGGCAACCGTGGCCCTATGGCTGATTCCGAGCTAGTTGACCCTGCGGACTTTCCCGAAGAGGGCGGACCCGGCGACACCCTGAATCAGGAAGAGTCCACCGACCCCGACGAGCTTCGCAACGACGACGGCGACATCGTCGTCGATCCACCCGAGGACTGGACCGCGGCCGACGGCCCGGGAATGACGGCACGTGAAGAACGGGAAGGCGAATCGCTGGACGACCGCCTCGCCGCAGAGGAACCTGACGTCCTCAGTGGTGCCGCAAGTACGCCGGAAGAAGACGTTCCCGGCCGGATCCACCGGGGTCAGGTGTCCGGCGCTCCGGAAGACGGCGAGTCCTTCTACCAGGTCGTCGAGTAGTGGTCGAGTAGTTAGGGACTGCTTTTCCAGTTGGCCACGCCGATCGCGATCATCCGCAACTGCTTGATCGCGATGCGCCGGATCTCTTCGAGCGCCTCGGCGCTCTGGGCGTCCTCGATCGCCTCCGCGATGACGATCATCGCGTTGACGAACAGCGTCGCCAGCACGTTGAGGTCCTCGGTGCTCCATTCGTTCAGGCCAGGGAAGCGCGCCAGGTCGGTGGCCAGTTCGGAGGTGATCAACCGGATCTCGGTGCGGATGGCGTAACGCAACACGCTGAGTCCGCTGGAGCGTTCCCGGCCGATCAGCCGCCAGTGCTCACGGCGTTCGGCGACACTGCCGACCAGGATGTCGACGGAGGACTCGATCACTCGATTCGGGTCGAGCTTGCCGGCCCGCGCGCCGCGCAACGTGTCCCGCAGGATGCGGAACGACTCGTCGATCATGACAAGGCCGAGGGCCTCCATCGACTCGAAGTGACGGTAGAACGCCGCGGGCACGATGCCGGCCTCCCGGGTGACCTCGCGCAGGCTCAGGCCGCTGAAACTGCGGTCCTGAAGCAACTTGAGCGCGGCGGCGATGATGGCGCGCCGCGTCGCCTCTTTGCGTTCCTCCCGAGACGGACTCTCCCGCGTACGTTCGCGGGACGATCGCCGCGGACGTGAGCTAGGCGTACGATCGTTCACTGTGTGAACCCTACCACAGACCAGCTAAAAATCCTTGACGACCTGCGGCGTCGCCACGCATGGTGTACATATGTTCACTCAAACTTTGAAGCAGCGGATCCTGGGTTCCAACCTAGTCGATCTGCTCACCGGTCCCCACGGGGTCGACCGTTACACCGAGCTGGTGGAGCCCACCTGGACCATGGGTCAGGCCCGCGCCAAGGTCGTTGACGTCCGGCGCACCACCCCACGCAGCGTGACGCTGACGCTGGCTCCGAACCGCGCCTTCACCGCCGCCCGCACGTTCAAGGCCGGGCAGTACGTCAACCTCGCTGTCGAGATCGACGGCCGCCGGCACGTGCGGTGCTACTCCCCGGCCAATGCCCAAGGCAGCGCACACCTCGAGCTGACGATCGGCGTCCACGACGGCGGACTGGTCTCGACCTACCTCTACGAGCAGGCTCGTGTCGGCATGGTGGTGGGCCTCGACGGCGTCGGCGGCGACTTCGTACTGCCGACCGAGCGACCGCGGCGGATTCTCTTCGTCTCCGGCGGCAGCGGCATCACTCCCGTCATGTCGATGCTGCGCACGCTGGTCGCCGAGCGGCATCCGGGCGAGATCGCGTTCGTGCACTACGCCCGCACCGAGGCGGAGGCGAACTACCGCGACGAGCTGGCCGGCATGCCTGGCGTGCGCGTGCTGCGCGGCTACACCCGGTCCGATTCCGGAGACCTGGTTGGCCGCTTCGGCCCGGACCACCTGGCGGCCGCCATGCCGTCGCCCGACATGGTGTTCGTCTGCGGACCCACCAGTTTGGTCGAGGCGGTCCGGCAGAACTGTGAAAACGTGTTCACCGAAAGTTTCGTGCCTCCGGTGTTCGAGCCGCCGGCCAATCCCACGGGTGGTCGAGTGACGTTCGCGGACAGCAAGGTTGACGTCGTCGACGACGGTCGCTCGTTGCTGGAACAGGCCGAAGCGGCCGGTTTGACGCCGGAGAGCGGCTGCCGCATGGGCATCTGCCACACCTGCACGCGACGCAAGACCTCAGGGACCGTTCGCAACCTCGTCACCGGTGCGGTGTCGACGGTCCCGGACGACAAAGTGCAGATCTGCGTGTCCGTCCCGTGCGGTGACGTCGAGATCGCGCTCTGAGACCCCGAGCAGCCCCAAAAACTTTCAGGAGGGAAAACCATGACAAAGAACAAGATCACCCTGACCAAAGAGCAGGCCGACGCGTTCGGCCGCGAGCTCGACGCCATCAGGGACCGGGTGATGGCCGACCTCGGCGCCGAAGACGCCGAGTACATCCGCCGCGTCATCAAGACCCAGCGCGCGCTGGAAGTCGGCGGTCGCGCACTGCTGTTCCTGCCGCCGTTCTGGCTGTTCGGCACCGGCATGCTGGGCATCGCGAAGATCCTGGACAACATGGAGATCGGCCACAACATCATGCACGGTCAGTACGACTGGATGCGTGACCCGACGATCTCCGGCCGGGACTTCGAGTGGGACACCGCGTGCCCGGCCGACCAATGGCGGCACTCGCACAACTACATGCACCACACCCACACCAACATCGTGGGAATGGACCGTGACATCGGCTACGGCATCATCCGGATGAGCGAGGACCAGCCCTGGGAGAAGTACTACCTGGGGAACCCGATATACGCATTCCTGCTGATGGTGTTGTTCCAGTACGGTGTTGCGCTGCACGAACTGGAAACCGAGCGGCTCCGCGCCCACGAGATCAAGCTGCGCGACAAGCGCGACACCTTGAAAGAGATCTGGAAGAAGACCCGTCGGCAGACGCTCAAGGACTACGTCGCCTTCCCGCTGCTGGCAGGCCCGTTCGCGCCCTTCGTCTTCACCGGCAATCTCACCGCCAACCTGATGCGCAACGTGTGGTCGTACATGATCATCTTCTGCGGCCACTTCCCGGACGGCACACAGGAATTCACCGTCGAGGAGACTCAGGACGAGTCCCGCGGCCAGTGGTACTTCCGCCAGGTGCTGGGTTCGGCGAACCTGACCGGAGGCAAGACGTTCCACCTGCTGTCGGGCAACCTGTCGCACCAGATCGAGCACCACCTGTTCCCCGACATGCCGGCCCGGCGATACGCCGAGATCGCGCCCGAGGTGCAGGAGATCTGCGAGCGCTACGGCATCCCCTACAACAAGGGCCCGCTGCTCAAGCAGTTCGGCACCGTCGTCCGCAAGATCGTCCGGCTCTCGTTCCCTGACTCGCTGCGGCCGTCGGCCCGCGCCGAGAAGGCCAGCACGGAACTCGTCGCCGCTTAATCGGCGGCGTCATCGAGACCGCGCCCAGGGTGTGTCATTTCGGCATCGGGTCACCCTGGACGCGGTCTCGATTCGTTTGTCGGGGGGACAATGAACCTGTGGAATGGACCGGCGCGCGCTACGCGGACAACCCGACGGTGGAAGCCTCGACATGGATCGACGCTGAACCGCTGAGAGTGTGGAGCCTGGTCTCGGACATCGAGCTGATGCCGACCCTGAGTAGCGAACTGCAGTCGGTCGAGTGGGTCGAGGGCGCCACCGGACCCAAGCTCGGCGCCCGCTTCGTCGGGCACAACAGTCACGATGCGTTCGGCGAATGGAGCACCACCTCCCAGGTCGTGGCTTGTGACCAGCCGCGCGAGTTCGCCTGGGCGGTCGGTAATCCCGAATACCCCTCGGCGACATGGCGATTCGTGCTGACCCCGCGGGACGGCGGTACGGTCTTGACCTACTGGATGCAGATGGGCCCGGGTCGGTCGGGTTTGTCGATGGCGATTGACGCAATGCCCGACAAGGAACAAAAGATCGTCTTCGTGCGGCTGCGGGAGTTCGAGACCGCGATCGGCATGACCCTGGCGTCCATCAAGAGGCTCGCCGAGCACGGGGTGCGTTGATGCGGACCGCGACGACGGTCGAACTGTCAACGGGCGCTGGGGAAGTGGTCGAGTTCGCGGTCGAAGCCGAAAAGCTGGGTCTGGACGTGTGCTGGGTCGCCGAGGCCTGGGGTACGGATGCGCCGTCGGCACTGGGCTACATCGCGGCGCGGACCAGTCGCATGCTGCTGGGTTCGGGCGTCCTGCAGGTCGGCACCCGATCCCCGGTTGCCGTCGCGCAGACCGCGATCACGCTGTCCAACCTGTCGTCCGGCCGTTTCCTGCTCGGACTGGGCGCCTCCGGGCCGCAGGTGATCGAGGGCCTGCACGGGGTGTCGTTCGCGCGGCCGCTGGCGCGCGTCGCCGAAACCGTCGAGATCGTCCGACAGGTGTTCGCCGGCGGCAAGATCTCGTATTCCGGCAAGGAGTTCCAGATTCCGCGGCCCGGCGGGGAGGCCAAGCCGATGCGGTTGTCGACGCGGCCGGAACACGCCATCCCCATCTACCTGGCCACCCTGTCACCCGCGATGCTGCGACTGACCGGCAAGATCGCCGACGGCTGGCTGGGCACCAGCTTTGTTCCCGAGGGCGCCGGCAACGCCTATTTCGCGCACCTAGACGAGGGCCTCGCGGCCGCTGGACGAACCCGCGCCGACATCGACGTCTGCCAGGGCGCCGAAGTCGCGTTCGCCTCCGACGGGGACGAACTGCGCACCATGGTTGCCGCGCGGAAGTCGGAACTGGCGTTCAGTCTCGGCGGGATGGGCTCGGCCAGTACGAATTTCTACAACCAGGCCTACAGCCGACAGGGTTGGGCCGAGGTGGCCGATTTGGTGCGACAGCGTTGGCAAAGCGGCAACCGGGATGGTGCCGCGGCGTTGGTGACCGACGAAATGGTGCTGGCCACAACGCTTATCGGCACCGAGGAGATGGTCCGGACACGCCTCGCGACGTGGCGAGACGCGGGGGTGGACACGGTGCGCCTGTATCCGGCGGGCGACACGCTCGACGCCAAACTCGCGACGCTGGGCCGGGCCATTGAACTCGTGCGTCAAACGTGAACTCCTGCCGAGCAGACGCAAACTCGTACGTTTCGGGCCCGAAACGTACGAGTTTGCGTCTGCTCGCGGGCTAAGTTGCGCTGGTCGGCGCGTCCGAGGCCTTGACGAGTTGCACCTCGGGGCGTCCGGGAACCTCGTCGGCCAGGAACCACCGGAACGCGAGGTTGCCGCGCGGATAGCCCAGCGTCGACAGCGAATTCGGGTGGGCGGTTATCTGGTTCGACAGCACGACCGTGACGGACCCATCGCTGTTGGGTGCCGCGCTGTGGTTGTTGAGCGAGGAGCGGGCGGCGGGATCCTGCGGGTCGCCGTAGGTGGCCATGAACTGGTTCCACACCACCAGGTTCCAGAACCTGCACGACGGCGGCCGGTGCGTGATGACCAACGCTTCGTCGTCCTCAAGCACAAAGCTGCCGTAGCAGTAGCAGGCGTCGCGTGCCGACCAGCCGAAGTTGGCGTCGGGCACCTGGTAAGGCTCGGCGAATTGGTTTGCGGTATGAGCGATTTCGTGTCCCAGCCCGTGCTGATCGTCGGCGCGCGCGCCGACCGGTAGCGGCACGATGGCAAACATCATCCGCACCCAGGCGGCGGCGGCTCGCAGCCTGGCGGCCGTCTCGGCGTCGCCGTGGCGGATCGGCTCCGGGTCGTCGAGTGCCTCGATGTTCCAGGCGATCGGCCGCCCGGTCAGCGGATGCGCCTGGTAGTCGCGGGTCATCAACACGGCCGCGTCGGGCGTCGGCGGAAATTCGAACGAGAAGTTGCCATCGGCGTCGATGTCCAGATCGGTGTCTCGCACGATCGCAACGATGCGATCCGACCACGCGCCCGGCGCCGGCTCGTTGTAGGCAGTGACCGAAAAGTACACGCTGTCGCCCTTGTTGCCGCTGATCCGGTACCGCCGCTTCGGATCCACCGGGCACATGAAGTAGTACGCATCGGTGTTGTCGCCGCCCCAGCGACGGTCGCGGCGAAACGGGGTATTCACCGCGACGAACTGCGGCCGACCCGGTTCAGGGAACAGGTACGTGTCGAACGCGACGCCCAATGTGGTGGCGAGCATGCGGTAGCCGTCGGCGATGTGGCGGTCATCGGTCACCGCGCGGTCGCCCTCGAGGAAGGAGCGGTCGAGGTCGCCGAGGGTGGCCAGCAACTCCTGCCATGCGGCCGTCGATTCGTGCGTCATGCGCTGATTCCTTAGGGTTGTAGGGGTCTGGGATTGGATGTCCTGGATGCTCAGGACGGTGGGGTGTGGCTAATGCGTTGTTGCAACGGTTGTTGCTTGAAAGGAATGGCCGCCCCGCCGTTTTGGACGGTCCTGGCCACTGATTGAGATCTGACGCGTGATTGATGACGCTGCTCTAAGGACCTGTTGGCGGGGTTGTCCTTGGGGACTGCAACGTCAGGAGTAGCGGTATGGCCGAAACGGACCGGGTGTGGGTGGGTATCGATGTTGGTAAGTCCACGCATCATGCGTGCGCGATCGATCACGCCGGAAACGTGGCGTGGTCGAAGAAGATCCCAAACGAACAGGCTGCGATCGAAGCGTTGATCGCTCTGGCCGGTGGGACTGCTCACCGGGTGGTGTGGGGGATTGATTTGACCTCGCCGCCGGCGGCGCTGCTGATCGCCACGCTGCTGAGCTCCAAAGCTGCGGTGGTGTATGTGCCGGGCCGCACGGTCAATACGATGAGTCACGCGTTCCGCGGTGAAGGCAAGACCGACGCCAAAGACGCTCGCGTGATCGCCGAAACCGCTCGGCTGCGACGAGATCTGTCCCCGGTCGTACCCGGCGACGACCTGGTGGCCGAATTGCGGTCGCTGACTGCATACCGCTCGGATCTGATGGCTGACTGGGTGCGTGGCGTAAACCGGCTGCGTTCGATGCTCACCGCCATCTTCCCTGCCCTGGAAGCCGCCTTCGACTACTCGACCCGCGCTCCGTTGATCCTGGTGTCCAATATGTGCACCCCAGCTGAAATCCGGTTGGCGAAAAGAACTGGAGTGATTAAGCACCTTCGGAAACGCCAGGCGTGGCCCACCGGAATCGAGGTGATCGCTGACAAGGCCGTCGCTGCCGCAGCAGGGCAGACGATCACCCTTCCCGGCGAAGCCGGAACCGCCGGGCTCATCAAACAGCTCGCAGCGCGGCTGCTGGATCTGGATCGCCAGATCAAGGACATTGACAAGCAGATCACCAAGAAATTCCGTGAGCATCCCAGCGCCGCCATCATCGAGTCGATGCCCGGTATGGGACCACATCTGGGTGCCGAGTTCATTGTGATCACCGGCGGCAACATGGCCGCGTTCACCAACGCGGGCCGGCTGGCATCGTTCGCCGGATTGGTGCCCGTGCCCCGAGATTCGGGGCGTATCACTGGCAATCTGCACCGACCCAAGCGCTACAACCGCCGGTTGCGCCGCGTGTTCTACCTCGCGGCACTGTCCAGCCTCAAGATCGAAGGCCCCTCGCGAGCTTTCTACGATCGCAAGAGATCCGAGAACCGTATCCACACCCAGGCCCTGCTTGCCCTGGCACGCCGCCATGTCGATGTTTTGTGGGCACTGCTGCGCGAGAACCGAACCTGGCAACCCCAGCAACCCTCGGCCGCGGCCGCCTGACCCACTCACTAAGCGTCCTTACCGCTTGACACGCTCATTGAGATTCCTTTCAGGAGCAACGTGGTGGTCCGATGGACCCAGGCGTCGTCGAGTTCGGCGCCGCGGGTAAGCAGGGCGATCAACGTGAGGCCGGCGATCGCCTCGGCCAGGTCGGTGGCGCGCACACCGGGACGGACCTCGCCCCGGGCCGCGGCGCCGTCGAGCCACTCGGCAAGGCCCCCGGCAAAAATGCCGCCGAAACGTTTCAGCAGGGCCGAATGCAAGGTTGGGTCCGCCGCCATCTCGCCGATCAACCCGGGCAGGGCCGCTCTGGCGGCGGGCGTCGTCAGAACCGCCAAGGTCCGGCGCACCATCTCGGCCAGATCTTCGTGCAGCGACCCCGTGCCGGGGATCTCGGTAGCGGTGCCGATCGGGAACACGGCCTCGTGCACCAGGTGGGCCTTGCTCGGCCAGCGCCGGTAAATGGCGGGCTTGCTGGTCCCGGCGCGTTTGGCGATCGCCGCGACCGAAAGCTTCGGATAGCCGGTTTCGGCCAGCAGCTCGACCGTGGCGGACAGTACGGCACCGTCGATACGCGGATCGCGCGGTCGGCCAAAGTCTACAACCATTACGTGACTCAGAGTAACATAAGTCGATGTGACCGACGCCGTTCGCTTGGAAGACCTCGACCAACCGCAATTCAGCCCCGAGGCCCAACAGATCCTCGACATGATGGCCACGATGGCCCCGCTCTGTCCGCTGTACGCCGACGCGCTGCATGAGCGGGCCAGTGCCGACACCGGACTGTCCGATTTCGGCCCCACGGATTACCGCGAGCGCCTCGACGTGTACCTCGAGGCGCTGCGCAACATCGACAACCTGCACGACGCGGGAATCGTCAACTTCTACAGCCAGCTGCTGCAGTTGCTCAAGAACCGACTGCTGCTGACCGACCTGTTGCGCCGGCATCCAGAGATCGGCGACATCGAACTGCGCGCCCCGCTGGTGATCGCCGGGCTGCCCCGCACCGGCACCACGCATCTGCACAATCTCCTGGCGGCGGCACCGACCTTCCGCACCATGCCGTACTGGGAGAGCGTCGAACCCTTCCCGTTGCCGTCGGAGGTCGGCGTCGAACCGGACCCGCGACGCGCCCGCATGGACGTGGCGGTGAGCGTGATCAACACCGTGATGCCGCATTTCGCGCTCATGCACGAGATGACGACCGATCACGTGCACGAAGAAATCCAGTTGCTGGCCAACGATTTCTCGACGATGTACTTCGAGACGCTCGCCGACGTGCCGCAGTGGCGCGATTACTACCAGGCCCACGACCAGACGCCCCATTACCGCCACCTGGCCACGCAACTCAAGGCGATGCAGTTCCTCCGTGGCGCGGATCGCTGGCTGTTGAAGTCACCCCAGCATCTTGAGCAGGTGCGGGTGCTGAACCGGGTCTTCCCCGACAGCATCGTGATTTTCACGCACCGGGACCCGGTCCCCGTCGCACTGTCCATGATCGCGATGATCACCTACTCCGCGCGCATGCACCGCTCACCGGTACCGGTGGCACAGATCGCGCAGTACTGGGTTGACAGGCTCGAGCGCATGCTCAACGCGCTAGTCCGCGATCGCGACATCATCGGCGACGACCGCTCGATCGATATCCGCTTCGACGACTTCATGGCCGACGAAGTCGGCATTGCCAAGCGCGTGTACGCCCTCGCCGATGAAAAGTACACCGACGCGGCACGTGCGGCGATCGCCGACTACCTGGCCGGCCACCGGCGCGGTCGATTGGGCAGCGTCGCAACGTCATACGAGATGTTCGGGCTGCAGGAAGACGACCTGCGGGCGCGCTTTTCCGGATACGTCGAGCGGTTCCTGGCCTAGCCGCTGCTCAAGGTTTGACGAGGATCCGAATCGGATTGCCGTCCTGGCGTTCCAGCTTCTCGATGCCCCGGTGGATGTCTTCGAGGGCGACGATCTCGCTGATTGAACGCGAAAGGTCAAGGCGCCCAGCTGAAACCAGCTTGGTCAGGGTTTCGATGTCGACGTTCTGATAGCCCAGGTGACCGAGTACCTGCTTGCGGGTCAGCCCGAACATGGCGGTGGGCCCGACGGTTGGGGATTCCGCGCTCATCCCGACACCCACCAACCGGCCGCCGACGGTCACACAGCTAAGCGCCTGCTCGAACGTCACTTTCAGGCCGACGGCGTCGAACGCCACGTCCAGCATGCGACCGCCGGTGATCTCGGCGACCCGTTCGTACAGTCGGTCGTCGCGGGTGTCGAACGCGTAGTCGGCGCCGAGTTCCAGCGCGCGCTCCAGCACGGCGGGGTTGATGTCGAACGCGATCACCGGAACCGCGCCCACCAAACGGGCCAACTGGACGATGTGGGTTCCTACGCCGCCGACGCCCCATACGCCGACGGATTCTCCGACCGCGACCTTGCCGGTGCGAACCACCGCGCCGAACGGTGTCGACACCGCATCGGCCAGAATCGCGGCCTGCTCCAACGGGACGTTGTCCGGTACTCGGGTCAGTCCCACCGCTTGCGCCACCGTGTATTCCGCCCACGCGCCGTCGTAGGCGAAGGCCATCAATTTGATCCGCTGGCAATTGCTCAGATCGCCTCGCCGGCAGTTCGGGCAGACCTGGCAGGGGCGACCTGCGGCGACGACCACCCGGTCGCCCTCTGCCCAGCCCGTCACATCGGGCCCCAGTTTCGCGATGGTGCCCGATGCCTCGTGGCCCTGAGTCACCACCGGCGCCTGCGGCGGGAACGTGCCGTTGATCAGGCTCAGGTCCGAATGGCAGATACCGCAGAAGGCGACCTTGACCAGAACCTCGCCCGGTCCCGGCTCTGGAATCGGAACATCTTCCAGCTCAACGCGTTTGGTGTCCGAGTAGAAGCGCTCGGCCCGCATGGTGGCGGTCATGGGGACTGTATCGGTCAGTCGACGCCGACCGTCACTTCGGTCGACTTGATGAACACCGTCGCGGGTTGGCCCACCGTGAGGCCCAGCTCGACGGCGGCATCCTTGGTGACCGACGCGGTGATGATCTGATCGCCGCCGTCGAGGCGCACCTTCACGATGGCCATGACGCTGCCGAGGTCAACCTGGGTGATGGTGCCCGTGAGCTGGTTCCGAGTGGAAAGTCGCATGACACCCGAGCCTAATCCCTTTGATGACGAGGCCCCAGCAATGCGATGGACGCATCCACCGTCGGTTCGACGACGTCGCGGACGGGTCGGCCGTCTTCGACGGCGATCGCGGTCAGCTCGCGCACCCCGCCCAGCAGGATCACCGCCAGCGGCACGCTCAACGGTGGCAGGTTTGCCCGCTTAAACCCTGGGCTGGCGCTGAGTTCGATCAGCAACCCGGTGAGCAACTGAGTGCCGTGTCGCTGCACAGGGCGGGCAATGTCGCCGAGCGACGGAAGCTCGCGTATCCAACTCAAAGTCAGGCTGGGCCGGGATTCGATATGGTCGACGAACGCCTCGACCACCTGGCGGATCTGCACGTGCCAGTCGGCTTCGGGATCGACGGCCGCTCGGAGGTTGCTGGCGAGCTTCTGGTTGTCGAACAGCAAGAGTTCCAAGAAGCACTGCTCTTTGCTGGAGAATTGGTCGTAGAACGTGCGTTTGGAGGTGCGCGCGTGCCGAACGATGTCGGCGACGGTGGTGGCGCGGTAGCCACGTTCATCGATCGAAGTGGCCAGGCCGCCGAGCAGGCGTTGCCGAAATGGATCAGCGTCCACGAGTTCCGCGCCAGCCGCGCCCGATGGCCCCGATGGCAGCGCCGTCGCTGAGGCCATGTGTCCGCCCCTCCTGTTGACAACAGATCTTGTCAGGCTTGGTACTAAAAGGTACCGTACCGGGAAAGGCCAACGGTACGCCGTAGTACCACCGCGATGCGGGACCAATCTCGGGAGCACAGCGCATGACCGAAGTCGTCCAAGCCGCACCGGCGCCGCCTGCGATCAAGTTGCCTCCGGCAACGCGGATGCCGGCGCTCATCCAGGGACTTGGCTTCGCCACGGCGCGCCGACGAATGATGCGCAACCTGGCCCGGCGGTACGGCAAGGTGTTCAGCGTCCACGTCCCCATCTACGGCGACATCGTGGTGGTCGGCGACGCGCAGTTGGCCAGGCAGATCTTCACCACCAGCCCCGATGAGCTGGGCAACATCAAGCCCAACTTGAGCCGGCTGTTCGGCTCGGGATCCGTGTTCGCCCTCGACCGGGAGGAGCACCGTCGCCGGCGCCGGCTCCTGGCGCCGCCGTTCCACGGCAAGAGCATCAAGAATTACGAGACCATCATCGAACGGGAAACGCTGTGCGAAACCGCGAAATGGCCTGAGGGCAAGCTGTTTCCGACGCTGGAGTCGATGAATCGCATTACGCTGAACGCCATCCTGCGCGCGGTGTTCGGCGCCGACGGCGCCGAGCTCGACGAGCTGCGCCGCATCATTCCGCCCTGGGTCACCCTGGGTTCGCGATTGGCGGCGCTACCGATGCCTAAACGCAACTACGGGCGGTTGAGCCCGTGGGGCTGGATGGCCGAGTGGCGGCAAAACTACGACGTCATCATCGACAAATTGATCGCCAACGAGCAGTCCGACCCGAACTTCCACGAGCGCACGGACGTGCTGGCGCTACTGCTGCGCAGCACCTACGAGGATGGTTCGGCCATGTCGCGCAAGGACATTGGTGACGAGCTGCTTACCCTGTTGGCCGCCGGCCACGAAACCACGGCGTCAACCCTGGGCTGGGCGTTCGAACGACTGTGTCGGCATCCCGAGGTGCTGGCCGACTTGGTGCAAGAGGTTGACGCCGGAGGCAGCGAACTGCGGCACGCGGTAATTCTCGAGGTCCAGCGAGTCAGGACCGTCATCGATTTCGCCCCGCGCCATGTCTTTTCCGACGTCTACCAACTCGGCGAATGGACGCTTCCCCGCGGGTCATCGCTGATTGTCAACATCGCACAGATTCACGAGGACCCCGACGTCTTCCCCAACCCGGAGCGCTTTGACCCGCAACGGTTCATGGGGTCGAAGCCGCCCGCTTTCGCCTGGATCCCGTTCGGCGGCGGGACTCGCCGCTGCGTGGGGGCGGCATTCGCCAACATGGAACTCGATGTCGTGCTGCGAACGGTGTTGCAGCACTTCACCATTGAGACCACCACGGCACGCGACGAGCGTTGGCACGGCCGCGGGGTTGCGTATACCCCGAAAAGCGGCGGCCGCATCGTCGTGCACCGCCGCTGACTCCACCGAGCCTGAATCCTGGCAGGAAAACTGCGAGTGGAGGCCTGCGGATTTTCAGGCTCGCTGCGGCGATGGCTGGGGGCTCACGACGTGACCGTCGCGAATCGCCGCTGAGGTCGCCAGCCTGAGTCCTGGCAGGAAAACTGCGGATGGAGCCCTGCGGATTTTCAGGCTCGCCGCGCCAGCGCGCTCAGCGCGGGGGCCGTCAGTTAGCGACCTGAGCCCGTCGCGGCAGCTTCCACCCAGGCCGCACGAAGTGGCAGGTGTAGCCGTTCGGGTAACGCTGCAGGTAGTCCTGGTGCTCGGGTTCGGCTTCCCAGAAGTCCCCGGCCGGGGTGACCTCGGTGACCACCTTTCCGGGCCACAGGCCGGACGCGTCGACATCGGCGATGGTGTCCAACGCAATGCGCTTCTGCTCTTCGTCGACATAGAAGATGGCCGACCGGTAGCTGGGACCCAGATCGTTGCCCTGCCGGTTCTTCGTCGTGGGGTCGTGGATCTGGAAGAAGAACTCCAGCAACGTGCGGTAGTCGGTGACCGTGGGGTCGTAGATGATCTCGACGGCTTCGGCGTGGCTGCCGTGATTGCGGTAGGTCGCGTTGGGGACGTCGCCGCCGGTGTAGCCGACCCTGGTCGTCACCACCCCCGGTTGCTTGCGGATCAGTTCCTGGACACCCCAGAAACAACCGCCGGCCAATATCGCCCTCTTGGTCTCGTTCTGAGCTGGTGCCATGTCGAGTCCTCCTAACCGGCCCCGGGGCCGAATCTGGCCCCAGGCTACACTCCGCGCGTGAGGTGTAACGGCGCGTGAGTGGCCCGGAATTCCCCCGTAGCGAACTGGTGGCGGCCTTCGAAAAGTTCGAGGAAACGGTCGCGCGAGCGGCCGAAACGCATGACTGGGACGCGTGGGTGCAGCACTACACACCCGACGTCCTGTACATCGAACACGCCGCCGGCACCATGCGTGGCCGCGATGAGGTGCGCACCTGGATCCAGCGGACGATGACGACGTTTCCGGGCAGCCACATGGTGGCGTTCCCGTCGCTGTGGTCGGTCATCGACGAACCCACCGGGCGGATCATCATGGAACTCGACAACCCCATGCGCGATCCCGGCGACGGCAGCGTGATCACCGCGACCAACATCTCGATCATCACCTATGCCGGCGACGGACTGTGGCGCCGGCAAGAAGACATCTACAACCCGCTGCGCTTCGTGCAGGCCGCGCTGAAGTGGTGCCGCATAGCGCAGGAGCACGGCAACCTCGACGACGACGCCGCGCGGTTTCTGAAGCAGTACGGCGGTACGCAGTGAACACCAAACCGAAACTGGTCATCGGCGCCAACGGCTTTCTCGGCTCGCACGTGACCCGGTTACTCGTGCAAGACGGCAACGAGGTGCGCGCGGTGGTGCGCCCGAACGCCAACACGCGCACTATCGACGATCTCGAGGTCACCCGATTCCACGGTGATGTCTTCGACACGGCCACTGTGCGGGAGGCGATGGCCGGTTGCGACGACGTGTACTACTGCGTCGTCGACACCCGCGCGTGGCTGCGCGACCCGTCGCCGCTGTTTCGCACCAACGTCGAAGGCCTCCGGAACGTTCTGGACGTGGCCAAAAATGCCGACCTGCGCAGGTTCGTCTTCACCAGTACCTACGCGACGGTGGATCGCCGGCATGGGCACGTTGCGACCGAATCCGACCGAATCGGTCCGGATCGAAAAGTCACTCCCTACGTCCAATCCCGGGTACAGGCAGAGGATTTGGTGATGCGGTACGTCGCGGAGCACGGCTTGCCGGCCGTCGCCATGTGCGTCTCCACGACCTACGGCAGTGGTGACTGGGGCGGCACCCCGCACGGTGCCTTCATCGCCGGCGCGGTCTTCGGCAAGTTGCCGTTCCTGATGAACGGCGTTGAGCTGGAAGTGGTCGGTGTCGACGATGCGGCCCGGGCCATGATCTTGGCGGCCGAACGCGGACGCAACGGTGAGAAATACCTGATCTCCGAACGCATGATGGCGCTGAACGACGTCGTGCGGATCGCGGCCGACGAGGCCGGGGTGCCACCGCCGCGGCGGTCGATTCCGGTGCCCGTGCTGTATGCCCTCGGCGCGTTCGGCAGCTTGCGCGCCCGGGTCACCGGCAAGGACGCCGAACTCAGCCTGCAGTCGGTGCGGATGATGCGCGCCGAGGCCCCGGTGGACCACAGCAAGGCCGTCCGCGAGCTGGGCTGGCAGCCCCGTCCGGTGGAGGAGTCGATCCGCGAAGCGGCCCGCTTCTGGGTCGCGATGCGAAACGGCAAGAAACGAGCGGCAGCACCGTCCGACTGAGCTCGTTAAGCTCGCGACAGTGGACCGCGTACATGTTGACCTGAACGGGCCGCCCGCGACCATGCTCGCGACGCTGTACGCAAAGGCGCTTGATGCCGACGCCGAGCACCCGATTCTGGGTGACCAGTATGCGAAGGCCGCCGTGGCGAAGATCGATTATGACTGGCGCGCAACGACTATCAGCCCCAGACGGGCGCCTTCGGTCGCGATCCGCACCGCCCACTTCGACCGCTGGACGCGTCAGTTCCTGGCGGTGCACGAGGAATCGGTGGTACTGCACGTGGGGTGCGGCCTGGACGCCCGCGTGTACCGACTGGACCCCGGGCCGGGGGTGCGGTGGTACGACATCGACTACCCCGAAGTGATCGAACTGCGCGAACGGGTCTACCCCGGCCGGGAGAACTATCGAGTGGTGGCGGCGTCGGTGGCGGATCCCGCGTGGCTGAGAGAAATCCCCGGCGACCGACCTGCGCTCTTTCTCGGCGAGGGCCTGACGATGTACCTGACCGAGCGTGACGGACTGGCGTTACTGCGCCGAGTCGTCGACCAATTCCCTTCCGGAGAACTGCAATTCGATGCGTTCAATACCTTCGGGATCCGGACTCAACTGATCAACAGCGTGGTCCGCCGCTCTGGTTCGAAGCTGCACTGGGGGATCGACGGGCCATCCGACATCCTCGACGCGGTACCGGGCGTGCGTTTGCTGGCCTGGGAATCGGTGTTCGACAGCGACACTTTCAGCCTGGTGTCACCGGCGATGCGTTGGCTGGGCCGGGCGATGGGTGCGGTACCGGTGCTGCGCACCATGGCGCAATACCATCGCTACGCGTTCGGGCGAGACCGATCTCAGGATGGGAATGTTGAGCGCGAGCGCGCGTTGCACAAATCATGAGCCACCCGGAAATAAAAGAGCCAAGCGCCGGACACCCGATCACCATCGAATCCACCAGAGGGCGGGTGCAGGTCCGCATCAACGGCGAGCTGGTCGCCGACACCACGTCGGCCCTCGAGCTACGGGAAGCCACTTTGCCCGCAGTGCAATACATTCCGCTCGGCGACGTGGTCCAAGAGGTATTGACTCGCACCGACACCAGCACCTACTGCCCGTTCAAGGGCGAGGCCAGCTACTACAGCGTCACCACCGCGGGGGGCGAGACCGTGGAAGACGCGATCTGGACCTATGAGGCGCCCTATCCCGCGGTCGCGGCGATCGCCGGCCACGTTGCGTTCTACCCGCACAAGGCCGAGATCGAGGTCGTTGCCTAGGCACCTTAAAGCGCTACGGGTACACCTCCGCCAACGACTGTGTGTCGCTGTACTCACGAATTTTGGTGATGAGCCCGTCGCGGGTCTCGAAGATGCACACGAACGGGCTGTTGTACTTGACGCCTTCGCCGGAGACGCCGTACACCTCCCCCTCGATGACGACGGTTTCGCCCTCGTTGACGCACCGCAACAGTTCGATGTTGACCTCGAAGACCTGTTTGCGCCGTTCGATGGCCTGGCGCAGGGCCGCCTTGTCTAACTCCTTGCGGGTGGTGATGCTCCAGTAGGTGAAGTCGTCGGCGAGCAGTTCGAAGCTTTCGTCGAGGTCGCCACCTTCGCACATACTCTGCATGAACATCCACGCCAGTTCGGCTTGCGGGTCGTCGAACGGCGTCGTCACATCGCCATCCTGTATCGGGAGATAGTTTGGGGTCAATCGACGGGCCCGCGAAAGGCCTAGCCGCGGTGGTCACGCTTCCCGGAGCGGCCAGCTTCGGGCATACCCTGGCGCCGCTGCGTCGGGGAAGCGGTGACCCGTGTTTCCGGGTTCCGGGGGACGGCACGATATGGCGGACCGCCCTGCTGCCCAGCGGGCCGGTCACTGCCCGGATCCGGCGCGCGGCTCCCGACGCCGCGGAGTGCCTGGCCTGGGGCGATGGTGCCGCGCAGTTCCTCGACATGCTGCCCGCGATGCTTGGTGCCGACGACGATGCCTCGGATTTCGCGCCGCAGGAGCCTACCGTCGCCGCCGCACATCGCCGGCTTCCGCATTTCCGCCTGGGCCGCACAGGTCAGGTGTTGGAGGCGCTCATCCCGGCGATCATCGAACAACGGGTGCCCGGTGCGGACGCCTTCCGGTCGTGGCGGGTGCTGGTGACCAAATTCGGCACGCCCGCTCCGGGACCGGCGCCGGCGGGAATGCGGGTCCCGCCTGCGGCGGACGTGTGGAGACGGATTCCGTCCTGGGAGTTCCATCTGGCAAATGTCGACCCGGGACGGGCTCGGACGGTCGTGGGATGCGCGCGGCGGGCGACGTCGCTGGAGCGGCTGGTGTCGATGCCGCCGGCCCAGGCGCGGGAGGCGCTGATGTCGCTGCCGGGGGTCGGCGTGTGGACTGCGGCCGAGACGGCGCAACGCGCGTTTGGTGACGCCGACGCCGTATCGGTTGGCGACTACCACATTCCGAAGATGATCGGCTGGACGTTGCTCGGTCGACCGGTCGACGACGCCGGCATGCTCGAGTTGCTGGAACCGATGCGACCGCATCGACACCGGGTGGTTCGGTTGCTCGAAGCCAGCGGTTTGGCCTACGAACCGCGTCGTGGCGCCCGGTTGCCGGTGCAGAACATTCGCTCGCTTTAGGTGGGGTTGCCGGTAGCGCCGGGTGCTCCGGGGGTGCCGTACCACTGCCCGGGGGCTCCACCGATTCCACCACCCCCAGGGATCCCTGCGTCTCCGCCGTCTCCGCCGTTGCCGCCATTGCCGATCAGCTGGGCGTTGCCGCCGTTGCCGCCATTGCCACCCACATCGTCGGGATTGCCAAAGACGGCGGCGCCACCACCGCCGCCCGCACCACCGTTGCCGAACAGCCTCCCGCCGGTCCCGCCATTGCCGCCGTCACCGCCGCGGAACAAGCTCAGACCACCGCTGCCTGCCGCGCCACCGCTGCCGACCAGCACGGCGCTTGCTCCGCCGTTCCCGCCGTTGCCGCCGCCGGGTTGCCCGCCGCCGCCATTGCCGCCGCTCCCACCGTCGCCGTAGAGAAAGCCGCCGGCACCGCCGGCGCCGCCAGCGCCGCCGGCACCGGTGCTGCCAAAGTTGCCGAAGCCGTTTCCGCCGTTGCCCCCTGCTCCGCCGGTGCCATACAACAACCCGCCGGTACCGCCGTTGCCGCCGGCGCCGCCGTCGGCGGCAAAGGAGCCGATGGCCAGGGCGTTCGCACCGAGACCCCCTCCTCCACCGTTACCGAACCATCCGGCGGCACCCCCGGCACCGCCGACGCCGCCGAT
Source organism: Mycobacterium bourgelatii (assembly GCF_010723575.1). Classification (NCBI taxonomy): domain Bacteria; kingdom Bacillati; phylum Actinomycetota; class Actinomycetes; order Mycobacteriales; family Mycobacteriaceae; genus Mycobacterium; species Mycobacterium bourgelatii. The sequence goes on from NZ_BLKZ01000002.1 coordinate 972,072, forward strand.
ACCGCCATCACCGCCCACCGCGCCGTTGCCGCCGGCTCCACCGGCTCCAAAGAAGAGCCCACCGGCCCCGCCCTCGCCACCGGCTCCACCGCCTTGAAAGATGGCCACACCGGCACCGCCAGTCCCGCCGGCTCCGCCGACACCGGACAACCATCCGCCGTTTCCACCGTTTCCGCCCATTGCGCCTGCGCCCCCGGTCCCGCCCGCACCGCCGTTACCGATCAACCCCGCCGATCCGCCATTGCCGCCGGCGACCCCGGGGGTGATGCTGTCCCCGCCTCGTCCGCCGTTGCCGTACAGCAATCCGCCGTCCCCGCCGTTCTGCCCCGGCCCGCCGTTGGCGCCGTCGCCGATCAGCGGGCGACCCAGCAGGGTCTGGGTGGGTGCGTTGATGATGGCGAGCAAGTTGTCCAGCGGCGCGGCCGCGGCCGTTTCGGCGGCCGCATAGGTGGCCCCGGCCGACCCCAGTGTCTGGACGAACTGTTGGTGAAACGCTGCCATCTGGCCGCTGAGCGCCTGATAGCTCTGTCCGTGCGCGGAGAACAGGGCCGCGACCGCGGCGGATATCTCGTCAGCCCCTGCGGCCAACACGCTGATGGTGGGGGCGGCTGCGGCATTACTGGCCTCGGCGAGCGCCGAACCGAAGTTCGCCAGCTCACCGGCGGCGCTCACCAGCGCCTCTGGCGCAGCGTAGAGATAGGACACGGCTTTACCCCCAAACCGATTTATTGCGAGTGCGGAAATTGGATGGATGTTAACGCCGCAATTGCGGCGCGTTCCGGTTTTGGTTTTGAAAGGACGCGCGGTGGGTTTGGGTGTTCGCCGACGCTCATGGTGCGCAGTACCGCGGCCCAGTGATTAGTGCACCGGGCATCGGGTACCCGTCCGGGCAGTGACTAGATGCCAATTTGAGAGGAAACCGATGTCGCAGTTCACCATTCCGGGTTTGACCGACAAGCAGGCGGCGCGCCTTGCCGAAATCTTGCAAAAGCAGCTGAGCACCTACAACGATCTTCACCTGACGCTCAAGCACATTCACTGGAATGTGTTGGGACCCAATTTCATCGGTGTGCACGAGATGATCGACCCGCAGGTCGAAGCGGTGCGGGCGTTCGCCGACGACGTCGCGGAACGGATCGCTGCGTTGGGCGCCTCGCCGCAGGGCACCCCCGGCGCCATCATCAGAGATCGCGATTGGGATGACTACTCGATCGGGCGCGACAACGTGCAAGCTCATCTGGCCGCCCTGGACCTCGTCTACACCGGAGTGATCGAAGACATTCGCAAGTCGATCGACGAAGCCGACGAGCTCGACCCGGTCACCCAAGATCTGTTGATCGGACAGGCCGGGAAGTTGGAGAAGTTCCAATGGTTCGTCCGTGCGCATTTGGAAAGCTCCGGCGGGCAGTTGGCCCACGAGGGAGCTAGCCATGAGAAGGACGCCGCGAGGGCCGCGCGCAGCTCGTAGTTGCGACGCGGCCGCCAGCCCGGGCTAAGAGTCTTCAATATCCGGCTCGGTCCGCTCGTGCGCGCGTTCCGCTGCCGCGGTTTCGCGGTTGAGCCGCTGCGCCTCGTAAATGGTGACGTTGGTGCGCGTGATCAACAATGACGCGATCCCGACGGCGAGGATGGCGCCTGGCACCACCGAAAACGAGCCCGTCATCTCCGCGACCATGATCATCACCGCCAGCGGAGCGCGAGCAACGCTGCCGAAACACGTCATCATCCCGACGACGACGAAGATTCCTGGTGCATCGGGCACACCGGGCAGCCCGGTCAGCTCGCCGAGCCGCCAGATCGCGGCGCCGACGAACGCGCCGATGACGATCCCGGGGCCGAACAATCCGCCGGAACCGCCGGTGCCGATCGACAGCGAGGTGGCGACGATTTTGGCGATTGGCAACACGAGGACGATCCACAACGGGATCCCCAGCAGGGCGCCGCGGTCGGCCGCCAGCTGCGCCCAGCCGTAGCCGCTGCTGAGGATCTGCGGCAACGGCAGCGCCAACAGGCCGACGAGCAGGCCGCCGGCGGCAGGCTTGAGCACCGGGCCGCCGGGAAGCCGGCGGGTCAAAGCCACCGACGCGTGGAAGATTCGGGCGTATAAGTACCCGACGCCCGCCGCGATGACGCCGATCACCACGAACCACAGCAGCGGCCAGGCGCGCTCGAAGCGGTACTCGGCATCGATGTAGCCGAACAGCGGGTCGAAACCCAGAAACGAGCCCAGCACTGCGTAAGCCGTACCAGAGGTGATGAACCCGGGCAGCAGGCTGCGGTAGTCGAAGTCGTCTCGGTAGGTGATCGAGGCGGCCAGCACAGCCCCGCCCAACGGCGCCGCGAAAATTGCGCCGATGCCGGCGCCGATGCCCAACGCCACCGCGGTCCGGCCGTCTTCGTCGGACAATCCCAGTCGGCGGGTCAGCAAGGAACTGAACCCCGCCGAGATTTGCGCCGTCGGACCTTCTCGTCCGCCGGAACCGCCCGAGCCGATGGTCAGCGCGCTGGCGACCATCTTCACCAGTACCGCCCGGATGCGGATCGTGCGGGGATCGGTGTGCACCGCTTCGATCGCCTCGTCGGTCCCGTGGCCGGTGGCCTCGGGGGCGAATTTGGCAACGATGAAAGCGGACAACAGCGCGCCCGCTGTGGTCACCAGCGGAATCGCCCACGCCCGCGCGAAGCCGTCGGATCCACGGCTGCCGCCTTCCCCGGCGGGTGTCGGGATGTGGTAGCCGCCGAGGTAGCCGAGCAGAAATTCGCCGGTGTACTTCAGTGCGAGGTAGAAGACGAGCGCTCCGAAACCGGCGAGGATGCCGATCGTGACACCCAATATCAGCCATTTGCGCAGGTAGCCGGCGTTCCTGAGGGACGCGCCGATCCGACCGCCGGCGGACTCCGGTTCAACCACGCAGTCATCGTATGACAGCAGGGAATAAGTGGACCGCGGTCCGGTTATACCGGTATCCCACGAATGAGGAGGTCGATATGCCTGCCATAACTGCCGATACGCTCACGTTGCCGCGCGTCACCCCGCCCAGTCCTGGCGAAACCGAACGTCCAGTGCGGTCGATAACCACCGGTCCCAAAGGCTATGAAGGCTTGGGTTTCCCGGTGGTTCGTGCCTTCGCCGGCGTCAGCGCCGCTGCCCTGGACCCGTTCATACACATGGACCAGATGGGGGAGGTGGAATACCAGCCCGGTGAGCCCCGGGGCACCGACTGGCATCCACACCGTGGCTTCGAAACCGTCACTTACATGATCGATGGAACGTTCGCGCACCAGGACTCCCACGGTGGTGGCGGCCTGATTACCGACGGTGCGACGCAGTGGATGACAGCGGGATCGGGGATTTTACATATCGAGACACCGCCTGTCGAGATGGTAAATCGCGGCGGGATTTTCCATGGAATTCAGTTGTGGGTGAACCTGCCCAAGCGCGACAAGATCGCCCAACCGCGATACCAAGCCATCGAAGGTGCCGACGTAAGTTTGCTCGCCTCCGACGACGGTGGCGCGCTGGTAAGGGTCATCGCTGGGGAGATTGGCAACCATCGCGGTCCCGGTGTCACCCACACGCCGATCACCATGGCGCACGCCACCCTCGAAAGCGGTGCGCGACTTAACATTCCGTGGCGCCGCGACTTCAACGCACTGGTTTACGTGTTGTCCGGAGCGGGATCAGTCGGCGCGGACGGCCACCCGATAAAGCAGGGTCAGCTGGCCGTTCTTGGGGCTGGAGACCGGATCGATGTCGTTGCTGGTGGCTCGACTTTCGACGTCTTGCTGCTGGGTGGCCAACCAATTCGGGAGCCGGTTTTTCACTGCGGTCCGTTCGTGATGAACACCCGGGCAGAGATTATCCAAGCGCTAGAGGATTATCACAGCGGTAAATTTGGCACTCTGCCGCCTGATGCGCTAGCGCCCGCCCGTGGTGGTGGCACACTTTATTAATGGCGTTACCTGCGAGCCGGGGGCCAGGGCGTCCCCCGGCGGCAAAAGCAGACGAAACGCGGAGGCGCATCGTAGCCGCCGCGCGTCAAGTATTCAGCGAACGTGGTTATGACGGGGCGACGTTCCAAGCCATCGCGTTGCGCGCGGACCTGACCCGGCCGGCGATCAATCACTACTTCTCCAGCAAGCGACTGCTCTATCGCGAGGTGGCCGATCAGACCAATGAAGTCCTGATGGCGGAGACCATCGAACGGGCCCAGCGCGAGGCGACCTTGATGGGGCGGTTGACGGTGTTCATCGAGCACGCGATGAGCGCCAACTCCGAACATCCGGCGGCGTCGGCGTTCCTGGTAACCCATGTCCTGGAATCGCAACGTCACCCGGAATTGAGCGGCGACGAAGATGAAGCCGTGGTGCGCTGCCGCGAGTTTTTGACGTGGGTGGTCACCGACGGCATCAAGAACGGTGAGGTCAGATCCGACATCGATGTCGAGGCGTTGGTGGAGGCGTTGCTCGTGGTGCTGTGCGGCGTCGGGTTCTACGCCGGTTATCTCGAAGGTGCCGAAAAGATGGCGGCCCTGACCGGCGTGTTGCGGCAGCTGATGGCCGGCGCGCTGTGGCACTCCGACGCCTGATTCTTTCCGTCCACCGGCTGAGTGACGTGGCCCACAGATAGCATAGGTTGCCTAAGTTATTAGGTAACATGGCGCCAAATGACTGAGTTCGACCAGCCCGTTGTGCCGCCACTTTCTTCCCAAGTTTCGCTGCGCTCCGACGGCGACACCTGGTCCATCACGGAAAGCGTCGGTGCCACCGCGCTGGCCGTCGCCGCCTCCCGAGCGGTCGAAACGGCCGGACCCGATCCGCTGATTCGCGACGAATTCGCCCGGATCCTCGTGTCCGAGGCGGGTCCCGCCTGGGAACGGCTGGCCGACCCCAGCATCGCTTGGCTCGACGACGATGAGCGGGCGCAACGCCTGCACCGCGCGGGCTGCGATTACCAGGCGGTGCGGACGCACTTTTTCGACGAGTACTGCGCCGCCGTCACCACCGCCGGCATCCGGCAGGTGGTGATCCTCGCGTCCGGACTCGACACCCGGGCCTACCGCCTGAACTGGCCGACGGGCACCGTGGTTTACGAACTCGACCAGCCGAAAGTGCTGGAATACAAGGCCCATGTGCTTCAGTCGCACGGCGCGCTTCCCGCCGCCCAGCGACATGCCGTTGCGGTCGACCTGCGGGACGACTGGCCCGCCGCCCTGGCGCACGCCGGGTTTGACCGCAATCGACCCACGGCCTGGCTGGCCGAAGGCCTGCTCGGCTACCTGCCCAGCGACGCGCAAGACCGGCTCTTGGAAATGTGCACCCTGCTCAGCGCCCCCGGCAGCCAAATGGCGACCGAGGTGTTCGTGATGAAGTTGAACGGCAATGAGCAGCGCTGGAACCGGATGCGACGCCTGGGCCTTGACATCAACATCGAGGCGTTGACCTACCACGAGCCGGACCGTTCGGACCCGGCGCAATGGCTGGCCCAGCACGGCTGGCAGGTGAGCAGCGTCAGCAACTGGGACCTGATGGCCGAACTGGGTCGGCCGATACCAGAAGACCTCATCGAGGAGGCCGTCACCACAACGCTGGTGCAAGCCAGCCTGGGCGGATCCAACTCCTCGTTTGGCAGAGCCATCTAGCAGGACATTTAGCAGCGATTCACTAAGAAGCGGAGCACCCGATGAGCACACTGCGCACCCACGACGACACCTGGGACATCCGGACCAGCGTCGGCACCACTGCGGTCATGGTGGCGGCCGCTCGCGCCGTCGAAACTGAGCAACCCGACCCACTGATCCGGGATCCCTACGCCAAATTGCTCGTCACCAATGCCCAGGCGGGCGTCCTTTGGGAGGCCATGCTCGATCCGGACATGGTGGCCAAGGTCGACGAATTGGACGCCGAGGCCGCCGCGATGATCCGGCACATGCGCGGCTACCAAGCCGTGCGGACCCACTTCTTCGACACCTTCTTCCGGAACGCCGCCGACGCCGGAATCCGGCAGATCGTGATCCTGGCCTCGGGTTTGGATTCGCGCGCCTATCGGCTGGACTGGCCCGCGGGCACCACCGTGTACGAAATCGACCAGCCGCAAGTCCTCGACTACAAGTCGACCACCCTCGCCGACCACGGTGTGACACCATCCGCGGACCGGCGCGAGGTCGCCATCGACCTGCGCCAGGACTGGCCGGCCGCCCTGCGCGATGCGGGCTTCGACCCGACGGTGCCGACGGCATGGCTGGCCGAAGGTCTGCTGATGTACCTGCCCGCTGAGGCGCAAGACAAGTTGTTCACCCAGATTGGCGAGCTGAGCGCGCCGGGCAGCCGCGTCGCCGCCGAAACCGCTGCCAACCAGGCCGATGATCGACGTCAGCAGATGCGCGAGCGGTTTCGGCAGATCGCCGAGCAACTTGGCTACGAAGAAACGATCGACGTGGGCGAGCTGATGTACCGCGACGAAAACCGGGCCCGGGTCTCCGACTGGCTCAACGACCACGGCTGGCGCGCCACGGCGCAAACCTCCACAGACGAGATGCGGCGACTGGGCCGCTGGGTCGAAGAAGTCCCGATGGCCGACGACAAGGACGCGTTCTCCGAGTTCGTGACGGCGGAGCGGCTGTAGTGGCGCGCACCGCGGACGACTCCTGGGACATCGCAACCAGCGTCGGAGCGACCGCGGTGATGGTCGCCTTGGCCCGCGCCGCCGAAACGGCCAGCGCCGACCCGCTGATCCGGGACGAGTACGCCGAGCTGCTGGTTTCCACGCCGGAACTGGCGGGCGTCCGGGACCAGGTAGCGGCTTGGTGGGCGCCCGAGCCCGACAGCGGGGATGGCGACCTGGACGCGCACGTCGACGCCCAGCAGATGATCAACTACCAGGCCGTGCGCACGCACTTCTTCGACGCCTTCTTCACCGACGCCGCCGCGGCCGGGGTGCGGCAGGTGGTCATCCTGGCCGCGGGGCTGGATTCGCGCGCCTACCGGCTGGACTGGCCGGCCGGCACCACGGTGTACGAGATCGATCTGCCCAAAGTGCTGGAGTACAAGTCGCAGACGCTTGCCGCGCACGGGGCCAAGTCGACCGCCGTCCGGCGGGCGGTGGCCGTCGATCTGCGTCACGATTGGCCGCAAGCGCTGCGGGACAACGGCTTTGATGTCACCCAGTCCACGGCGTGGCTGGCCGAAGGATTGCTGCCGTTTCTGCCCGGACCGGCGCAGGAAGCCATGTTCGCCTCCATCGACACGATCAGCGCCCCGGGCAGCCGGGTGGCCGTGGAAATGTTCGGGGTGGACGAGGCGCGACGCAAAGAGGCCGAACAGACTTGGGCCAGGTTGCGTGCCAAGCGCGCGGCGCGCGGCGAAGACACTTCGTTCAACCCGTTCGAACTCTGGTTCGACGACGAGGGCCGCCCGGACCCGGTCGACTGGTTTGCCGCGCACGGTTGGGACACCCGTTCGGTGAGTGCGCGCGACGAGGCAGTGCGGCTCGGCAGGCCGCCGCAGGCCGATGATCGGCCGTTTGCGAACAGCTTCGTGACGGCGAACAAAGCCTGACGTCCTAATCTTTCCGGTTGCCGTCCTACTGCTGATTCCTAGAGATGACTAGGATCGCGGTAACACCGATAGGCGGCCGCACGCGAACTGCGATGGGCACCTCGGGAAGGAAGGACAACGATGACCACCGATTCCCTACCCAAAGCCGCACCCACCAACGGTGAGGCTCCGTCAACAGACGTCCCGGCAACGGTCGCGCGCCTGCGCAAGACCTTCGCGTCGGGACGTACCCGCAGCATCGAGTGGCGCAAGCGGCAGCTACTTGCGCTGGCGCAGTTGATGGAGGAGAACGAGGACGCGATCAGCAAGGCGCTCGCCGAAGACCTGGACCGCAACCGGGTGGAGGCGTTCATCGCCGACATCGCCACCACGGCCGGCGAAGCCAAGTACGCGGCCAAGCGGGTGAAGCGGTGGACGCGGCGCAAGTACCTGCTGCTCGAGGCCCCGCAGCTGCCCGGTCGCGGCTGGGTGGAGTACGAGCCCTACGGCACGGTGCTGATCATCGGCGCCTGGAATTACCCGTTCTACCTGACGCTCGGACCGGCTGTGGGCGCGCTTGCCGCCGGGAACGCAGTCATTCTGAAGCCGTCGGAGATGGCTCCCGCCTCGGCGCGCCTGATGGCCGAACTGGTTCCGCGGTACCTGGACAAGGACGCGGTCGCGGTGATCGAAGGCGACGGCGCGGTGAGCCAGGAACTCATTGCCCAGGGTCTGGACCGGGTCATGTTCACCGGCGGCACCGAGATCGGCCGCAAGGTCTACGAAGGTGCGGCCCCGCACCTGACTCCGGTCACGCTGGAGCTCGGCGGCAAGAGCCCGGTGATCGTGGCGGCCGACGCTGACGTCGACGTCGCGGCCAAGCGGATCGCCTGGATCAAGATCATGAATGCCGGTCAGACCTGCGTCGCGCCCGATTATGTGTTGGCGCACGAGTCGATCCGTGACGAACTGGTGAGCAAGATGGGCGAGGCCCTCGCCAGGTACCGGTCCGGAGAAAACCCGAAGGGACTGCGCATCGTCAACCAGCGCCAGTTCGACCGGTTGTGCGGCTACCTCAAGGAGGCCGAAGCCGAGGTGAAGAACGGCGGCAAAGCCAAGATCGCCGTGGGCGGCCAGTGCGACCCGGAGACCCTGCGCATACAGCCGACCGTCGTCGTCGATCCGGACGTGAACGGTCCGCTGATGCAGAACGAGATCTTCGGGCCGATCCTGCCCGTGCTCACGGTCAAGTCGCTCGATGACGCAATCAACTTCATCAACTCGCGGCCCAAACCGTTGTCGGCCTACGTGTTCACCAAGTCGAAGGAGACCCGCGAGCGGGTGATCAAGGAGGTCCCGGCGGGCGGCATGCTGGTCAACCACCTGGCCTTCCAGGTGTCGACGGCCAAGCTACCGTTCGGCGGCGTCGGCGACTCCGGCATTGGCGCCTACCACGGCAAGTGGGGATTCGAGGAGTTCAGTCACCGCAAGTCGGTGCTGACCAAGCCGACGCGGCCGGACTTCTCCAAGATCATCTACCCGCCCTACACCGAGCGCGCCTTCAAGCTGGCCCGTCGGCTGTTCTAGCCTGACGGCTATCTCATCGGCCCGGCCAGCACCGGGCCGTCCACACCGTGTAAGTCAACCGCGTCAACAGACTGCAAGTTAGAGAGGAACCTGATGCCCGGAGTGCAGGATCGCGTCATCGTAGTTACCGGAGCAGGCGGAGGGTTGGGCCGCGAATACGCCCTCACTCTCGCCAAAGAGGGCGCCAGCGTCATCGTCAACGACCTCGGCGGTGCCCGCGACGGTACGGGCGCCGGGTCCGCGATGGCCGATCAGGTGGTCGCCGAGATCCGTGACGCCGGTGGTCGCGCCGCTCCTAACTACGACAACGTGGCCACCGAGGAGGGCGCGGCCAACATCATCAAGACGGCGCTGGACGAGTTCGGTGCCGTGCACGGTGTGGTGAGCAACGCCGGTATCTTGCGCGACGGCACCTTCCACAAGATGACCTACGAGAACTGGGACGCCGTGTTGAAGGTGCACCTGTACGGCGGGTACAACGTCCTGCGCGCCGCCTGGCCGCACTTCCGGGAGCAGAGTTTCGGGCGCGTCGTCGTCGCCACCTCGACCAGTGGGCTGTTCGGCAACTTCGGCCAATCCAACTACGGGGCGGCCAAGCTCGGCCTGGTCGGCCTGATCAACACGCTGGCGCTCGAAGGGGCCAAGTACAACATTCACTCCAACGCCGTCGCCCCGATCGCCGCCACCCGGATGACCGAGGACATCATGCCCAAGGAGGTGCTCGAGAAGCTGACGCCGGAATTCGTCGCACCGGTGGTGGCCTACCTGTGCACCGAGGAAAACCCGGACAGTGGGTCGGTGTTCATTGTCGGTGGCGGCAAGGTGCAGCGCACCGCCCTGTTCCAGAACGAGGGCGTCAACTTCGACAACCCGCCGTCGGTGCAGGACGTCGCGGAGCACTGGGGCGAGATCACCGACCTGTCGGCCGCGACCAAAGCTGGATTCAAACTGTAGTTCTCGGCAGAAAGCTCTTGTGCGTCAATGAAAGCTTCTGTTGTACAAGAGCTTTCCGGCCCGTCCGGCATCGTCTACGCCGAGATCGACGACGTCCCCGATGACGATGAGCACGTCGTCATCAACGTGCGCGCGGCGGGGGTGTGCTTTCCGGATTTGCTGCTCAGCAAGGGCGAATACCAGCTGAAGTTGCCCCCGCCGTTCGTCCCCGGCATGGAATGCGCCGGCGTCGTCCGGTCAGCGCCGCCGGATTCGGGATTCCGGGTGGGAGAACGGGTTTCGGCCTTCGGGGTGCTCGGCTGCTATGCGGAGCAGGTGGCCGTGCCGGTGTCCAATGTGGTCCGCAGCCCACCGGAACTCGACGATGCCGAAGCGGTGTCGTTGCTGGTCAACTACAACACCATGTACTTCGGCCTGGCCCACCGGGCGAAGATGCAGACGGGCGACAAGGTGCTGGTGCTGGGCGCCGCCGGCGGGGTCGGCACTGCGGCCATTCAGATCGCCAAGGCCATGGGCGCCGGCAAGGTGATCGCGGTGGTGCACCGAGAGGGCGCGGTCGACTACGTCTCGTCCCTGGGTGCGGACGTCGTGCTGCCGCTGACCGACGGCTGGGCCGACCAGGTGCTCAAGCACACCGACGGTTGGGGAGTGGACATCGTCGTCGACCCGATTGGCGGACCCAGCTTCGATGACGCCGTCCGGGTGCTGGCCATCGACGGCAAGTTGTTGGTGATCGGTTTTGCCGCCGGCAGCATCCCCACTCTGACCGTGAACCGGTTGCTGTTGCGCAACATCAGCGTGGTGGGCGTCGCCTGGGGTGAATACCTCAACAAGATCCCGGGTTCGGCCGCCATATTCTCTTCGCGGCTAAACCAATTGGTGTATCTCGGGCTCAGACCGCCTCCGCCGCAACGTTATCCGTTGTCCGAAGCGCGGGAAGCGTTGCAGAGCCTGGACGATGGCGGTGTGCTGGGCAAGCTGGTGCTGGAGCCCTGAGCGGAGCCCGGCTAGTTCGCCGTTAGCCGATTCCGAGTATCGCCTCGATCGTGTTGAGGATGACGATGAATTGGAAGCCGGCTGCTAGCGTGACGATCGCCGTGTCGGCAGCCACGGGAGCGACGAGTGCGTAGGCGAGCCCGCCCGCGATGTCGCCCTCCATCATCTGCGCCACGCCGTCGAGGAACAGGTTGATGTCGTAGGAGGGCATCGTAGTCACGAGCGCGTTCCCGATGTCCAGGGTCGGAAGGAACAACGCGTAGGCGTTCGACGTCGCATTCGTGAACGCGTTGGTGATGTTCGTGTTCGCCGACTGTATGGAACGGATGACGTCGGTCGCCGAGGTCGGCGCCGCGGATAGCACGCTGGTAGCGGCCGTGCTGCCCGATCCGAGGAACGACGTGAGCGTAGCGGGCAGGCTTTCGGCAGACGGAGTCATTCCGGTGATGTCGGCCATCATGTTGGTGAAGCCCTGCTGCGTTCCGTTGGCCAGCATGCCGGCGACCTGAACGTAATCCACGTCCGGGAACAACCCGAACGGGGTGGGCTCGTTGGCCGGTCCGGTCGGGTAGCCGAAGTTCGGGTCGCCGTAGCCCAAGTTGACCAGGATCCGCATGTTGGGCTCGAGGAGGCTGTTGAGCGGGCCGCCGATGATCGGAATCGCCTTGATCGGCGCCATGATCGGCAGGTCCGGGTGGGTGATCATGTAGTAGTTGGTTTCCCCCACGCCGGTAAGTGATTCGGAGCCCGGCAAGGTGACGACGTCGTAGCCGGGGGGCAGGTTGTTGATGTCGAGGCTCGGGTACTTGCCGTGGATGGTCTGGATGCCCAGGAAGGCGTTCAGGTCCGACAGGAAGTTGAGCGGGTAGCGGGGGAAGCTGGCGAATCCGTCGTATTGCAGCGTGTAGATGTTCGTCGGGTACGGAGTGTCGGGCGGGGTCGCGCCATAGAAGTCCAACCCCAGGCTCGGCAGACTCAGCCCCGGGAAGCGCGCGAGCAGGCCGCCATTGGGATTCATCGGGTTGCCGAGCAGCGTGAAGCCGAGCTGGTCTGGTGCTGGTGGCGTGGGGTTGAGCAGCGGGTTCATCAGGTTTCGCATTTCCAGCGATGCGATGATCGCGCTCTGCGAATAGCCGAGAACGGCGACGCTCTGAACGCCGACCGGCGGGTTGGCCAGTGTGTTCTTGATGTTGAAGTCGAGGATTTGGATGCCCTGACTTACCGAGGTGTTCAGCGGCAAGCTCTTGATGCCGGTGTAGATCGGCTGCAGCCCCTCGGGGGTGAACAGGGGTAGGAAGTTCCCCGGGTTCACGGTGAATGCTTCGCGGACGTAGCGAAGCACCTGGTCCACATAGGTTGCCGACGGTATCGGGGTACCGCTACCGCCGATGATCCAGGCGAAGGTGTCGCCAAGCAAAGCGGTCTGTGCCGGTGCCGCGGCTCCCGATGCGCCAGCCAGCAGCTGTTGGCTAGCCGCCTCGGCCTGGGTGTACGCGTTGGCCCCGGCGGTGAGCGCCTGGACGAACGCGCTGTGGTAGGCCTCTGCCTGTTGGACGAGGCCCTGGTACTCCTGGCCGAATGCGCCGAACAGGTTCGAAATGGCGGCTGATACCTCGTCGGCGGCGGCTGCCACCAATCCGGTGGTCGGACCCGCGGCCGTCGCGCTGGCTTCTGCGATCGCCGTTTGGATCCCGGCCAGGTTCTCGGCGGCGAGGGTCATCAGCTGCGGTTGGGTTGCTAGGAACGACATCGTCTAACCCCTTCACGGGCAGGGAATTTCGTTTTCGCGTTGAGCCGCTCGCGCCCAATATGAGCGCGAACACTAGTCAGACTAGAACTCTGTCGCGCTTAACATGTGAAAATCCGATGAATAACCCAACTGTGTTCCGGCGCAGGTCCGAAGCAGCCTGCGCATGTCCGGCTGCGGTTACGCAAAGAGCGCCTGGAGGTCTTGGACGTTGTTCGCTAAAGCCTCGACGAGAACGAGGAACTCGACCCCGCCCGCGATCGAGGCCAGCCCCAGGTCGGCCACCAGGGGATATGCGAAGGCGTTGACCAGGTTGCCCGCGGCGAGTTGCGTCAGGAAGAGCTGCGTGTTGTACAGCGGCAGCGTGGTCACCAGGGAGAGCAGGATATCCGCGGTGGGCAGGAGCACGCCGTAGTCGGTCGAGATGATCGACGCCGCAGTATTGACGATCTTTTCCGGAGTGGGGAGCTGCACCGCAGTGTTCGCAAAGCCCGTCTGCGACGGCAGGGCGAAGGTCGGCAGGGTGACCGGTTGCGAGGCCAGCGCTTGCATGTCCCGGGTGAAGTCCGCGACCCCCTGCTGGCCCGCGGCGACCAAAGCATCGCCGATGACCTGCGGGGGAATGTCCGGAAGGAAACCGAACGGCGTCGGCACGTCGGCGTAGCTGGTTGAGAAGCCGTAATTGGGGTCGCCGTAGCCGAGGTTGACGAGCACCTTGGCGGTCGGCTGGAACAGGTTGGCCAGGGGATTGCCGATGACGGGGACGGCCCGCAGCGGCTCCAACAGTGGCAGGTTCTCGGTGCGAATCACGTAATAGGTGGTGTTGCCGGTGTAGCCCGGAGAGGTAGGCAGCTGCAGTGCGCCATCGATTTGGGCCGGGGTCAGGTCCAGGTAGGTGGTGTGGACGTAAACGATGCCCATGATTGCGTTGAGATCGGCGAGCAGGTTGATCGGGTAGCGCGGGAAGTCGGCGAAGCCGTCGTACTCCAGCGTGTAGTTGGCTACCGGGTAGATCGTGTCTGCAGGCGTCGCACCGTAGAACGTCAGCCCCAGGCTCGCCAGAGACAAACCGGGGAAGCGGGAGAGCATGCCACCGTTGGGGTTCATCTCGTTGCCGGTGAGCACAAAGTTGAGCATGCTGGGATCGGGTGGCGTCGCACCGAAGATCGAGGTGCCGGCGGCGATGTTGCGCATCAACAGCGACGAGATGATGGCACTCTGCGAAATGCCGAAGACGGTCACCGAATTGCCCTGGGTGACGATCTGGTCGTAGAGGGTGTTCTCCAAAATCGTTATGCCCTCTTGCACCGAGGTGTCCAGCGGCATGCTGCGCACACCGGTGATCGGGTACAACTGCTCGGGCGTCACCAGCGACTGCAGCGTCATCGCGGAACGGACATAGAGGTTGTTCGCCTTTGTGACGAACGATTGCGACGGTATGGGGACTCCTGTGCCGCCGATGAAGATCGAAACATCGTTTGCGGGGAACGGCGGGACGACGCCGGGCTGCAAGTTCGGCGGCGTATAGGACGTCAAGCCCAGCAACTGTTGCAGGCTGGTGGCGATGTTGGCCTCGGCGCTCGCGTAGGCGTTCGCCGCACTGGTGAGCGACTGCTGGAATTGGGTGTGATATGCGTGCACCTGCGCGAACGCCGACTGGAACTCTTGGCCGTAGCGACCGAACGCTTCCGCGATGGCGGTGGACACCTCGTCGGCGGCCGCCGAAGCGATACCCGATATCTCGCTTGCCGCAGCGGAATTGGCGGTGGCGAGCGCCGAACCAATTCCTTCGATGTTCGTGGCGACACCGGCAAGCGCTTGGGGCTCGGCGATCAAAAACGACATCGACACAATCCTCTCGGACCGCTGGGGGGACGGGCCCCGTCTTGGCAGTTTGCGCAAGCGTAAATCGGGGGTGGCCCCGCTGTCTCGGTAGACCCGCGAGAAGGCGCGTTATCTGAACAACGGCCCCGATTTGTCAATCCAGCAGTGTGCTGCGGAGCCTGTCGACGGCGTCCTCCGTGACACCCGCGTCGCGCAGGTAACCGTCGAGCGATCCGTAGTGCTGGTCGATGGTTTGCCAAGAGGCTTCGAGGTATTCCGCACGCACGCCGAGCACCCCGTCGGACAACCGAGCCTTGGTGAACGTCTCCACCTCTTCGGTCAATTCCACATCGGCGCGCTGCTGAATCATCTCGGTGAGCCGGGCGCGCAGTTGCGGCACGGCCTCATTGCTGCGCAGGTAGTCGGCGATGATCAGGTCGCGGTCCACCCCGACGGCTTCCAGCACCGTCGCGACAACGAAGCCGGTGCGATCCTTACCCGCGAAGCAGTGCGTGAGCACCGGGCGCCCAGCCGCCAGCAAGGTGAACACTCGATGCACCGCGCGTTGCGCTCCGTTGCGCGTGGGGAATTCGCGATATTCGTCGGTCATGTAGCGGACGGCGGTCGCGTTGATGGCCTCTTCCGACTGGTCGGCCTCGCCGTTGGCGCCCTCCATCATCAGCTTCTTGAACGCCGATTCGTGCGGTGCTTCCTCATCGGTGCCGCTGTCGCTCTCGCCGAGATCGGGGAACGGCAACCGATGGATTTCAATGCCGTCGGGCACCCGTCCCGGTCCGCGCCGGGCAACCTCGCGGGCCGCGCGCAGGTCGGCGACGTCGGTGATGCCCAGCCGACGCAGGGTCTCGCGACCGTCGTCGTCCAGGCTGCTCAGTTCGCTGGACCGGAACAGCCGCCCGGGCCGTAACGCGCCGGTGCCGTCGGCAACGTCACGAAAGTTCCACGCTCCGGCCAGGTTTCGGGCGGCCATGTCAGGTGACCGCCGCGGCGAACGGAGACTTCTCGCGGCCGAGCTCGGCGCGGGCGATGGTTCGCATGTGCACCTCGTCGGGGCCGTCGAAAATCCGCATGGCTCGATGCCAGCCGTACAGCCGGGCCAGCACGGTGTCGTCGCTGACGCCGGCGGCCCCGTGCAGCTGGATGGCGCGGTCGATGACGTCGCAGGCCACCTTCGGTGCGACCGCCTTGATCTGGGACACCAGCAGGTGCGCCGCCTTGTTGCCGTGCTGGTCGATCGTCCAGGCGGCCTTCTCGCACAGCAACCTGGCCTGGTCAATCTCGTTGCGGCTCTTGGCAATCGCCTCGCGGACCACGCCCTGCTCGGAGAGCGGCCGGCCGAAGGCGACCCGGTTCTGCGCCCGGTCCACCATCATCGCCAGCGCGCGTTCGGCCCCACCGAGGGCGCGCATGCAGTGGTGGATGCGGCCCGGGCCCAGCCGGGCCTGGGCGATCGCGAAGCCACTGCCCTCCTCGCCGAGCAGGTTGGTCACCGGTACCCGGACGTTGTCGTAGATGATCTCGCAGTGCCCGTGCTGGTCCTGCCAGCCGAACACCGTTGTCGACCGCACGACCGTGACCCCGGGGGTGTCGATCGGAACCAGGACCATCGACTGCTGCTGGTGACTCGCCGCATCGGGATTGGTGCGGCCCATGACGATGAGGATCTTGCAGCGCGGGTCCGCCGCGCCGGAGGTCCACCACTTGCGGCCGTTGATGACGTAGTCGCCGCCGTCACGCACGATCGACGTCTCGATGTTGCGGGCGTCGCTGCTGGCAACGGCCGGTTCGGTCATGGAGAAGGCGCTGCGGATCTCACCGTTCAGCAGCGGCTCCAGCCACTGCTTGCGCTGCTCCTCGGTGGCGAACAGGTGCAGCGTTTCCATGTTGCCGGTGTCCGGGGCCGCGCAGTTGATCGCCTCGGGCGCGATCTCGAGGCTCCAGCCGGTCAGCTCGGCCAGCGGGGCGTATTCCAGGTTGGTCAGCCCCGACACCGCGGGCAGGAACAGGTTCCACAGTCCGGCCGCCTTGGCTTTGGTCTTCAACTCCTCGACGACCGGCGGAACGGTGTGGTCGTCGTGGCCCGCCTGCCGGCGGTACTTTTCGTATTCGGCTTCGGCCGGAAAGACGTATTCCGTCATGAAGTCGGTCAACCGCTGCTGATAGTCGATGGCCTTGGGCGACATCGCAAAGTCCATTCCGCCACGATATGACACCCGCTTGGGCGCCCCACGGGCGAGCGCGCACGAGCAGACGCAAACTCGTATGCGAGAGGGTCGATTTATACGATTTTGTGTCTGCTCGCCGTAGGTTCGGGTCATGACCGAGTCTCGCCCGCCATTTCCTCCGTTCACCCTTGAGACCGCGCTGCAGAAGGTCCAGGCCGCGGAGGACGCGTGGAATACCTGCGATCCCGAGCGCGTCAGCCTGGCCTACACGGTCGACTCGGAATGGCGAAACCGCGACGAGCACGTCGTCGGTAGAGAAGAGATAGTGGCGTTCCTGACTCGCAAGTGGCAACGCGAGCTCGACTACTCGCTACGCAAGAGTTTGTGGTGCTTCCACGACAACCGCATCGCGGTGCGGTTTCAGTACGAAAGCCACGACCAGAACGGCCAGTGGTACCGCAGCTACGGCAATGAACTTTGGGAATTCACCCCAAGCGGGTTAATGTCACGCCGCGAAGCAAGTATCAACGATGTGCCGATCGCTGAGACCGAGCGGCGGTACTTCGGAGCTCGACCTGCAGCGGAGCATGGCCGAGAAATATCTCTTTGGTAGTGCAGCAGTGTACAGAAAGTAGACATACGCGCCATGACAGATGCGCAAAACAACGCCTTGCGGGTCGGGGTGGTGGCCGAATCCGGACCGGACGAGCGGCGCGTTGCGCTGGTACCGAAGGCGGTCGCGTCGCTGGTCAGCAGTGGTGTCGCGGTCGTTGTCGAGGCCGGTGCAGGGGAGGGGGCGCTGCTTCCCGACGCGCTCTACACCGACGCGGGTGCCACGATCGGGGACGCATGGAGCGCCGACATCGTCGTCAAGGTCGCCCCGCCCAACGCCGAAGAAGTCGGCCGGCTGCGCAGCGGGCAGACGCTGATCGGCTTCCTCGCACCGCGCAACGCCGAGAACTCCATCGGCGCACTGAAGCAGGCCGGCGTGCAGGCCTTCGCCCTGGAGGCCATCCCGCGTATCTCCCGGGCCCAGGTGATGGACGCTTTGTCGTCGCAAGCCAACGTGGCCGGCTATAAGGCGGTACTCCTGGCGGCGTCGGAGCTGACCCGGTTCTTCCCGATGTTGACGACGGCGGCGGGCACGGTGAAGCCCGCCACGGTGCTGGTGCTCGGCGTCGGCGTGGCCGGGCTGCAGGCGTTGGCGACGGCCAAGCGGCTGGGCGCCCGGACCACCGGCTACGACGTGCGGCCCGAGGTGGCC
The DNA here is from genome assembly GCF_010723575.1 of Mycobacterium bourgelatii. NCBI lineage: Bacteria > Bacillati > Actinomycetota > Actinomycetes > Mycobacteriales > Mycobacteriaceae > Mycobacterium > Mycobacterium bourgelatii. The sequence continues at coordinate 990,163 of NZ_BLKZ01000002.1, forward strand.
GACCAGGTGCGCTCGGTGGGCGCGCAGTGGCTCGATGTCGGCATAGACGCCGCCGGTGAGGGCGGGTACGCCCGAGAGCTCACCGAAGAAGAGCGCGCCCAGCAGCAGCAGGCGCTGGAAAAGGCGATCAGCGGCTTCGACGTGGTGATCACCACCGCGCTGGTGCCGGGCCGGCCGGCACCGAGGCTGGTGACCGCTGCGGCGGTAGAGGCCATGAAGCCCGGCAGCGTGGTGGTCGACCTGGCCGGCGAGACCGGCGGCAACTGCGAGCTGACCGAACCGGGCAAGACGGTGGTCAAGCACGACGTCACCATCGCCTCACCGCTGAACCTGCCGGCGACGATGCCGGAGCACGCCAGCGAGCTGTACAGCAAGAACATCACTGCGCTGCTGGACCTGTTGATCAAGGACGGCAAACTGGCCCCGGACTTCGACGACGAAGTCATCGCGGAATCGTGTGTGACCCGCCAAAAGTCGGAGAAGGACTCCTAGAGATGTACGACGAACTTCTAGCTAACCTGGCGATTCTCATCCTGTCCGGCTTCGTCGGATTTGCGGTGATCTCCAAGGTGCCCAACACGCTGCACACCCCGCTGATGTCGGGCACCAACGCCATCCACGGCATCGTGGTGCTCGGTGCCTTGGTGGTATTCGGCCGGGTCGAGAACCCCTCGTTGGCCGTGCAGATCATCCTGTTTGTGGCCGTGGTGTTCGGCACGTTGAACGTCATCGGCGGCTTCATCGTCACCGACCGCATGCTGGGCATGTTCAAGGGCAAGAAGAAGCCCCTGCCGGCCGCCAAGGCCGACGAGAAGGAGGCGATTGCCAAATGAACTACTTGGTGATCAGCCTCTACATCCTCGCCTTCTCGCTGTTCATCTACGGTTTGATGGGCCTGACGGGACCCAAGACCGCGGTGCGCGGAAACCTGATCGCCGCGGTCGGCATGGCCATCGCCGTCGGGGCCACGCTGGTCATGATCAGGAACACCACCCAGTGGCCGCTGATCATCGCGGGCCTGGTGGTGGGTGTCGTGCTCGGGGTGCCGCCCGCGCGGCTGACCAAGATGACCGCGATGCCGCAGCTGGTGGCGTTCTTCAACGGTGTCGGTGGCGGCACCGTCGCCCTCATCGCGTTGTCGGAGTTCATTCAGACGTCCGGCTTCTCCGACTTCCAGCACGGTGAATCGCCGACCGTGCACATCGTGGTCGCTTCGCTGTTCGCCGCGATCATCGGTTCGATCTCGTTCTGGGGCTCGATCATCGCGTTCGGCAAGCTGCAGGAGATCATCTCCGGCGCGCCGATCGGCTTCGGTAAATTGCAGCAACCGGTAAACCTGCTGCTGCTGGCCGGGGCCGTGGCGGCCGCGGTGTACATCGGCGTGAACGCGCATCCCGGCACCGGGGGAGCACCGTTGTGGTGGATGATCGGACTGCTGGCCGCGGCGGGTGTGCTGGGCCTGATGGTGGTGCTGCCGATCGGCGGCGCCGACATGCCCGTCGTCATCTCCCTGCTGAACGCGATGACCGGCCTCTCGGCCGCGGCGGCCGGGTTGGCGTTGAACAACACCGCCATGATCGTGGCCGGCATGATCGTCGGCGCGTCCGGCTCGATCCTGACCAACCTGATGGCCAAGGCGATGAACCGCTCGATCCCGGCCATCGTCGCCGGTGGTTTCGGTGGCGGCGGCGTGGCCCCCAGCGGCGATGGTGGCGGCGACAAGCACGTCAAGTCCACCTCGGCGGCGGACGCCGCGATTCAGATGGCCTACGCCAACCAGGTGATCGTGGTGCCGGGCTACGGCCTGGCCGTCGCGCAGGCGCAGCACGCGGTGAAGGACATGGCGTCGCTGCTCGAGGACAAGGGTGTGACGGTGAAGTACGCCATCCACCCGGTGGCCGGCCGGATGCCCGGGCACATGAACGTGCTGCTGGCCGAGGCCGAGGTCGACTACGACGCCATGAAGGACATGGACGACATCAACGACGAGTTCGCGCGTACCGACGTCGCGATCGTCATCGGCGCCAACGACGTCACCAACCCCGCGGCCCGTAACGATTCATCCAGCCCGATCTACGGCATGCCGATCCTCAACGTGGACAAGGCCAAGTCGGTGATTGTGCTCAAGCGGTCGATGAACTCGGGATTCGCGGGCATCGACAACCCGCTGTTCTACGGCGAGGGCACCACGATGCTGTTCGGCGACGCGAAGAAATCGGTGACCGAGGTCGCTGAGGAGTTGAAGGCTCTCTAGGTATCTCTGGACCCGCTAGCTCGCTAGCGGGTCACGGCCACTAAAGGTCTAAACGGGCGGGTAGGACGGCGGCGGATAGCCGTTGCCGGACTCGACGCCCCGCAGGCCCCAGGTGAGGTATCCGAAGAAGAACTCGATTTCGTCGCTCACGTCGTAGTCAGGGCTCGGGTCCATGGGGCTCCCACCTTTGCGCTCGTCATCGTTTCGCGACGTACTCCGTTACCAAGTCTAATCACATCGGCGTCGGTGCAACAGGCTGCGGCGGCCTTGCATAAACTGAACAACCAGTTGATTGGTAGAGGCAGTTAGCGAGTAACGGATGGCATCTGAAACCGGGCTCTCCCGCCGTGAGGAGTTGCTGGCCGTCGCGACCAAGCTGTTCGCGGCACGTGGGTATCACGGAACGCGGATGGACGACGTTGCCGACGTGGTCGGCTTGAACAAGGCGACGGTCTACCACTACTACGCCAGCAAATCGCTGATCCTCTTCGACATTTATCGCCAGGCGGCCGAAGGCACGCTGGCCGCCCTGCACGACGACCCGTCCTGGACGGCGCGCGAGGCGCTGTACCAATACACGGCGCGACTGCTGGTCGGTATCGCGGACAATCCGGAGCGCGCGGCCGTGTACTTCCAGGAGCAGCCCTACATCACCGAGTGGTTCACGCCCGAACAGGTGGCAGAGGTCCGGGAGAAGGAAGCCCAGGTCTACGAGCACGTGCACGGCGTGATCGACCGCGGGATCGCCAGTGGCGAGTTCTATGAGTGCGACTCCCACGTGGTGGCGCTGGGCTACATCGGGATGACGTTAGGCAGCTACCGCTGGCTGCGCCCGCACGGACGGCGCACCGCCGAGGAGATTGCCGCCGAGTTCAGTAAGGCGCTGCTGCGCGGGTTGATCCGCGACGAGACGATTCGAACGACGTCGCCGCTGGGTTCCTGAACCCGCAGGGCTCACCAGTCGATGGGCGGGATGATGTGCAGAGCGTCGCCCAGGCTGCCGCTGAGCAGCGACAGCAATGTCACCTGTTGCTGGCCGAAGTTGATGTTCAGCCCTGGGTTGGTCGAGGGGATCCACGGATAGACGTCCGGGAAGTGCTCCGGACCCCACAATCCGATATCTACGCCGAGTCCCACCGCGGCGCCGTAGGGCCCCAGCAAGCTCCCGGTGAGCAGGTAGTAGCCCACCGTGAGCGGGTTGGGAATGTTGAGCAGCGCGGCTGGGGTCGAGATGTCCGCGTACATGCCGGTGGGTCCGTAGTCGGAGTAACCCAGGTCGACCATCACCCGGAGCACCGGCTGGAAGATGTCGGCGACGACCGGGCCGGCGAATGGGATGTTGCGGATCGGCTGCAACAGAGGCAGATCCTGCGTCAGCAACATGTAGTACGACGTGTTGCCGGCGTAGCCCGGGGACGTGGGTAGCGGAACCGCGTTGGCCAGGTCGGCCGCCGTCAGGTCCGTCACGCCGCCGTGCACGAAGAAGTAACCCATGATGGCGTTGATGTCGGACAGGATGTTGAGCGGATACTGCGGCGTGTGGCCGATGCCGTCGTATTGAAGCGTGTAGATGTGCGTCTCGTACGGAGTGTTCGCCAAGGTCCCGCCGTTGAACGAAACGTCGAGGAACGGGATGTAGAAGCCCGGGAAGCGTGCCAGCAGGCCGCCGACGGGATTGTTGCCGCTGGCCACCATCACAAAGGCGAGGTCATTCGGGTTGGGGAAGCCCGCCGCCGCAAGACTTTCGATGTAGTTGCTGATGATCGAGGCGCTCTGCGAGTAGCCGAAGACGGCGACGCTGTTATTGGCGAGCAGTTCGGTGTGGACCGCCTGATCGAGCAGCTGCATGCCCTTGGTGATGGACTGGGTGAACGTCATGTTGCCGAGATCCGGTGTGACGGGCCAGAACTGTTCGGGCGTGAACAATCCCTTCGGGATGGCGCCCGGGAACAGCGTCTGGATGAACCGGGTGTTGATGTCGTTGATGTACCCGCTGGACGGCTTCGGGTTGTTGGTGCCGCCCATGATCAGCGCGGTTATGTTGCCCACCAGGTTCAGGCTTTGCGGCGGGGCGCCAAGGGCGACGGCGCCACCGCCACCGGGGACCGCCGCGGGGGCCGCGGCGCCGTTCAAGAACGCTTGGATGGGCGCGTTGATCGAGTTGAGCGCGGTCGATACCCGGGCCGCGTTGGCCGCTTCGGCCTGCGCGTAGGCGTTGCTCGCGGCGGCCAGCGCCTGGGTGAACTGACTCTCGAAGAGGCCGGCCTGTTTGACCACCGCCTGGTATTCCTGCGCGTAGGCGTTGAAAAACGCCGCAGCCAGGGCGGATACCTCATCTTCGGCCGCTGCCAGCAGGCCGGTTGTCCGGGCTGCGGCCGCAGCGTTGGCCGCGTTGACGGCCGCCGCGATGCCCTGCACGTCGGTGGCTGCGGACGCCAGCAACTCAGGGGCAGCAACTACGTACGACATTTCCCCGTCCTCCCCCACCCGCTAATCCGCTACCGCGGGTATTAGGTAATGCCGAGAGACTAAAACGGCCCCGCCGGTACGTCCGGCATTTCGACAATCTTCTTAGGTAACGGTTCGGAGGTGCTTGTCGAGAAAGGAGATTTGGTCGGCGATCACGCGCTCGAAAGCCTCGCCGACATAGATGTCGAAATGGCCTTCGGGATAGGTCTTTACCTCGCCGCGGGGGGCTTGGGCGGCATATCGCAGCGTTGGGCCGGCCGGCGCCACCGAGTCGGTCTCGCACACCCAGAACAGGATTGGACAACGGACCTGCTTGGCGCTGCGGCCCGGACGGTAGGTGCTGAGTTTCAGTCCGAAACGGGCCGCGACCTCGTTGCGCATCGTGGCGCCGGCCGGGCCTTCGGGCACCAATCGCAGGTAACCGGGGTAGGCATCCGGTGCGGTCATCAACCCCAAGTCGCCCGGCTTGGCTGCGGTCGGGATCATCACCGGTGGCTTGCCGGCGTGAGCCCCGATGAGGTCGCGCACCGCCCGCGCCGTGATGCGCGCGACGGTCACCGGGCTGATCGCGCGCAGGGAAGCGACGCTGTCGGTGAACGGACACTGCGACACCACCGCGGCGATGCCAGGCAGCCGCGCCGCCGTGGCGATGACATGGCCTCCGCTAAAAGACGTTCCCCACAAGGTGATTCGGCTCTTGTCGACGCCGGGGAGGGTGTGTGCGTAGGCGACGGCCGCGGACCAGTCCTCGAGCTGCATCTTGATGTCGAGCAGCTGGCGCGGCTGCCCTTCGCTGTCGCCGAAGTTGCGGTAGTCGAACACCAGGCAGGCGTAGCCGGCCGCGCTGAACCTCTCGGCGTAGGCGTCCAACCGCATGGTTTTCACGGCGCCCAGGCCGTGTGCCATCACCAGCACGGGGACTGGGCCATCGCTCGTCGGCCGGTAGAACCAGGCGCTGATCCGGTCTTTACCGGAGGCGCCAACGGTGAAGGTGACGTCCTCACGTACGGCCATGGGCCAACCATAGTGCGGCTCGATCGGCCGAAAAATCATGGACTACCGTCTAGAAAGTTGCAGAGCTGCACGTCGGACGGAGGGCTGTCATGGCGATTCGCGTCGCCCACGTTGGCACTGGAAATGTCGGTCGGCTGGCCCTGATTGAACTCGTCACCAACCCGCAATTCGAATTGACGGGCCTATGCGTTTCGACGAAGGAAAAGGTGGGCCGCGACGCCGGAGAAATGGCCGGAGTCGACGTGCGCACCGGCATAGCGGCCGTTGACGACCTTGACGCTGTGTTGGCCACGCGGCCGGAATGCGTCGTCTATTGCGCCATGGGCGACACCCGCATACCCGACGCGATGTCCGACATCATGCGCATCTTGGCCGCCGGCATCAACGTGGTGGGATCGTCGCCCGGATTGCTGCAGTACCCGTGGGGCGTCATGCCCGACAAATACATCGCACGCGTGGAAGACGCTGCCCAGAAAGGGAATTCGAGCGTATTCATCACGGGTGTGGACCCGGGGTTCATCAACGACCTGATTCCCTTCGCGCTCACTGGAACCTGCCAGCGCGTCGAGCAGGTGCGCTGCATGGAGATCGCCGACTACGCGTCTTACGACGGCGCCGAGGTCATGCACTACATGGGGTTCGGCCGGCCACTGGATCTGCCGCCAGGCGAGGCCCCCATGCTGCTGCAGCCCGGTGTGTTGACCTTCGCCTGGGGAACGGCGATCCGACAACTGGCCGCCGGGCTCGGCATCGAGGTGGACGAGATCACCCAGTCGATTCAACGGGAACCGGCGCCGGAAGACTTCGACATCGCGGTGGGACGGGTGCCCAAGGGCACGCTGGCCGGCCTGCAGTTCGAAATCCGCGGCATGGTCAACGGACATCCCGCGATCGTCATCGAACACATCACCCGGCTGCGGCCCGACTTGCGCCCCGACTGGCCGCAGCCGGCCGCCGGCGGGGGTTCGTACCGGGTGGAGATCACCGGCGAGCCCTCCTACACCGTCGATATCGTTCCGAGTAGCCGTAATGGTGACCACAACTACGCAGCGATCCTGGGTGCCGCCGGACGGATCGTCAACGCCGTTCCCGCAGTGGTCGCCGCGCCGCCGGGCATCCGGACGACACTCGACCTGCCCCTGATACCGGGCAAAGGGATATTCGCACCAACCGGCTTGGTAACCACCTAACGGACCAACGGATTAACGGGAAGGAGCCCGACTGCATGGGACGGGTAGACGGCAAGGTTGCACTCATCAGCGGCGGTGCGCGGGGCATGGGTGCCGAAGACGCGCGGCTGCTGGTGCAGGAGGGCGCCAAGGTGGTGATTGGCGACGTGCGTGACGACGAGGGCGGCGCCCTGGCCGCAGAGCTAGGCGACTCGGCCCGCTACGTCCACCTTGACGTCACCCAACTCGAGCAGTGGGAAGCGGCGGTTGCGACGGCCGTCGGGGAATTTGGCAAGCTCAATGTGCTGGTCAACAACGCCGGGATCGTCGCGGCGGGTCCCTTGCGTGAGTTCCGAATGGACAAGTGGCAGCAGGTGATTGACGTCAACCTGACCGGCACCTTTCTGGGTATGCGGGCGGCCGTCGACCCGATGACGGAGGCCGGCGGTGGGTCGATCATCAACGTGTCCTCGATCGAGGGGATCCGCGGCGCGCCGCTGGTGCACCCCTATGTCGCGTCCAAGTGGGGGGTGCGTGGCATCACCAAGTCGGCGGCGCTGGAACTCGCGCCGTTGAACATCCGGGTGAACTCGCTGCACCCGGGGTTCATCCGCACGCCGATGACCGCCCACCTGCCCGAGGACATGGTCACCATCCCGCTCGGGCGCGCCGCCGACGCACGCGAAGTCGCGACCTTCGTGGTGTTCCTCGCCAGCGACGAGGCGTCCTACGCAACGGGCAGTGAGTTCATCGTCGACGGCGGTCTGGTAACGGACGTGAACCACAAAGACTTCAGCGCCGGATAAGTCCGCGAGATGGGGGCTTAGCGCATGCTCGCGAGCCTGGCCACCGTGGTGGGCTCGAACCACGTCGTCACCGATCCCGACGTGCTCGCCGGTCGCAGCGTCGACTACACGGGCCGGTACCACGGCCGAGCCAGCGCCCTGGTGCGGCCGGCGTCGGCCGAAGAGCTCGCCGCGGTCTTGCGGGTGTGCCGGGATGCGGGGGCGTACGTCACCGTCCAGGGCGGCCGCACTTCCCTGGTCGCGGGCACCGTTCCCGAGCATGATGACGTGCTGCTGTCCACCGAAAGGCTAAGCGCTGTAGGCGAAATCGACTCCGTCGAACGCCGCGTGACGGTCGGAGCCGGTGCCACGCTGGCCGCGGTGCAGCGGGCCGCCAGCGCCGCCGGGTTCGTGTTCGGGGTGGACCTCTCCGCGCGCGACACCGCGACGGTGGGTGGCATGGCGTCGACCAACGCCGGAGGTCTGCGCACGGTGCGCTACGGGAACATGGCCGAGCAGGTGGTCGGGTTGGACGTGGCGCTGCCGGACGGGTCGGTGCTGCGCAGGCACAGTCGGGTTCGCCGCGACAACACCGGCTACGACCTACCCGCGTTGTTCGTCGGCGCCGAAGGCACTCTCGGGGTCATCACCGCCCTGGACCTACGGCTACATCCGGTGCCGTCGCACCGGGTGACGGCGGTGTGCGGCTTCGCCGACCTGGATGCGCTCGTTGACGCCGGACGGGTATTCCGCGATGTCTCAAGCATCGCCGCGCTGGAACTGGTGGACGGCCGGGCCGCGGAGTTGAGCGGGGAACGGCCCGTCGAAGGTGACTGGTTGTTGCTGGTGGAATTGGCCGCCGACCACGACCAGACCGAACGACTCGCGGCGTTACTGTCCGAAGTGCGGGTGTGCGCGGAGCCGGCGGTGGGGGTGGATAGCGCTGCGCAACAACGGTTGTGGCGGGTCCGGGAATCGCTGGCCGACGTGTTGGGCAAATATGGGTCGCCAGTGAAGTTCGACGTCTCGTTGCCGTTGTCGGCTATCGGCGAATTCGCTAGGGAAGCAGTCAATTTGGTGGGTGCTGTAGTTCCGGAGGCAATGCCGGTGCTGTTCGGCCACATCGGCGAAGGCAACCTGCACCTCAACGTGCTTCGTTGTGCGCCCGAGCAGGAGCCGGGCTTGTACGCGGCCATGATGGACCTGATCGCCGAGTGCGGCGGCAATGTCAGCTCCGAGCATGGGGTCGGCAGCCGCAAACGCGCCTACCTCGGAATGTCGCGGGAGGCCGCCGACATCGCCGCGATGCGAGCGGTGAAAGCCGCGTTGGACCCGACCGGCTATCTGAATGCTGCCGTGTTGTTCGAGTGAGGTGTGCTCAGCCGGGGTTTTTCAGCCCGACGGCGTGTCGCAGCTGCGCCAGGAACTCGTCGGCATCGTCGCTGCGAACGATGTAGTGGGAGATGGCAATTCGGATCACCGTCGCCGCCTTGACGGCCGCGTTGGGTCCGGGGAGCAGCCGTTCTAGACCGGCCCGCATTTCCGGAATGACACGGGACACCTGTGCGATGACGTGCTCGGGCTCGACGTCGACCATGCGCACCCCCGAGTAGGAGTACTGAAAATCGACGATGAACTGCAACGCCGCTTCGAGCCGATCCACCCCCTTGAGTCCCGCGGTCGCTTCGGCCAGACCTGTTTCGAAAACCTGGCGCTCGTAGCTTGAAAAAGCGGACAGCAACTCCTGTTTGGAGCCGAACCAGCGGTAAAGCGTGGGGCGCGATACCCCGGCCTGAGCGGCGACCTCCGACAGGCTGAGCTTGGTCTGTCCGTTGCGACCGAGCACCTCAGCGGTGGCCGCCAGGATTCGTTGGCGAGTTGGGGTGTCGACGCCGTTGACATCCGGCACTGGGACTGCCTGGTTCATGACTGCCTCTCCGGACGCTTGCGGACCAACACGGACTGTTGAATCGCCCCGACCGCGCCTTGCTCGTCGAACAGTGTTCCGATCGTTGTCCCGATGCCGTCGGGACCGTAGCTGGTCTCGGCTCGAATACCGATCCATTCGCCCTCGGGGACCCGGAACACATGCACGGCCAGATCGGTGTTGAGGAACGTCCATTTGGTGATGTCGAGCTTGCTTCCGATGCCGTTGGCGCAGTCGGCAACCGCGAACAGCCGTTCCAGCGGCGTCATCGTCTCCCCGGTGACCAGGTCGGCTATCGGCTTGATCCAGGACTCGCCAGGACCGGGGCGCAGCGGTTCGGTCAGCCAGAGCCATTCCAGGCTGTGCACGTAGTTGCGGTCCCATTTCATGGCCGCGAGATTGCGGTCCTGCGCCTCGGATCTTGGCCGGGGCGGGGGCGCCGCAGCGTGCGCGACGGCCTGGGTGTCTTGGTGCTGCAAGCGCCAGCCGCTGGCCCGCGCGACCGGGCGCGGCTCGCCGTCGGGGCCGAGCGCCAGCATTTCGGCGCTCACCAATTCGATCTGCTTGCCGCCGCGGTCGAGTTGCGACCGAACCCACAGGTCCCCTTCCGCGGGCACCGCACCCAACAAATCGATGACCACGCGGCTGAGCCTGGTGTCGTCGCGTCGGGCGACGCGTTCCAGCGCACGGACCAGCAACGCCGACACCGGTGCGCCGTGCTGTATCGCCGCCGACCAGGTGCCTCGGGCCAGGTCCGTGGCCCGGAACTTCTCGCCCAGCGGATCGGCGTCGTCGATCAGCTCGTAGTAGGAGTCGGTCATCTTTCCCTCTTGGTCCTGGGTCAGGGCAGTCCGGCGCCGGGAATGTCTACCGTCACCGCGTCCAAGCGGGAGAGCCGGGTGCCGGCCAACCGCTTGGGGTAGGCATCCGTGCTCGACAGCAGGAACAACGTGCGGCGCTCGGGCCCACCGAGTGCACAGGCTATGGCGACCCGGTCGCCCATGTCGATGCGGTCGGTCACCTCCCCGTCGGCGGCGATCCGTTCGAACTGGTGCGCCAGTGTCATGGCCGTCCATACTCCGCCCTCGGCGTCCAGGGCAATGCCGTCCGGTGGCCCGTCCAAACCGTCGGCGAACACCCGGCGATCGTGCAGCGCGCCGTCGCCGCCAATGGTGAACTCGGTCAGGCGCCGGGCCATCGATTCGGCGACGATCAGCCTCCGGTGGTCGGGGGTGATGACCATTCCGTTGGGAAAGTCGAGGTCGGTCGCGACGACGGTGGCGCTGTGGTCGGGATCTTTGTCGGGATCGAGGCGGATGATGACGCCACCGGTGAAGGCCTGCACGCCGATGTAGGCGCGCCCCAGGCCGTCGACGACCATGTCGCCCAGGTTGGCCGGAGCCAGGTCTGCCAGGTTGGCGACGAGGTCGACGGTGTCGCCGTCGTAGCCCAGCACCAGTCGGTCCTCGGCCGAGGTGATCAGCAGCGTCCCGTCGGGCCGGAATCCGAGGCCGGACGGCGTGTGGCCGGGCAACGGCAGGGTGGTCAGCGAACCACGCATGTCCGAGGTGTGCACCGCCTCGCCCAGCATGTCCGAAAACCACAGCAGTCCCTCGAACCAGCGCGGTCCCTCACCGAAGCAAAAGCCGCTGGTCAGCGGTGTCGGGACCAGGCCCGTCAAGCCTTTACAAATCACGGCAAAAGTGTCACGCACTTCGGGTGTCGCTGTCAACGAGATGTCCGCACGGGGCGAACCTGGCGACGCCGTGGCGACCTTTACAAATAAGGCTCAAAATGTCACGCTGTGCGCTGTGACGACAGATTCCGAACAGGTGCAATGGACGGTCGAAGCGCTGCTGGACCTATTCGAAGTGCGGCCCGACGGACCCGATCGATTCGTCGCCGACACCGGGCTCCCGGGCCAGGACGGCCGCCAGGTGGTCGAGGGCACCCAGGTGGTGGCGCAAGCGATTGTGGCTGTGGCGCAACGGTTCCAGGGCAAGTCGGTGCGCTCGGCGCACGCGGTGTTCTCCCGGGCCGTGGCCGTCGGCCCCCCCATCGAACTCGTCCTCGACGTGGTGAACGAGGGCAGGTCGACGGCGACGGCCGTCGTCGCCGCAATGCAGAACGGCCGCCGCTGTGTGAGTGTGACGATCCTTGCCGACGTCCCGACGGAGGACGTGATCCGTCACCAACTGCCGCTTCCCGACGTTAAGGGTCCCGCTGAGGCCAACGTCTCGGACATGCCGATGATCGGGCGGGAATTGCGGCTCGTCGATGTGGTCGACGTCAACAGCCCCGACGAAGTCGGGCCTCCCGAGCTGTACGCGTGGCTGCACTACGACCCCGTGCCGGCGCGGGACGACCTGGCCAAGGCGCTCGTCGCGTACTTCACCGGTCACCTCGGGATCTCGACCACGATGCGCGCGCATCCGGGGATCGGCACCAGTCAGGCGCACCTCACCGTGTCCACGGCGCCGATGACGATCTTTGTGTCCTTCCACGAGCCGGTGCGCTGGGACGGGTGGCTGCTCTACACCCATGAGAGCACCCAAGTCGGCGCGGGAATGTCCTATGTCCGCGGCACCGTGCACACCGAAGCCGGTGAGCTGCTGGCGTCCTTTGCCCAGGAAGCGTTGATTCGACCGCTACGCACCACCGACACGTCCATCGACGCGCGTTCGCGGTTCTAGGTGCCATGCGTTTCGCCATCACCCACCCGATGCACAGTCATCCCTACAACCCTGAATTGGCGAGCGGGGACGGCATCGCGACGGTGGCGGCGGCGGCCGAGGCGGCCGGTTTTGCCGGGTTCGGCTTCACCGACCACCCGGCCCCGTCGCAGCGGTGGCTGGAAGCCGGTGGTCACGACGCCCTAGACCCGTTCGTGGCACTGGGTTTCGCGGCGGCACGGACTTCGACGTTGCGGCTGATTCCCAACATCGTGGTGTTGCCCTACCGAAATCCGTTCGTGGTGGCCAAATCCGGTGCGACGTTGGATCTGCTCTCGGGCGGCCGGTTCACGCTCGCCGTCGGTGTCGGCTATCTCAAGCGGGAATTCTCCGCCCTGGGTGTCTCCTACGACGAACGCGCCGAGCTGTTCGAGGAGGCGCTGCAGGTCATCCGGGCGATCTGGACCACCGACGACATTTCCTACGAGGGAAAGCATTTCAGCGCCCGCGGCATCACGGCGCACCCACGGCCAGTCAGTCAGCCGAACCCACCGATCTGGATCGGCGGCAATACCGCTGCCGCCCGGCAGCGCGTCGTCGACTACGGGGACGGTTGGTGCCCGTTTCCTGCTCCAGCGGGCCTGGCCCGCACGGCCGGAACCGCTTCCATCGACTCGCTGGAAAAGCTCGCCGCGGGCATCGACGATCTGCGCCGCCGCCTGGATGCGGCCGGCAAGGACTCGTCGGCGATCGACATTACGTTCAGCAACTTCGAGGGCGGTTTCCCCGGCAGCGAAAGCTTCAACGCCGACGCCTACCTTGGGGGCCTGGACAAACTGGCCGCGCTCGGCGTCACCTGGGTGCAGGTCCACCTGCCCGGCGACAGCATGGCGCATGTGCTGGACAGCATCGAACAATTCCGTACCCAAGTCATCGACGTGATCTAGATGGACTTCGCACGAGTTGCGCTTTCCGACGAGGACAAGGCATTTCAGGAACGGACACGCGCCTTCCTGACCGAGCACGTGACCGACGAGGTGCGTCGGCGTGATCGGGAAACGGGCGAAAACTTCGACGAGGGTGTGCATTTGGCGTTGGGCGCCGCGGGCTACCTGGCCGGGGACTGGACGCCGGAGTCTGAGGGTGGCTTCACCGCGGTTCAGCGGCGCATCTTCCACCTCGAGATCGGCCGCGCTCACACGCCTTGGTACCACTGGGGAACGACTTCGGTCGTCGCGCGGCTGGTGCAGCAATTCGGTGCGCCGGAGTTGACGGAGTTGGTGCTGCCCGGGGTGCTGTCCGGAGAGATCCGGCTTTGCCTCGGCTACACCGAGCCCGAGGGTGGGTCGGATGTCGCCACTTGCAAGACCAGGGCCGTGCGCGACGGTTCCGCGTGGATTGTCAACGGCTCCAAAATGTTTACCTCCAACGCGCAGAACGCCAGGTATGTCTTCCTGCTGACCAATACCGATCCCCAGGGCCCCAAGCACAAGAATCTGACCATGTTTCTGGTGCCGCTGGATTCGCCGGGCATCGAAATTCAACCCATTCGCACCGTCGACGACGACCGCACCAACATCGTCTACTACAGCGATGTGCGGGTGGACGACCTCTACCGCATCGGCGAGGTCAATGCCGGGTGGACGGTCATGCGGGCCGCGCTGGATTCTGAGCACGGGCTGGTCGAGCGGGAAGACCATGGGCTGCAAAATCTTTCGGCAATGTCCGAGCATGGCTCGATCGCGGCCGAGGCGCTGGACACGGTGGCCTCGATCGTGGACCGTGATGACGAATCCGTAGTGCATCGACTGGGCCGCAGCATCGCGCGACTGGAGGCCGCGTTGTCCACACCCGGAATGTACGGGCGCGTCGCGATCGCGCAGACCATGCGGGATATCTCCGCCGAACTGATGGACGTGGCGGGTTCGGCGTCGGCATTGCCGGTCGACGTCGCCGGCTCGGCGGGAGATGGCGCGGCGGAGTACCTGTTCCGGCTGGCAGTGCCGACCGGAATCTACGGCGGAACCCTGGAAGTGTTCCGGAACATGATCGCCCAGCATGAACTGAGACTTGGCAAGCCCGCCTATGGAAGTTCGGCGTCCACCTGAACTTTGGTGTCATCGAAGCTGAAAAACCCCTTGATGTGCAGGCTTTCGGGGTAGGGGTCCTCGTAGCTCCAGGCAACGTCCTTCGTGGTGGGGCTGGACCAGTATGTCGCGACGCCCTTGTAGTTGCAGTAGCTCGAGGTATCCGATCGTGTCAGCAGGTCTTGTCGAACGTGTCTTGGGCTGACGTAAAGCCTTGGTGTTAGGGCGGTCTCGAAGACGATCACCGTGTCGTCGGTGTCGACCAACGTGGTGTCGCCGTCGGTGACGCGCAACCGGCGCCTGGTGGGGCGGCAGTCGATGCGGTGGTACGGGTTGGGCGGGTAGTGGACGAGTTCGCGCCCCTCCTCGAGCCACGTGTCGACCGCGTCCCACGGGACTTGCACGTATCCGGGCGCTTCGGCCACTGGTTCGCTGGGCAGGTCTGTGATTGTTTCGGTGGGGAAGGCGTAACTGAGCGGTCGGTCCGGCCGGTGGACCAGAAGCGCGCGCTCGGTGTCTATGACCGGGGCGCCGTCTTTGAACGCTTGGACGCGGCGCGGATGCGGTTCGACGTAGACAACGCCGGGCGGAATCGGGGGATGGAAACGCCCCGCTGGATTGCTGCTGAGTGGGCCGTGTCCGGTTACCAGGCTCATGGATTCGACGATCTCACGTTCGCGCTTGTCGTCATAGTCGGCAATGTACTTCGAGTGAGGTGTCGTGCCCCATCCCCACCACGGCCGCGTCGTGCGAGACGCGCCTTATGTCGCCGAGTAGAACCAGACATGGTCCGGCCCCGTAGTGGTGAGTTCGTTGTACGTAACTTCGGTACCCCGGGTGGCGTGCGGGAACACCAGCACTTGGTCGGGATTTGTCGGGTTGTACAGACACCGCAGAGTCGCACCGACACGAAACCATGCGTCAAGAGGTCGTCCCCAGTCTTCCAACCGCCAGTCCTCCACGGCCGTGCGGTAGGGCCCGCGAAAGGTGGGGCCACTGTCCAGGAGGATCTGCAGCTCACTCCTGAGTTCCCAGGAATTTCCATCTGCGGACCTTTTGAAAGTTGATGCGGCCGTGAGAAGTTCGACAGTACCGGGCTTTCGCAGCGCCTGCTCCTTGGCGGTTTCCGCCTTGAAGTTCACTATCCAACGGACGGGAAGCAGCGCGCTCAAGAGCATGAGTGCGGCTCCGAGTACCACGAAACCGAGCCGCTCTGCACCGCTCAGCCTCGCCTCAACGCCGACGATGACGACAATCAGTCCACCCACGAAGAGGGTGACAGCAATCGCTATACGGCCTAACAGCGTTAGTCGACCCCGCCGCAGATAGCCGGGTGTCTGTGGGGGCGCCTTTGCGGCACCATCTTGGGCCGGTCGCAAATCCGCTTTGCGCGCGTTGGAATCGTCCTGATCCATCAGCAAATCGTCCCACGCCGCACGCGAACGGCGCCAACGATCTGCACTCCCGACAAATCGCGAGGTCAGCTGCTTCCGTAGTCACCATAATCGGGTGAAAACCATTGACGGTTAGTGTGATTGGCAGGTCCTAAAGACGGCGAGCTAGACCGCGCCGACCGTGCTGCGCCGATGCGGGCGGTACAGCGGGAGTCGAATTCTGCGGGTACGCAGGCATAATCGTCAGCAGCGCCCGATCAATGAGCGGTGCAGGCTTCAGCGGCAGCAGAAGAACGAGATCGTGGTCAGCAAGTTTCGCTCGTCGGCGTCGTCAGGCGTGGCAGCGTCAGCGCCGAGCCTGAAATCCTGCAGGTCCTCACTCGAACTTCTCCTGCAAATCTTCAGGCTCAGTAAGTGGGGCGGCCGGGGCGACCGCCACCCGAGGAGCCACCTTCTAGAGATGCTCGTTCTACTGTGAGTTGGTGACAACTATCCCCACCTCCCGCAAGGTCCTGTGCGCCGTGTACGGCGCTATCGCCCTCGCCGCGCTCATTGCCACGTGGAGTCAGAATGTGGCGTACTTCGACAAGCCTGGCCAGTTCCTGGGCGCCTTTCTCAACGACGCCAAGGTCACGCCGGCTTCCCGGTCGCTGACGGCTGACATTCTGTTGTTTCTGCTTGCCGCCGTCATCTTGATGGTGATCGAAGCGAGGAAGCATGGCGTCAAGTTCGTGTGGCTCTACATCGCCGGCGGGTTCACCATCGCGATCAGCGTCACGTTCCCGCTGTTCCTGATCGCACGTGAACTGCGCATGGGCGAGTCAGACGCGCCCCACTTGCCGATGTTGGACACGGTGCTGCTGACCGTTCTGGCCGTCGCGGTGGCGGCCCTGACGATCTGGGTAGACCTCGGGTGATGGCGGGTCCAGTCGAGGGCATCAGGGTCGTCGAACTCGGGGTCTGGGTGGCGGGACCGGCCACCGCCGGCATCCTGGCCGACTGGGGCGCCGACGTCGTCAAGATCGAACCGCCCACCGGTGATCCGGGCCGCACCTTCGGTCGCATGCTGGGTTGCGACCTCGGTGTCAATCCGCCCTTCGAGATGGACAACCGGTCCAAGCGCAGCATCGTGTTGGACCTGACCACCGAGACCGGCCGTGACACTGCACTCGAATTACTCTCGGACGCAGACGTTTTCGTGACGAATGTGCGGCCAGAGGCGCTGCGGCGGCTGGGGCTGGACTTCGAATCGCTGTCCGCGCACAACCCTCGCCTGGTGTACGGGCTGATCACCGGATACGGCGAAACCGGGCCCGATGCCGATCGGGCCGCGTACGACGTCGCGGCCTTCTGGGCTCGCGCCGGCGTCGCTCACCTGCTCACCCAGCCGGGCGCCACGCCGCCGTTTCAGCGCGGCGGCATGGGCGATCACTCGGCCGGGATGACGCTGGCCGCGGCCGTGTGCGCGGCGCTGCTCGCCCGCGAGCGAACCGGCACCGGTCAGCTGGTGACGACCTCGCTGTACCGGCAGGGCGCCTACACGGTGAGCTTCGACCTCAACACCTATCTGCTCACCGGCCAACCGATCGCGGTCGGACAACGCGAGACGATGCGCAATCCCTGCATGAACAACTACACCGCCAGCGACGGACGCGGGTTCTGGATAGTCGGCTTGGAGGTCGATCGCCACTGGCCCGCCCTGTGCCGGGCCGTCGACCGGCCGGAGTGGCTGGACGACCCCCAATACCGCGACCCGCGCAACCGCGCGGCCAACGCCGTACAACTCATCGCCCAACTCGACGAAATCTTCGCCACCAAGTCGCTGGCGGAATGGGCGGACATCTTCGCCGAGGAGCCGGACTTCTTCTGGTCGCCGATCAACAGCCTCGAAGATGTGGTCGCCGACGAGCAGTTTCACGCCGCGGGTGGGATCGTCGACGTGCCGGACGAACAGTCGAGCGTGCCGATGGTCGCCACCCCCGCGGATTTCCACGGGACCCCGTGGGCGCCGCGATCCGCGGCACCGAAACTCGGCCAGCACACCGACGAAATTCTGGCCGAACTATCCGAACGGCGCCGCGGATAGACGTCGCGCGAGCCACCCGCAGACCTTTACAAATTCGCGCGAAAATGTCACGCTGTCGGGGTACAGCCCATGACGCGCCGATCCGCCGGGGGATATGTATGGTCACTCCGACTTTCGACATCAGCAATCAGCAGGAACGCAGCACCACCCGCCGACCCCGCCCGGACGGCGAATCGCTGCGCTACCGACTCGACGTGATTGCCGCTAGCGCTTCGGACGTTGTGCAGGCGGCCGGGGGGTGGCTGTGCGACCGGGTCATGGCCGGCTGGGAGGTCACCGTGTTACTGCCCGACCTGGGCGGCAGTCGGCCACTGGAGATCCTGGGCGTGCACGTGGCGGCCCTCGACGCCTACCCGGAAGCTGGAAGCCACAATTTGGCGATCAGCGCCGAGGCCTTCACTACGAATGATTGCGTTCGTGCCCTCGTGCGCGAGGCGCTGGACCGGCGCATGGTTGAGGTGGCGCTGTGGGGTGAGGGTTGGCCGCTCGGCGTGAATCGTGGGATGCGCCGGGTGGAGCACGTGCTCAGCGCCGCGGCGCGGGCATTCAAGGGGCAGGCTTTGATCGCAGCCGGAATCCCTTACCGTGCAATTGATCCCTGTGAGGCCATGCTGACCGCATGAAGAAGTACTACGGTCACACGCTGCTCTATCTGCACGAGACGATCGCGCTGGGGTCCGGCCGTAGCGATCGCTTCACCGAGGTGTTCGTCGACACCTACCAGCCGATGATGGCCGAGCTCGGCGCGCGTCTCTTCGCCATCTGGGAGACCACCCCATACAACGGCCATTGGCCGCAGGCGACCATCATTTGGGAAATCGATGGGTTCGCCGATTATGCGAGGATCGGGGCGGCCCAAGCGCGGGGCGGCAGTCATCAGGCCGCGGCCGAGAAGTGGGCCGCATTTCTGGCCGACATCGGTGCCTCGGGTGAGGGTCGCATCATGTACGCCGGACCCAGCAACAAGACACTGGCCCAGCTGCAAGAAGCCAGTTTCACTGCGCCGCTGGTGATCCAGGAGATCATGCAGACCAAGCCCGGTCGCCAGGACGACTACATCCGCGAACTGGAACGCCTCTACGTCCCGTGGTCGGAGCGCACCGGCAAACGCTGGCTGGGTTCCTTCACCACCACCTTCCGTTTCAACGAGGTCATCCACTACTGGGCCCTGGACGGCGGCTGGGAGTGCTTTGCCAACCACTACCCATCCTGGAAGGACAGCCCACCCGCGGAGATCGTCACCTGGATGAGTGTGGCCCCGGCACTGCGCGACGGGTGGGAAGACTCCATCCTGCAGGCCCTACCGCCGTCACCGCTGCAGTGAACGCCAGCACAGCCGCTCCGACCGACTTTCGCTACGACCCCTTCGACGCTGCGGTCATGGCCAACCCGCTGCCCTACTACCGCGTCCTGCGGGACGAGCATCCGGTCTACTACATGCCCCAGTGGGATACCTTCGCGTTGTCCCGATTCGAGGACATCTGGCAGGTACTTGAAGTCAACGACGGGACCTTCGTTGCCTCCGAAGGGACTTTGCCACCGGCGTCGGTCCTGGCTCGGCACAACGACGGGCCGGTTGACGATCCGCCCTTGCATCCGTTGCCATTTCACGCGGTGTTCGACACCGACCTCTACAGTGAGATTCGTCGCGCTCATTCCGCGCCGTTGCGCCCGCGGTCGGTCGCGGCGCTGGAGTCGCGGATCCGCGCGTTGGCCAACGAACGACTCGACCTGCTGCTGCCGCGAGGCGGGTTCGACCTGACCCAGGACTACGGCGGCATTGTGGTTGCCACCATCGTATGTGAATTGCTGGGCATATCAACCGATTTAGCGCCGCAGGTACTCGCCGCCGTCAACGCCGGCAGCCTGGCCGAACCCGGCGAAGGGGTGGACACCGCCGAAGCCCGGCCGAACTATCTGCAGTTCCTGGTGCCGGTGGTGACCAGCCGCAGATCCAACCCGAGTGGCGAGCTTCCGGTGGTCGACGGGCTGCTGGGCTACCGACTGCCCGACGGCAGTGCGCTCGACGACGTCGAGGTAGCCACCCAGATGCTCTGCATCTTCATCGGCGGCACCGAAACGGTGCCCAAGATCGTGGCCCATGGCCTGTGGGAGCTGAGCCAACGACCCGACCAGCTGGCCGCGGTGCGCGCCGACCTTGCCGCCAATGTGATGGTCGCGCGCGAGGAAATGATCCGCTACTGCGCGCCGGCCCAATGGTTTGCCCGAACGGCGCGGAAGCCCTTCACTATTCACGGTCAGGCCATCCAGCCGGGCCAGCGCATCATCACGTTGCTCGCCTCGGCCAACCGCGACGAGCGGGAGTATCCGAATCCGGACGAGTTCATCTGGGACCGGCCGATCCGTCGATCACTGGCTTTCGGCCGCGGTCAGCACTTCTGCATCGGATATCATCTGGCGCGGCTGGAAGTCGCTGTGCTGCTGCAGGAATGGCTTCGGCGCGTGCCGGACTTCGCGATTCGCGGCGAGCAAGCCACCCGGCTGCCGTCCAGCTTCCAGTGGGGTTGGAACAACATCTTGGTGCAGGTGTGACGTGTGGTCTTACCGGATCGTCGCACCTTACCTGTTCGAGCGAACCTCGATCGCCGACCGTGCGCCCGAGGACCTCGCGGATGGTCAAGTGCTGCTTCGGTTTAGCGCCGCGGGAGTGTGTGGCAGTGATCTGCCGGCGTTCCGTGGTGCCAAGGGGCGCCTGCCAGGCGACGACGGCCGCAGCGCCGCGGAGAAAGACGGCTACCCGATCCACGAGGTGGCCGGTGAGGTCATCGCCAGCCGACACCCCGAGCACCGCGCCGGTGACCAAGTGGTGGGCTGGGCATCCGGATTCGACGGACTGATGGAGCGGGTGGTCAGCGACGGCGACGGGTTGGCGCCATACGATCCGGCGTTGACACCCGCGGAGGCGGTGGGCCTGCAACCCCTGGCCTGTGTGCTGTACGCATGCGAGCAGTTACCGGATCTGTCGGGTCGACATGTGGCGATCATCGGGCAAGGCTCGATCGGCCTGTTGTTCTCCTACGTTGCCAAGGTTATGGGGGCCCGACGGGTCACCGGCGTCGATCCCGTTGCCCGGGAGAGTCTTTCGCGTTCCTTCGGAGTCGATGATGCCGTACGTGCCACCAGCGACCGCTGGGTGAGCCAGCTGTCGCCGGCCGACCGGGCAGACGTCGTCATCGAGGCCGTCGGCCATCAGGTGGCCACCCTGGGCCATGCCATCGACGCGGCCGCCTTCGGCGGGACGGTCTTGTACTTCGGCGTCGCCGACGACGACGTGTACCCGATCAGCATGCGCACCATGCTGCGCAACAACTTGACCTTGAAGTCCGGTGTGACGCTGGAGCGTCGGCGAATGCTGGACCTGGCCGGAAAGTTCGCCGCCGAACATCCCGAACTGCTCGGCACCTATCTCACCCACACCTTCGCCGTCGACGACGTGCAGGCGGCCTTCGAGCTCGCCTGCCGTCCGGTTCCCGAGCGAGTCAAGATCGCGATCGCCCGATGAGTGTCTTCGCGAGCAAACCGCAGGCGCCGATCTGGGGCGGCTGGATCACCGGCCATACCCTGCTGGGAGCCGAGGAATTCGCCCGGGCGGGCTACGACTACGTGGGCTTCGACACCCAGCACGGCTATCTCGACGACGCCGATGTCGCCGGCATGCTGCGGCCCCTCGAGCACGTGCCGATCGCCACCGCGGTGCGGCTACCCAACGCCGACCCCGCGCCGATCGGGCGGTTACTCGATGCCGGGGCCGACGCCGTCGTCATCGCCATGGTCGAGTCGGCCGACCAAGCGGCCGCGGCGGTGGCGGCCACCCGCTATCCGCCGCACGGCATCCGCAGCTACGGACCGCTGCGGGCCAGCCTGGGCAGCGACCCGGCCGTCCTCCAATCCCGCGCGAGCGTGTTCGCGATGATCGAGACCGCCGCGGCCTTGTCGAGTGTCGGTGAAATCTGCGCCGTCGACGGGCTGACCGGAATCTACGTCGGCCCAGCCGATCTGGCGATCTCGATGGGGGCGGACGTGGCCGGGGCCCTGAACAATCCCGAGGTGCTTGACGCCGTCGTCCGCATTCACCGGGTTGCGTCGGATGCCGGGCTGGTCACCGGAATTCACGCCGGAAACGGCAAGGGGGGCCGGGCAATGGCCGAGATCGGTTATCGGATGATCACCCTCGCGTCGGAGGCTCAATCGCTGCGGCGGGGCGCGGCAGAGCATCTGCGGGAAGCCACCTCGTCATGAGCGACGCAGAAGCCTTGATCCGTTCACTATTGGCCGATTACGCGCTCGCCCTGGACGCGGGTGATGACGACGCCTGCGTGCAACTGTTCACCCCGGACGCGGAGTTTCGGGTGTACGGCCGGACCTTCACCGGACATGAGGGCCTCAGCAGAATGTTCCGCATGGCTCCGCACGGGTTGCATCTGACCGGTGTGTCCCGCATCGATGTGCAGGGCGACACGGCAACGTCGCGATCGCAGGTGCTGTTCGTCCGGGCGGGTGACCAGCAACTGCGGCCCGCGCTGTACGACGACGAACTGGTCCAGGAAGGCGGTCGTTGGCTTTTCCGGCGGCGGCGCTGTCGATTCATCACCACACACGGGCTCAGTGACAGTCCCGAGGTGGGGCCGTGATGGGCGCACGACGTGTCGCCCTGGTCACGGGTGCAGCCGGCGGGCAAGGCAGCGCCATCGTGAAAAAACTTCGGGCTGAAGGTTATTCGGTGGCCGCCTGCGACGTACGGACCGGCTCCGGCGATTTCGACGACGACGAGGTGATCTCGCTCCGGCTGGACGTCACCGACCCGGAGCAGTGGACGGCAGCCATTGATCAGGTGACGAGTCGGTTCGGCGGCCTGACCACGCTGGTCAACAACGCCGGAGTCCTGCACCGGGCGGCGCTGCAGGACGAGACGGTGGAAGGTTTCGAAAAGCTCTGGCGGGTCAACTGTCTGGGCGCATTTCTCGGCATCCGCGCCGCGTTGGACCCACTGCGCGAGGCCGAGAACGCCGCCATCGTCAACATCTGCAGCACCGGGGCGATCCGCCCGTTCCCGCAGCACTGCGGCTACGGGTCGGCGAAGTGGGCGCTGCGGGGTTTGACTCAGACCGCTGCGGCTGAGCTCGGTCCGTCCGGAATCCGGGTGAACGCGGTGTTCCCAGGCCCCGTCGCGACCCCCATGCTCGACGACGTCACCCAGACCCGGCTCGCGGCGACCGCGATGTTCGGCCGCCTCGGCCGGCCGACCGAAATCGCCGATGCGGTCGCGTTTTTGGTGTCCGACGAGGCGTCGTTCATCACCGGCTCGGAGCTGGTCGTCGACGGCGGTCAATGCCTGCAGATCCGATGAGCGCCGACGCGCCCGAAGCCACTGAACGGCTCGATCCCGCATTACGTCCGGTAGCCATCGCGCGTACCGACTTTTCGCTGGAAGCGATTCCGTTGATCCGCGCGTCGATGGATGAGCGGCGGCGGAACACCGTCGAGCAGGAGGGCGCCGGGGCCGACGTCACTGTCGAAGAGTCTGCGGCCGGTTCGGTGCCGGTACGCATCTATCGAGGCGGCGCCACGCCGGCGCCGGTGGTGATCTATTGCCACGCGGGTGGATTCGCGCTGGGAAATCTCGATACCGACCACCGGCAATGCCTGGAACTCGCCCATCGCGCGGGATGCACGGTGGTGTCGGTCGAATACCGGCTGGCACCGGAACATCCCTATCCGGCCGCGCTCGACGATGCCGCCGCGGTGCTGAAGTGGGTGGTGGCGAACGCGGCAACCCTGGGCGTCGATTCGACGCGCCTGGCGGTCGCGGGTAGTAGCGCCGGGGCGGCGTTGGCGGCAGGCTTGGCGCACCGTGCCGCCGACGGTGTGTTACCGCCGGTAGCGTTCCAGTTGCTGCACCAGCCCGTGCTGGACGACCGGCCTACTGCATCGAGACTCGAGTTTCGGGCGACCCCCGCGTTCGACGGCGAGGGAGCGGATCTGATGTGGAGCCATTACCTGGCCGGCCGACCCGGCTCACCCGACGCAGTCCCGGCCCGGCGAGGCCAACTCGAGGGGTTGCCCCCGGCGCTGATCACCTGCGCGGAGATCGATCCGTTTCGCGACGAAGCGATCGAGTACGCGACTCGGCTCCTGCGTGCCGGGGTAGCCACCGAGTTGCATGTCTTTCCGCGCGTCTGTCACGGGTTCGATTCGCTGCTTCCCGAATGGTCGGTCTCGCAACGACTTTTCGCGCTGCAGGGCAGTGCGCTGAGCGCGGCCTTCAGGCAAGGTTGATCAGCTGACGCACCGCCGTGCCGTCGGCCAAATGATCCATCGCCTCGTTGATGTCGCCCAGCCGAATCGACGACGACACCAGCGCTTCCACCGGAAGTCGGCCGTCCCGCCACAGCGAAACGAACCGGGGGATGTCGCGGCTGGGGACCGCCGAACCCAGATAGCTGCCGATCAATGATCGCCCTTCGGCGACAAAACCCAACGGCGACAGGCTGATCCGTGCCGTAGGCGGCGGCAGACCGACCGTGATGGTGCGACCGCCCGGGGCGGTCAGGGCGACGGCGGTATCCAGTGCGGCTGGATGCCCCACCGCCTCGATGACCACTGGGGCCTTGATTCCGGCAGCGACGGCCTGCGCCGGGGTGTAGGTCTCGTGGGCGCCCAAAGCCTGTGCGGCCGCTAGCTTTTCCGGGAGTCGATCCACGCCGATGACCCGAACGTCGGGATACGTCCGGGCGGTGATCACGGCGGCCATGCCGACACCACCGAGTCCGACGACGGCAACCGCCTGTCCCGGCCGCGGATCGCCCACATTGAGCACCGCGCCACCGCCGGTCAGCACCGCACAACCAAGGAGTGCGGCAACGTTGGGCGGAACGTCGCGCGGCACCGGCACCGCGCTGGCCCGGTTGACCACGGCATGCGTCGCAAACCCCGAGACGCCCAAATGGTGGTAGACCGGATCCCGTTGCCCGCTCCTGCGCCGGTGCAGCCGGATCCCGCCGCCCAGCAGAGTTCCCGCGCTGTTGGCCGCACTCGCGGGTTCGCACGGCGTGAGTCCCTCCGTCGCGCAGGCCGCGCAGTGACCGCATCGAGGCAGAAACACCAGCACAACGCGGTCGCCGACGCTGACCCCATCCCGTTCGGTCGCGCTGCCGTCGCCGATCCGCTCGACGATCCCTGCGGCCTCGTGCCCCAGCAGCATCGGCACCGGCCGCACCCGGTTGCCGTCGACCACCGACAGATCGGAGTGGCATACGCCGGCGGCTTCGATGCGAACTAGCAGCTCGTCGTCGCGCGGGTCGTCCAGTTCCACATCGACAACGCTGATCGGCCGCGATTCGGAATACGGGCGAGGCGCGCCGATCCGCTCGAGCACCGCGCCCTGAATCTGAATCATGTTGGAATACAACCATGAGTTCCGTACCGCCGACCGTCCCGTCCGGCCCGGATAACCTGACCAGCAGCGACTTCCCGGTGTTGTGGCCGGTGCTCACCCGCTGGGCCGACAACGACATGTTCGGCCACCTCAACAACGCGGTCTATTACCAACTGTTCGACACGGCGATCAACGCGTGGATCAACACCAAGGCCGGCGTCGACCCGATGAGCACACCGGCGCTGGGCATCGTCGCAGAATCAGGTTGCCGCTACTTCTCGGAACTGCACTTCCCGCAAAGCCTGACGGTCGGCCTGGCGGTGACCAGCCTGGGCCGCAGCAGCGTCACCTACCGGCTGGGCGTCTTCAAGGCCGACACCGAGGGGCCGCAGCCGATCACCGCCCTCGGGCACTGGGTGCACGTCTACGTGGATCGGACCACCCGCAAATCGGTGCCGATCCCCGACGGGATCCGGTCGCTGCTCGAGACGGCCTGCGTGAGCTGAACTCCCCGAACCGGCCCTTAAAATGGCCTCAGAATGGCCTCAGTATGCTTCGCCAATGCCAGTTTTGAGTAAGACTGTCGAGGTCGATGCGCCCGCCGCCGCCCTCTTGTCGATCGTTTCCGATTTCGAGCGCTACCCCGAATGGAACGAAGGGGTCAAGGGCTGCTGGGTGCTCGCGCGCTACGACGACGGGCGGGCCAGCCAGTTGCGGCTCGACATGTCCATCCAAGGCTTCGAAGGCACCTACATCACGGCCGTGTACTACCCCGCGGCGAACCAGATTCAGACGGTCATGCAGCAGGGCGAGTTCTTCTCCAAGCAGGACCAGCTGTTCAGTTGGGTGGAAACCGGCCCCACCACCTTGTTGACGGTGGACATCGACGTGGAGGTCACCATGCCGGTGCCTCCTCCGATGGTGAAGATGCTGCTGGGCAACGTGCTGGACCAGCTCGCCGACAACCTCAAGAAGCGCGCCGAGGAATTAGGCGTGGCGTAGCCGGGCGCATCGGGGCCCCGGCGAATTCACGCGAAGATTCCCGTCTTCTCCAGCATGTCCGTCAACCGGCGGGCCCCGTCGGTGAACTGCCAAACGGTCAACTCGGTAACCGCCGCGGTGTCGCGACGACGCAGCGCGG
Organism: Mycobacterium bourgelatii; assembly: GCF_010723575.1. NCBI lineage: Bacteria > Bacillati > Actinomycetota > Actinomycetes > Mycobacteriales > Mycobacteriaceae > Mycobacterium > Mycobacterium bourgelatii. The sequence continues at coordinate 1,016,557 of NZ_BLKZ01000002.1, forward strand.
CGATCAACTGCCGATGGTTGTCGATTGCGGCCGCACCCCATTCGGGATCGGCCGCGAACATCTGCGCCGGCATGTAGCGCGCGGCGTTGAGAAGGAACCACGCCAGCTTGATCCGCCGGCTTGCCTGGTTGAAGACGCGGTGAAACGCGAACTCCACTGCGGCGGTGGTCTCGATGTCGCCAGAACTCACCGCCAGAGCCAGGCTTTCGTTGATCCGCTCTAGTTCGCCGATCTCGGGTTCGGTGATGCGCTCGGTGGCGGCGACTGCCAGTTCCCGGGCGATGGTCGCCTGCAGCCAGAAGATGTCGTCGATGTCCTGCCGGGTCAACGGCAGCACGACATGTCCGCGGTGCGGTTCCAGTTGCACCATGCCTTCGCCGCGCAACTTCAGCAGGGCCTCGCGGACCGGCGTGATGCTCACGCCGAGTGCGGCGGCGGTTTCGTCCAGTCGGATGAACGTCCCTGGGCGCAATGTCCCGGTCATGATCGCCGCCCGTAGGTGGCCCGCAACCTCGTCGGACAGCTGCGACCGACGCAGCGGACGCCGACCGCGCGGCTTGGCGGATAGCGGTGCGTTCACATGCTCTGCCAGGGCTTTCGTGGCTTGTCTGGTACCGGCGAGGTCTTGTATATGGGCCGCCCAGACCACTAATGTGACCCAGGCAACACCATGTTTTATCAAATATCAATGTGACGCAAGCGGTGCGTAAGTGAAGGGGAGGGACGGTTGACCGCGCAATTGGCGCACGCCCGAGTGGCTGCAGAGACGCAGCTTCAGCTCGCTCGGCGGCAGAACTGGGTCAACCAGCTGGAGCGGCACGCCATGATGCAGCCGCAGGCCACCGCGCTCAGGTTTCTTGGTCGCACGTTCACCTGGGCGGAGCTGGAACGTCGCGTCGCCGCGCTGGCGGGTGCGCTGAGTCGGCGAGGTATCGGCTTCGGCGACCGGGTCATGGTCCTGATGCTCAACCGCCCGGAATTCGTCGAATCGGTGCTGGCGGTCAACATGCTCGGCGGTATCGCGGTGCCGCTGAACTTCCGTTTGACGCCTACCGAAATCGCGTTTCTGGTCGAGGACTGCGCGTGCCGGGCGGTCATCACCGAATCGGCGCTGGCGCCCGTGGCGACGAACGTTCGCGACATGCAGCCCCTGCTGGACATGATCGTGGTGGCCGGCGGCTCGTCCGACGACTCATCCGGTCTGCTCGGTTATGAGGAGCTCGTCGACGAGGCGGGCGATGTCCCCGAGCCCGTCGACATCCCGAACGACTCGCCCGCGCTGATCATGTACACCTCGGGTACCACCGGTCGTCCCAAGGGGGCCGTGCTGACGCACGCCAACCTGACCGGTCAGACCATGACCATGCTCTACACCAGCGGCGCCGACATCAACAGCGATGTCGGCTTCATCGGTGTCCCCCTATTCCACATCGCGGGAATCGGCAATTTGTTGGTCGGTTCGCTGCTCGGCACCCCGACGGTGATCTATCCGCTCGGCGCATTCAATCCGGGGCAACTGCTCGATGTGCTTGAGGCGGAACGGGTCACCAGCATCTTCCTGGTTCCGGCCCAGTGGCAGGCGGTGTGCGCCGAACAGCTGGCCCGTCCCCGAGACTTGCGATTGCGGGTTATCTCGTGGGGGGCCGCGCCCGCGCCGGATGCTTTGCTGCGACAGATGTCGGAGGTCTTTCCCGGCGCCCAGATCTTGGCCGCGTTCGGCCAAACCGAGATGTCGCCGGTGACGTGCATGCTGCTGGGCGAGGACGCGATCCGAAAGCGCGGATCCGTCGGCAAGGTGATCCCGACGGTCTGGGCCCGCGTCGTCGATGACGACATGAACGACGTACCCGTCGGCGAAGTCGGCGAGATTGTCTACCGGGCACCGACATTGATGAGTGGCTACTGGAACAACCCGGAAGCCACCGCGGAGGCGTTCGCGGGCGGCTGGTTCCATTCGGGTGATCTGGTCCGGATGGACGAGGACGGCTACGTCTGGGTGGTCGACCGCAAGAAGGACATGATCATCTCCGGCGGCGAGAACATCTACTGCGCCGAGGTTGAGAACGTACTGGCGAGTCATCCCGACTTCGTTGAAGTCGCGGTGATCGGTAGGTCCGATGAAAAATGGGGCGAAATTCCGATCGCAATTGCTGTTGTAACGAAACCCGACCTCCGGATCGAAGAGCTAAATGAGTACCTGACCGAGCGGCTCGCGCGGTACAAGCACCCCAAGGCGCTCGAGGTCGTGGAGGCACTGCCTCGCAACCCCGCCGGGAAGGTGCTCAAGACTGAGTTGCGCCTTCGCTACGGACGATCACACGGTTCTGAAAAACATTCTGCCTCAAGCGATTTGGCAGAAGAAAGGGACGGATAGGAGCACTGCGCCGTTCGCTCGGTGTTGACGAAAGGTTAATTGTGAGGCAGCGGTTCACAGGTGGCGGGCCATCAGGTACATTCCTGTGGTCTGCGTTACTACCTGCGAGTAAAGAGCCGATGGTCACACACCGGAATGGGGCAAGGAGGAGGCGTGCGACATGATCGGCCGGTACGCCACACAAGACGCGATGCCTGCAAAGGCGCCGTGAGGGGGCAGTGGTGACGACATCGTCTCGTCCACACTTGGTCGGCTACCTCAGGGACCAGCTTGAGACGCCGCTGACAATGATCGGCGGCTTTTTCCGCATGTGCGTGTTGACCGGAAGGGCGTTATTCCGCAGGCCATTCCAGTGGCGCGAGCTCATCCTGCAGTGCTGGTTCATCATGCGGGTCGCCATCTTGCCGACGATCATGGTGTCGATCCCGCTGACCGTGCTGCTGATCTTCACGCTGAACGTGCTGCTGGCCCAGTTCGGTGCCGCTGACCTTTCCGGGGCCGGTGCTGCGATCGGGGCCGTTACCCAGCTCGGGCCGCTGACCACCGTGCTTGTGGTGGCGGGCGCCGGCTCGACGGCTATCTGCGCCGACCTCGGTGCCCGCACGATCCGCGAAGAGATCGACGCCATGGAGGTGCTCGGGATCGACCCCATCCACCGACTGGTGGTGCCAAGGGTCATCGCCGCGACCGTCGTCGCCACCCTGCTCAATGCTCTGGTGATCACCGTCGGTCTGGTCGGCGGCTACCTGTTCGGCGTCTATCTGCAGAACGTGTCGGGCGGGGCCTACCTCGCCACCCTCACCACCATCACCGGCCTGCCCGAGGTGATCATCGCCATGATCAAGGCCGCGACCTTCGGCCTGATCGCCGGCCTGGTCGGCTGCTACCGCGGGCTGACCGTCCGCGGCGGTTCCAAGGGCTTGGGCACCGCCGTGAACGAAACGGTGGTGCTGTGCGTGGTTGCCCTGTATGCGGTCAACGTCATCTTGACCACCATCGGTGTTCGATTCGGGACGGGGCACTGACATGTCGACCGGCGCCGTAGTTCGCGCCCGCTTCCCGCGGGCGGTGGCCAATGTCAATCGTTACGCCGGCGCTGCCGTGCGCGGACTGGACGAGACGGGCCAGATCGCATGGTTCGTGTTGGTCGCCATCGGGCAGATCCCGCACGCACTGCGCCACTACCGCAAGGAAACGCTGCGGCTGATTGCACAGATCGGGATGGGGACCGGCGCAATGGCCGTCGTCGGCGGCACCGCCGCAATCGTCGGCTTCGTCACCCTCTCCGGTAGCTCCCTGGTGGCCATCCAGGGTTTCGCATCTCTGGGCAACATCGGCGTCGAAGCATTCACCGGCTTTTTCTCCGCGCTGATCAACGTCCGTATCGCCGGCCCGGTCGTCACCGGCATCGCGCTGGCGGCGACGGTCGGCGCCGGTGCCACCGCTGAACTGGGCGCAATGCGAATCAGCGAGGAAATCGACGCCCTGGAGGTCATGGGCATCAAGTCCGTCTCCTACCTGGCGTCCACCCGCATCGTCGCCGGGTTGGTAGTGATCATCCCCCTCTACGCGTTGGCCATGATCATGTCGTTCCTGTCGCCGCAGATCGTCACGACCGCGCTGTACGGACAGTCACCCGGCACCTACCAGCACTACTTCCGGACGTTCCTGCGTCCCGACGACGTGTTCTGGTCTTTCCTCGAGGCGATCCTCATCGCGCTGATCGTGATGGTCACCCATTGCTACTACGGATACAACGCCGGCGGTGGGCCCGTGGGCGTCGGCGAGGCGGTGGGTAGATCGATGCGGTTATCCCTGGTCTCGGTGCAAGTTGTCGTCCTGTCCGCCGCGTTGGCGCTGTATGGCGTCAACCCCAACTTCGCATTGACGGTGTAGCGCTATGACGTCGCCGGTTGGAAAAGTCAACAAGGTCAAGAACCCGCCGTACAAGACGGCGGGTGTCGCGGCAATCCTGATCCTGCTCCTCATCCTGACGCTGGTGTATTTCCAGTTCAAAGGGGATTTCACCCCGAAAACCCAGCTGACGATGCTGTCGCCGCGGGCCGGGCTGGTCATGGATCCCGGATCCAAGGTCACCTACAACGGGGTGCAGATCGGCCGCGTCGACAGCATCAGCGAGGTGCCCGGACCCGACGGCAAGCCGGCCGCCAAATTCAGCCTCGACGTGTATCCGCGATACCTCGACATCATCCCGGAGAATGTCGACGCTCAGATCAAGGCGACCACGGTGTTCGGCGGCAAGTACGTGTCCCTGACGACGCCCAGAAATGAGCAGGGCGAGGACATCTCCCGCGGACATCTCAAGGCGCACAGCACGATCAACGCCACGGGCATCACCACCGAAATCAATACGCTGTTCCAGACCCTCACCGAGATCTCGGAGAAGGTCGACCCGGTCAAGCTGAACTTGACGCTGAGCGCGGCAGCGCAAGCGCTGTCCGGCCTCGGCGACCGGTTCGGGGAATCGATCGTCAACGGCAACAAGATCCTGGACGACATAAACCCGCAGATGCCGCAGGCGCGTCGCGACATTCAACAGTTGGCCGCTCTCGGCGACGTGTACGCCGACGCCGCGCCGGACTTGTTCGAGTTCCTCAACAACTCCGTGCCCACGGCGCGCACCTTCAACGAACACCAACACGAACTGGACCAGGCGCTGTTGGCGGCCGCTGGCTTCGGTAACACCGGCGCGGATGTCTTCCGGCGCGGCGGGCCGTACCTGGCCCGAGGCGCCAACGACCTGGTGCCCACCGCACAGCTGTTGGACACCTACAGCCCCGAGTTGTTCTGCACGCTGCGCAACTACCACGACATCGAACCCAAGGCCTACCAATTCCTCGGCGGCAACGGCTATTCGCTGAACAGCCACACCGTGCCGCTGTCGGCACTGGGCATGATGCTCAACCCGATATCGCTGGTGCCCCTCCTGCTTTCGCAGGTTGGTGGCTTGGCGGCCGGCCTGATCGGCGGCGCGCCGAACCCGTACGTGTGGCCGGAGAACCTGCCCCGCGTCAACGCCCACGGTGGACCCGGTGGTGCGCCCGGTTGTTGGCAGCCGATCACCCGGGACTTCTGGCCGGCGCCCGAACTCGTCATGGACACCGGGAACAGCCTCGCTCCGTACAACCACTTGGAGGTCGGTTCGCCCTACGTCATCGAGTACGTCTGGGGCCGTCAAGTAGGGGATAACACGATCAACCCATGAAAATCACCGGGACTGTAATCAAACTCAGCATCTTCGCAGTGGTGCTGCTCCTGTTCAGCGTGATGATCATCATCGTGTTCGGGCAGATCCGCTTCGACCGGACGAACACCTACGCCGCTGAGTTCAGCAATGTGAGTGGCCTGCGCAAGGGCCAGTTCGTTCGCGCTTCCGGCGTGGAGATCGGCAAGGTCAGTGACATACAGCTGATCGACGGCGGCAAGCGGGTCCGGGTGGAGTTCGACGTCGACCGCTCGATACCCGTGTACCAGTCGACGACCGCTCAGATCCGCTACCTGGACCTGATCGGCAACCGCTACGTGGAGCTCAAGCGCGGCCAGGGCGATGGATTCGACAAGATCCTGCCGGCCGGTGGACTGATTCCGCTCGCGCGGACCTCCCCGGCGCTGGACTTGGATGCGCTGATCGGTGGTTTCAAGCCGGTGTTCAAGGCGTTGGACCCGGACAAGGTCAACACCATCGCGTCGGCGATCATCACCGTGTTCCAGGGTCAGGGCGGCACCATCAACGACATCCTCGACCAGACCGCCCAGCTGACCTCACAGCTTGCCGAGCGGGACGCCGCGATCGGCGACGTGATCAAGAATCTGAACACCGTCCTGGACACCACCGTGCGGCACCGCAAGGAATTCGACCAAACGGTCAACAACCTCGAGGTGCTGATCACGGGATTGAAGAACCACGACAACGAGTTGGCGGGGGGTACGGCTCACATCAGCAATGCCGCGGGAACAGTGGCGGATCTGCTGGCCGAGGACCGTGCGCTGCTGCACAAGGCGATCAACTACCTGGACCCCATCCAGCAGCCGCTGATCGACCAGAGTGAACAACTGAACGACTTCCTGCACAAGGTGCCGACCGCCTTGAACATGATCGGGCGGGCGATCGGCTCCTACGGGGACTTCGTCAACTTCTACTCCTGCGACATCAGCCTCAAGATCAACGGATTGCAACCCGGCGGTCCGGTGCGAACGGTCCGGCTCTTCTCTCAGCCCACGGGTAGGTGCGCACCGCAATGAGAACGCTAGAACCCCCAAATCGGCTCCACATCGGTCTGATGGGCATCCTGGTGACCCTGTTGGTCGTCGGGGTCGGCCAGAGCTTCACCAGTGTTCCGATGCTGTTCGCCAAGCCGTACTACTACGGGCAGTTCAAAGACACCGGTGGCCTCAACAAGGGCGACAAGGTCCGGATCGCCGGCTTCGAGGTCGGCAAGGTCGAGGCAATGTCGATCGAAGGCGACCACATCGTGGTCAAGTTCTCGATCGGTGGCAACACCATCGGCACCGAAAGTCGGTTGGCGATCCGCACGGACACGATCCTGGGCAAAAAGGTCCTTGAGATCGACACCCGCGGCAACCAGCCGTTGCGACCGAACGGCATGTTGCCGCTGGGGCAGAGCACCACTCCGTACCAGATCTACGACGCCTTCTTCGACGTCACCAAGGCGGCCACCGGCTGGGACATCGACGCCGTGAAGCGGTCGCTGCACGTGCTGTCCGAGACGATCGATCAGACCTACCCGCACCTGAGCGATGCGCTGCGTGGTGTCGAGAGGTTCTCCGACACCATCGGCAAGCGCGACGAGGAGATCAAGCACCTGCTGGCCCAGGCCAACCAGGTGGCCAGCGTCCTCGGCGACCGTGCCAGCCAGGTGGACCGGCTGTTGGTCAACGCGAAAACACTGATCGCCGCGTTCAACGAGCGCGGACAGGCAATCAACGCACTGCTGGGCAACATCGCCTCGTTCTCACAGCAGGTGCAGGGCCTGATCAACGACAACCCGAACCTCAACCACGTGCTGGAACAGCTGCGCACCGTCAGTGACCTGCTGGTCGAGCGCAAGGACGACCTGGCCAACGGGCTCGTCATGGTCGGCGGGTTCCTGCCGTCGCTGAACGAGGCCATCAGCTCCGGGCCCTTCTTCAAGGTCGTCATTCACAACCTCGCCCCGGGACAGGTCATGCAGCCGTTCATCGACGCGGCGTTCAAGAAGCGCGGCCTGGACCCGGAGCAGTTCTGGCGTAGCGCCGGCCTGCCGGAATACCGCTTCCCCGACCCCAACGGCACCCGGTTCCCCAATGGCGCGCCGCCGCCTGCGCCGCGCGTGCTGGAAGGCACCCCGGATCACCCGGGACCGGCCATCCCGCCCGGATCGCCGTGCTCCTACACCCCAGCGGCCGGTGCGTTGCCACGGCCGGGCGACCCACTGCCCTGCGCCGGGGCGCTGCAAGGCCCCTTCGGTGGTCCGTTCTTCCCGGCACCGCTGGACAACATGGAGGTCTCGCCACCCAACCCGAACGGCCTGCCGCCGACACCGGGTATCCCGATCGCCGGGCGGCCGGGCGAACCGGCTCCGGACGTACCGGGTACACCGGTGCCGCTGCCGCCGGACGCGCCACCGGGTGCCCGCACGGAGCCGTTGGGACCGGCGGGTCCGGTTCCGCCACCGTCGACGTTCGCACCGGGCCTGCCGCCGGGACCGCCGGCGCCCCCTGGGCCCGGCAATCAGTTACCGGCACCGTTCATTACGCCCGGCGGCACGGGCGGCAGTGGTGCGGCGGGAGGTAGCCAGAATTGAGCACCATCTTTGACGTTCGCAACATCCGCATGCCGAGGTTGTCACGGGCAACGGTGGTCATCGGCATCCTGCTGGTGATCGTCGGGCTCGTCGCAGCGTGGGCTGGCTTCACCCTGTACAAGAAGCTGACCAACAACACCGTTACGGCGTACTTCTCGGCCGCCAACGCCCTGTACCCGGGTGACAAGGTCCTGATCATGGGGCTGCAGGTGGGCCGCGTCGACAAGATCGAGCCCGCCGGCGACAAGATGAAGGTCACCTTCCACTACGAGAACAAGTACAAGGTGCCGGCCAACGCCGAGGCGTGGATTCTCAACCCGACCCTGGTTGCATCCCGCACCCTGCAACTCGAGCCCCCATATAAAGGTGGCCCGACACTGCAGGACGGCGCGGTGATCGACATCAGCCGCACCAGGGTTCCGGTGGAGTGGGACGAGCTGCGCAACAGCATCACCGACATCATCGACAAGCTCGGTCCAACCAAGGAACAGCCGACCGGCCCCTTCGGCGAGGTCATCGAGTCCTTCGCGAACGGACTGCAGGGCAAGGGCAAGCAGCTCAACGCCACGCTGGAGTCTTTGTCGAGCGCGTTGACCGCGCTCAACGAGGGACGCGGTGACTTCTTTGCGGTGGTGAAGAGCCTGGCGCTGTTCGTCAATGCGCTACATCAGGACGACCAGCAGTTCGTGGCGCTGAACTCGAACCTGGCCGAGCTCACCGGCCGGCTCGCGAGCAACGACCGCGACCTGTCCAACGCGCTGCAGCAGATCGACAGCCTGCTGACGACCGTGCGGCCGTTCCTCGACAAGAACCGCGAGGTGCTCGCGCACGACGTGAACAACCTGGCCGAGGTCACCAACACGTTGCTGCAGCCCGAGCCGTTGAACGGCATCGAGACTGCCCTGCACGTTCTTCCGACCGCCGCGGCCAACGTGAACCAGATCTACCACCCCGCGCACGGATCGGTGGTCGCCGTTCCGGAGATCACCGCGTTCGCGAACCCGATGCAGTTCGTCTGCAGCTCGATTCAGGCCGCTAGCCGACTGGGGTATCAAGAGTCCGCCGAGCTCTGCGCCCAATACCTGGCGCCGATCCTGGACGCGATCAAGTTCAACTACTTCCCGTTCGGTCTGAACACCTTCAACCTGGCGTCGGTGTTGCCGAAGGACGTTGCCTACTCCGAGCCGCGGTTGCAGCCGCCGCCCGGATACAAGGACACGACCGTGCCGGGTATCTGGGTGCCGGACACTCCGTTGTCGCACAAGAACACCCAGACCGGCTGGATCGTGGCCCCGGGTATGCAGGGCGTCCAGGTCGGTCCGATCACGGCGGGTCTGTTGACTCCCGAGTCGTTGGACGAGTTGATGGGCGGGCCCGACATCGAGCCGGTGCAGTCGACGCTGCAGACGCCGCCCGGGCCGCCGAACGCCTACGACCAATACCCGGTGTTGCCGCCGATTGGTCTGAACGCTCCGCAGGTTCCGATCCCGCCACCGCCGCCCGGGCCGGGCGTGCTCCCGGGTCCCGTCCCCCCGACGCCCGCAGCTCCGGGTCCCCCGCCGCCCGCGGCAGTGGGCGCACCGTTGCCCGCTGAGGCAGGAGGCCAGTGATGGGCGTGCTGAACGTGATAGGTGGTGCGCTGCGTCGCCGCAGTTGGCAGGCGCTGGTGCTGCTGATGGTCGCGATCCTGTCGAGCTCGTGTGGCTGGCGCGGCATCTCCAACGTGACGATTCCGGGCGGTCCGGGCAGTGGCGAGGGTTCCTACATCCTTTATGTGCAGGTTCCCGACACCCTCGCCATCAACGGCAACAGCAAGGTGATGGTCGCCGACGTCCCGGTCGGCTCCATCCGCCACATCGAGCTGAAGAACTGGGTTGCGACCCTGACGCTGGGCATCGACAAGGGCGTGGTGTTGAAGAAGGACACCCTCGCCAAGATCGGGCAGACCAGTTTGCTGGGTTCGCAGCACATCGAGCTGATTTCGCCGGCCGAGGGCCCAGCGCTCAAGAACGGCGACACCATCCCGCTGAAGAACTCGTCCGCCTACCCCAACACCGAGCAGACGTTGGCGAGTGTCGCCCTGATTCTGCGCGGTGGCGGCGTCCCCAACTTGGAGGTGCTGCAGAACGAGGTCTACAACATCTTCTACAAGCGGGGTGACCAGATCCGCGGCTTCCTCCGGAGGCTGGACACCTTCACCGACCAGCTCAACCAGCAACGCGATGACATCACCCACGCGATCGACTCCACCAACCGATTGCTGGTCTACGTCGGCCAGCGGGCGGACGTGCTGGACCGGGTCCTGACCGACTTCCCGCCGCTGCTCAAGCACTTCGCCGACACGCAGAACCTGCTGGTCAACGCCGCCAACGCGGTCGGAGACCTGAGCCAGGTGACCGCACAGTACCTGGGTGAGGCGCAGTCCGGCCTGCACACCTCCCTCGCGGCGCTGCAGTGCCCGCTGAAGGAGCTCAGCAAGGGTTCGCCATACCTGATTGGTGCGCTGAAGCTGATCCTTACCCAGCCGTTCGACATCGACGCGGTTCCGAAAATCTTCCGTGGCGACTACCAGAACGTCTCCGCAACGCTTGACGTCACGCTCAGTGCCATGGACAACGCGGTGCTGACCGGCACCGGCTTCCAGGGCGCCCTGCGTGCGATCGAGCAATCGTTCGGCCGCGACCCCGAGACGATGATCCCGGACGTCCGGTACACGTCTAGCCCGGCGAACGCGCCAGGCGGGCCGTTTGTCGAGAGGGGCGACAGGAATTGCTAACTCCCTTTATCAAACGGCAGCTGCTTATGTTCGGCGGCTTGACCGTGATCTCGCTGCTGGTGCTGGGCGTCTACTACCTGCAGATCCCGACGCTGTTGCCCGAGCCGTTGACCATTGGCCGGTACGAACTCACCGCTGACCTGCCCGCCTCGGGCGGTCTGTACCCGACGGCCAACGTGACCTATCGCGGTGTCACGATTGGCAAGGTCACCAACGTGGAGCCCACCCGGCAGGGTGCTCGGGCGACGTTGAGCATCGACAGCCGGTACAAGATTCCGATCGATGCCACGGCCAACGTGCACTCCGTGTCGGCGGTCGGTGAGCAGTACCTGGACCTTGTCTCACGCGGAAACCCGAAGCAGTACTACAGAGCGGGCTCGAACATCGGCTGCGGCGATGGAAAATCGTGCCGCAACACGGTGCCGAGTGAAATCGGTCCCGCACTGGACACGGCGAACGAGGGTCTTCGGGTACTGCCCAAGGAGAAGATCCCCCAGCTGCTCGACGAAACCGCCCAAGCCGTCGGCGGATTGGGGCCCGCCCTGCAACGGCTGACGGACGCCACTCAGGCGATCGTGGGCGACTTCCACAACCAGATCAACGACATCAACGACATCATCCAGCACTCCGGGCCGGTCCTGCAGAGCCAGGTCGACTCGGGTGACGCGATCTCGCGCTGGGCCCGCAACCTGAACGTGTTGGCCGCACAGACCGCGGAGCGCGACCAGAACCTGCGGAGCATCCTGCAGCAGGCCGCACCGACCGCCGACCAGGTCAACGAGGTCTTCAACGACGTGCGGGACTCGCTGCCCCAGACGTTGGCGAACCTGGCCATCGTGTTCGACCTGCTCAAGAAGTACAACGCGGGTCTCGAGCAGGTGCTGGTGTTCCTCCCGCAGGGTGCCGCGATCGCGCAGACGGTGGCCGCGCCGTTCCCGAACCAGGCCGCGCTCGACATGGCACTGGCGATCAACCAACCGCCGCCGTGTCTGACCGGCTTCATCCCGGCAGAGCAGTGGCGATCATTTGCCGACACCACGATGCAGCCACTGCCCAAGGGCACGTACTGCAAGATTCCGATGGACACACCGGCCAACAGCGTGCGTGGGTCGCGCAACATCCCGTGTGTCGATGTGCCGGGCAAGCGTGCGGCGACACCGCGGGAGTGCCGTGACCCCAACCCGTACGTGCCCGCCGGCACCAACCCCTGGTTCGGCGACCCCAACCAGCTCCTGACCTGCCCCGCACCTGCGGCGCGGTGTGACCAGTCGGTGCGCCCGGGCTCGGTGATCCCGGCGCCGTCGGTCAACAATGGCCTGAACCCGCTGCCGGCAGACAAACTGCCGCCCGGCGGAACGACGCCACCGCCCATCAGTGACCCACTACAGCGACCCGGGTCAGGTAGCGTGCAGTGCAACGGCCAACAGCCCAACCCGTGTGTCTACACTCCGGGACCGCCCACGGCCGTCTACAGTCCCCAAAGCGGTGAACTGGTAGGGCCCGACGGAATTAAGTACTCCGTCGAAAACTCGACCAAAACAGGAGACGATGGATGGAAGGAGATGCTGGCACCGGCCGGCTGAACCCCATCGCCGATGATTCGTTGCGCGACCAGGTGAACGCTGAGGATTCCACCGAATCTGAGGCGCAAACCGAGCAGACCAGCACTGAGGCAGAGGCCACGACGGCCTCAGATTCGACCGAGTCTGAGGCCGATGCGGTGGCTGCTGACGAGTCCGAGGCATCGACCGAAGACGCCGAAAGTTCTGGACCCGAAACCGACTCTGAAACCGAGGTCGAGACCGAAGCTCGCGACGACGGTGTGCAGCGTCCGCCGTCGCGGCTGGGCCGGGGGTGGTTGGTCGCCGTCTGCATCGCGCTCTTCCTGATTGCCGGCGGCATCAGCGCGGGCGGCTACCTGGCGCTGCGGTACCACCTGGAGAGCCAGGAGATTGCGCGTAACAACGAGGCAGCGCTTCAGGCCGCCAAGGACTGCGTCGCGGTCACCCAGGCACCGGACACCGAGGCGATGGCTGCCAGCGAGCAGAAAATCATCGATTGCGGCACCGATGCCTACCGCACCCAGGCCGTCATGTACAGCAGCATGCTCGTTCAGGCGTATCAGAGTGCGAACGTGCACGTGCAGGTGTCAGACCTGCGGGCAGCGGTCGAGCACAACAATCCCGACGGGACCATCGACGTGCTGGTGGCGATGCGGGTCCGCGTGTCCAACGACCAGCAAGAGAACCAGGAAACGGGCTACCGCCTGCGTGTCCGCATGGCGATGGCGGAGGGTCAGTATCGGATCGCCAAGCTCGACCAGGTGACGAAGTGACGCTGGTGGTCGAGGACATCGAGACCACGGAAACCATCCAAGTCTTACCCGAGAAAGTCTTGGCACCATGGCGGTTGCGCGCCGGTGCCTTAGCCATCGACGTCCTGCCCGGGCTCGCCGTGATCGTGACGATGTTCCTGGTCTCCCTGACCGTCCCGACCGACAGCGTGTGGGTGTGGGTATCCGTCGGCGTCTGGGTGCTGGCCATCCTGTTGGTCTTGGTCAACCGGTTGCTGTTGCCGAGCATCACCGGCTGGAGTTTGGGACGCGCGCTGACCGGCATCGCCGTCACAGAAACCGACGGGACGCGACCGGGGCCGTGGTGGCTGTTGCTCCGCGATCTGGCCCACCTGCTCGACACCCTGCCGGTGTTCGTGGGCTGGCTGTGGCCGTTGTGGGACACCAGTCGTCGCACGTTCGCTGACATGTTGACGCACACCGAGGTGCGTTGCGTCGAGCGCGACGAGCGGCTCCCGAAGATCCGGCGATGGATCGCGATCATGCTGCTCGTCGCGGCGGGCGTCAGCCTGAGTGGCGTGGGCATCAGCTACGTGACGGTGTACTCCCAACAACGGGCTACCGATCATGCCCGGTCGGTGATCGGCATCGAGGGTCCGCGGCTCGTCTCGCGGATGCTGACGTACGACCCGAGCACACTACGTGAGGATTTCGATCGTGCGCTGTCGCTGACGACGAACGCGTATCGGCCCAAGCTGGCCGCCGAGCAGGAGAAGGTCGCCAAGGGGCATCCCGTTGTCAACGAGTACTGGGTGACGGCCAGTGCGATCCAGTCCGCCACGCCGGATCGCGCCACCATGCTGCTGTTCATGCAGGGTCGGCGCGGAACCGGGCAGGAGGTCCGGTACATCACCGCTACCGTGCGGGCGAATTTCATCCGCGACCACGACGATCAATGGCTCGTTGACGACCTGACCGTGCTGGCCAAACCGAAGGCGCCGCCCCCGCCACCGGCGGAGGCTCCGCCGACGGAGGCGCCGCCGCCGGGGGAGGGGCGATGAGTCCCCGCCGCAAGTTTCGGCCGGGCGAGCAGACGCTCCTTGCCGCGCTCGGTTCGCTGCCGCGGCGGTCATGGCGGCTGCTTGTCATCGGCGTCGTCACCGGCATAGTCATGGCGACGGCAATGACGTTGTCGAGCCTGTTGTTTGCCTCGCAGGAGTCCCACGACCGCGCGGTGCGCAAGGAGCACGAGGTGGTCGACTTCGTGAAATTGTTCATGGAGCAGTTCACTTCGGTGGATCCGTACCACGCCAACGAGTACGTCGAACGGGTGTTGTCGCATGCGACCGGTGACTTCGCCAAGGAGTACCACGACAAGGCGAACCAGATCCTCCTCCAAGTAGCGCAGGCCGAGCCGGCCACTGGCACGGTCACTGAAGTCGGCGTAGAGCGCTGGAACGACGATGGCAGCGTCAACATCCTGGTGGTGACCGAATTCACGTCCAAATCTCCGGACGGAAAACAGGTCTACAAGAACACCAATCGCTGGGCTACCACGGCCAAGCAGGAAGGGAACCAGTGGAAGATCAGCAAGCTAGATCAGGTGGTATGACCGACACGGCCCCGGCCCCCGCGGAAGAAGAGACGACCGAGGCCGGTACTGCCGCTGGTGCGGCCGACACGGCAGCCGTGAAACCCGCCATGCCTGCCAAGCCTGCTCGCCGCAGACGGTTGTTCGGCAAGCGACGCAGTGCCGGCCCCGCTGCCCAGGAGGGCGCGGCCGACAGCGAGGTCGAGCCGGAGAAGTCTTCAGCTGCGGACGCCGGCGGTGACGCCGCTGAGGCAGTCACGGCAGCCGAGGACATGGCCGAAGCCGAAGCGGCTGCGGCAGAGGCTGTTACGGATGAGGCCGGCTCCGCTCAGGTGGACGAGACTGACACCGCCGAGGCCGCTGACGACGACAAGGCCGAAGCCGGCGAAGCCGAAACCGACACGGCTGAAACTGAAACCGACACCGCCGAAGCCGATACCGACAGCGCCGAGGCCACCGACACCGACTCCGACTCCACCACCGACTCCGCCGAGGCCGATGCGACCGAGAAGCCGAAGAAGAAGGTTCGCCGTAAGAGGCTGGGCGGCAAGCGACTTGCGGTAGCGGCGACCATCGTGATGTCGCTGCTGTTCATCGGTTCCGCCGCGTTCGCGGGCGCGTCGGTGCAGCCCTACCTCGCCGACAAAGCCACCGTCGCGGTCAAGCTGAAGGTGGCGCGAACCGCGGCGAATGCGATCACGACGCTGTGGACCTACACGCCCGAGAACATGGACAGCCTCGCCGACCGCGCCGCGACCTACCTCAGCGGCGACTTCGGCGCCCAGTACCGCAAATTCGTCGACTCGATCGCGGCACCCAACAAACAGGCCAAGGTGACCAACAGCACCGAGGTCACCGGCGTCGCCGTCGAATCCCTCGATCGCGACAACGCGGTGGCCATCGTCTATACGAACACGACCACCACCAGCCCGCTGACCAAGAACATCCCGAGCCTGAAGTATCTGTCCTACCGACTGATCATGCGCCGGGACGACGATCGCTGGCTCGTGACCCGGATGACGACCATCACCTCGCTGGACCTCACGCCTCGGCTTTAAGTCCGTGGCCGTAAGCTCGCCGGTCTTTCACCGGCTGACGATTGCGGCACTGCTCTTGCTGACGTTCGCCACCGGCCTGGCGGATTCCGTCAGCGTGCTGGTGCTGGGGCATGTGTTCGTCGCCAACATGACGGGGAACGTCATTTTCCTCGGCTTCTGGTTTGTGCAGTCGGCGGTAGACATGACCGCCGCGGTCGTGGCCTTCGGCTGCTTCGTCGCGGGCACCATCGTCGGTGGTCGGCTGACCCGGGGGCTGAGTCATCAGCCTCGGCGCTGGCTCACGATCACGCTTGGCATCGAGGTGGCCGTTCTGCTCACGTTGTCCATCCTGGGCGGCGCCGGGGTGCTCCACTATCACGACAACACGAAGCTGTTCCTGATCGGCGGACTCGCGATGACCTTCGGCTTGCAGAATGCGACAGCGCGCCAATTCGGGATACAGGAATTGAGCACCACCGTGCTGACATCGACCATCGTCGCGCTCGGCTTCGAGAGCAGGTTGGCCGGCGGGACCGGCGAGAACGAACTGCTGCGTTACGGCGTCATCGCCACGATGTGCGGTGGGGCCGTCCTCGGCGCGACCCTGACGCGGGTTGCCGTCGCACCGGTATTCGCGCTTGCCGCCTTGGTGATCGCGGTGAGCATGGTGATCTTCCGCTTCGGTGCCGGCGACAGCGAATCGCCTGAGGCGTTTACCAGCTGACGGCGGGAAGGCCACGCCCCCGGAGGCCGCCGAGCCTCGCGGGCGCCGAGCGTGCGTGCAAAGCACCGCAATCGTTGGGACGCGGTGCATTAGCCCCACGTTCGACGAGGGTGGCGCCTCAGTTGAAGGCCAGCCAGCTGGGCAGTGCCCGCTCGTGCGAGTCGCAGAGCACCTGGCGGGTGTCACACGAACCCTTCGGTGACCCCGCCCCGGCCCACATGCCGCCGGTGTCGCGACGCAGCACTATCGCCGACGAACCGCCGCCGTCCAGCAGGATCGCGGTGTCGCTGCCCAGACCGCGGAACAGGTCCTGCATGTTGTCCGGCGTGTAGCTGCCGCCTTCGAAGATGTACATCTCGTCCTTGGCCCTCGAGTACGCGAGGGCGGTGCGGGCCGCGCTGGGACCACCGTCGTGTAGCTGTCCGGTGTTGCCGGGCGACAACAGTCCGATGCCGGCCACCGCCACAAAGCGCGCGTTCTTGTTGAGCAAGTCCTCGACCACCGGCGTGGCGAGGTCGTAGTCCTCTCTTCCCTTGGGCCGTAACACGTACGGGGCGCCGCCGACGGGGAGAATCATCGTCGTCAAGGACGTCCACGACTCGTTGCCGCCGGACAGTCCCTGCTTGCCGGGATAGGCGACGGCACCGGTGACGGCCTGATTGGCGCGGCCCTGCCCATTGGTGTTGTCGACGAAAGCGCCCAGGGGAGAGCTGCATCCGGTTGTCCGCCAGGAGCCGCCCTTCTGCCCCCGCACATCGAAGAAGTTCGCGTTGATCGCAATAGTTGGGCGCCCCATGCGTTCCCACGCCTTGAGCGGCGGGTAGATCTCCGATGCCTGCATGAGTCCTTCGCTGGTGCGGGCACCCGGGTTGTTCTCGCACCGTGCCTGGTCACCCCGGTGGGTATCGACCAGCAGGTGCGGCTGCAGCCGCGATGCCGCGCTCTTGATGATCATCAGATGGCCGCCGTTGTTCATCTCATAGCGTCTGCCGTCGCCGTTGAGCAGCGGCATCGGATGGCCGGCGCCGAAGTTGTAGACCAGGTAGGAGCCCTTGGTGTTGGCGATCGCGCTCTGCAGCATCTCGAGCGCGTCAGCGGCCCGGGCTAGCGGCTGTCCCGTGGTAGCCGAGAGCGTAGCGGCCGCCGCGGCGGCGGCGCAGCACGCCGTCAGTCGCCTCACCAATCTGATGAGGCCGGCAGGAGGGGACAACACGATAGCCCTTTCGGCGGACCGCATGCAACATGAATAACATTAACCACACCAGCAACACTGTCAACTAAAGTCACGACAGTGTGACGGTTCGGCCGCGCGGGAATTACGTTTTGTCGCTTGGGGTTTCGTCGGGGTACTCGACCGTGGGTGCCGTGGCGTCCGCAGCTTCGACGTCGGGTGCGACGTCGGGTTGGGACTCGGATTCGGCGCTGGCCTCGGGTTCGGTTTCCGTCTTCGCCTCGAGCTTGCCTTCGCTGGCCGCCTTGCGGTCCCTCTCCCGCGCTTGGTGCTGCGCTTGGTGTTCGGCGGCGATGGCCAACTCGACCGCGCCGGGAACGCGATGAAAGCCCTTCCGGTCGTACAGGTGAGTAATGATGCCGCCAAACAGCAAGCCGATGATCAGGCCGATGGCGGTCATGAACAAGGCGTGGGACAACCCGGCATCCGCCAGTCCATTGAGGTAGAGCAACGACCGCGTGCCGAGGAACACCTGGTGCATCGGTTCGAATTTGGCCAGCCAGCGGAAGAACTCCGGGACCGCCTCGAGTGGCACCGTGGCGCCCGCGGACGGCAACCCGAGGATCACGAAGATCAACATGCTGACCAGCAGCCCCATCGAACCCAGCACGGCGATCAGGGAACTCGACGTGATGCCGACCGCGCTGATCGCGAACACTCCATAGAGCCAGAGTTTCCAGCCGGCCGGATTGGGCATGCCGAGCTCGTGTGAGATCGCCAGGTAGACCGCCGACGTAAGCAGCGCCAGGATCACCATCAGGATCCACTTCACCCAGAGCGTGCGGAATCGCGAAATGCGCACCTGTTCGGAGAAGCGGTACACGGGGCCGAATTCGGCTGGTACGTAACCGAGCATCGAATCGACCAGGGTGCTGACCACGATGCTTCCGGTGAACCCCGCAAGCAGCAGCAACAACGAGTAATAGAAGGCGGACAAGCCATTACCGGTGCCGTTGGGTAACGGGTTGTACACCGTTGACTTGATGTCGATCGGGCTGGCAAGGGCCAGCGTTGCTACGCCGGTCAGTGGTGCGCCCTGGGTCTGCGCCGCCACATCTGCCGAAAGGCGTTCACCTACTTTGGTATTAACGACGGCAAGCGCCTGGGTCAGGGTCTGGCCGGCGATACTGGAGCCCAGGGTGCCCGCTCGCGGGTTGGTCGTGATCGTGATCGTCGGCCGCTCTGCACGTTTCGGCTCCACCGCGCCAGTCGCGAACTCCCGCAGGCTTGTTGAGAAGCCAGGGGGAATCAACGCCTGCCCATACACCTGGGCCCTGTCGAGCTGCTTCTTGGCCTCGTCCTTGGACACCACTCGAATGTCGTACTTGTTCTTGTCCAAACCCGACATCAGGCCGTCGACGATCTGCTTGCCCGCGGGTCCGGCGTCCTGGTTCACGATCGCGATGGGAAAGTGGCGCAGGTTGGACGTTGGATTCAGGATGCCGCCCAGATACAGCGCCGCGAGCGCCGACATGAGTGCCAAGGTGATGATGATCGGCGCCAACCAGAACCGCACTGTCCTCAGCGCCTTTATGTTTCGGTTGGGGTTGGGCGCTGCGTGCCGCGCTCGCGTCTGAGACATTTAGGCTCCCCTCGTCGAGGTCACTCTATGTTGTTTAGCCGCCCAATTTGGCGTGCATCTCCCAGAGCAGGACTTCCGACGTGTCGTCGGCAGTGATTCGGCGACCGTCGGCATCGGTGCAGCGGACCGCATCGCCCTCCGCGAGGGATCCGGCGTCTTCCAGCGCGACTCGGCCGCGCGCAACGAACAGATGTAGGTATGGCGCCGCGGGTAGTTCGACCGAGGCGCCGGGCGTCAAGCGCGCCGCATGGAGGGCGGCGTGCCGGTTGTGCAGGGTGATGGCGGCGTCGTGTCGGGCGATTCCGGAGGCGACGGTAACCAGACGGTCGCTGAGGAGTTCGTCGTCAATGGGGTGTTGCTGGTAGTCCGGTGCGATACCGGACTCATCGGGAATGACCCACATCTGCACGAAATGCACTGGCTCCGTGTCGGAATCATTCTTCTCCGAATGCAGTACGCCGAATCCCGCCGACATGCGTTGAGCCAGGCCGGGATAGATCACGCCGCGGTTGCCCATGGAATCCTGATGCGCCAGTGCGCCACTGAGCACCCAGGTCACGATCTCCATGTCTCGGTGCGGATGAGTATCGAACCCGGTGGCCGGCGCCACGCGGTCGTCATTGTTCACCAGCAGCAGACCGTGGTGGGTGTTGCCGGGATCATAGTGGTCGCCGAACGAGAAGGAATGCCGCGAGTTCAGCCACGAGGTTTTAGTTACGGCGCGGTCGGCTGCGCGCCTGATCTCCACGGTGGCAGCCATGACTGTCAGGGTAGTTCGGCCAAAATGGCCTGGCGTGCCGGAGGGTGGCGTCGAGTTCGGGCAGTGTCGAGCCCACGGTTGTTCTGCTCTGTGCGAAGCGACTGTGAGGGTTTGGATAACTCGGCTTTTCGCCGTCTCAACTCGAGTAAGTAACTACTGCAGCCGCGCGGGCCGACCCAAGCGATCCTACGAGTGCAGAAGGTTGATCCGCCGAGTGGCCCGGCGGATTCCAAGTACCACGCGGGAGCGCAGAGATGCCATATGTAATCGCGTCGCCGGACAGCATGACCGCGGCAGCAGCGCAACTGATGAGCATCGGTTCGACCCTCGAAGATGTCCATCGGCTGGCGTTCCCATCCATCCTCGCTGTCGCGCCTGCGGCAGCGGATGAGGTGTCGGCAGGTATCGCGCAGTTGCTCTCCAAGCACGGCCAGGATTACCAGCTGATGGCAAAGGACGCAGCGATCTACCAGGAGGGGTTTGTTCAAAACTTGCGGGCAAATGCGGAGGCATATGCTGGCATCGAGGAACTTATCGCCTACCTCATGCAGGGATTAAATGCGGAGCTGAGCTATTACGACACCGCCCGCATGGCATTGGGCCAAGTGCTTACACTCTCAGCCCTGCAGGTGCTGGCCTTTACTCTGATTCCGTTCTTTTGGCCGCTCGCGCCTTTAGCGCCGTTTCTGATTTTGAACCAACCATTGACGTTCGTTTTCGACGTGCTTTTCCGACAACCCATTACCTACCCTTACATGGTTAAGTACTGAATTTTCTTTGGTGCGGCTTCGCGCTGGCGGCCTTAAGCACTCGGATACGTCGCCGCCGCCAACTCAAGGATCTCCGCCCGATCCGCAGCCAGGATGAACCCAGATTGAATCGCGCTGTCCAACGCTGCGGTGAACCGCTCTAGGTACTCGTCGACACCGCCCGGATACAGCCGCTGCAGGGTGTCGGCGTCGAAGGGTGCGCCGGAGCCGAAGATCATGGCCATCACGCTCTCGTCTGCGCCGAGACCGGACGTACGGGCGAGCGGCACGTCGACCCAAGGGGTCCGAACGCCGCCCGCGGCCAGACCGTTGGCGTCCAGAACGGGTTCGGGCGCGGCTGCCTCGTGTACCTCGATGGGCGCGGCGGCTGGGGCCGGCACCCCGGTGCGGACCCAGTCGTTCAGCGCGGAAATCGCGGCCTGCACCACGTAGTGGTGTTGGGGAGCGAAATTGATGTAGTGGCTAAGTTGTTGGCCCATCAAGTTATTGGTCGGCTGATAGGCGGCGACCAGGGCATCGAGTGGGGCGGATCCGCTGTCGATTGGCGCGACCTGGATCGTGTAGTTGTCGGCATGCGCCGCACCGGGAATCTCCCACACCCGCAGCAGTTCCCCGTCGGGCTGCCGGGCGAAGTAGTAGCCGTGCCGCACCCCGCCGAAGAGATCGGTCTCGGTGATGATGGTGAGCAGCGGAACGCGCAGATCGGTCCGGAACGGCACCGCTTGCGGGCTCTCCGCCTCCTCGAAGATCGAACTGTCGTCCAGCGGTGCTGCGCCGGCGAATCGTGAGTGCACCAAGAAGCCGTCGTAGCTTTGGGCGAGCGGATCGACCTCGTTGACGTAGGTCGTCAAGTACATCGCGGACTGCGACTCCCCCAGCGCGACCACGTGTTCCGGACGCAGGTCGGCGAGGACTTCTCGGACCAATCTGCCGGTCTGCGAGAAGATGTCGTAGGAGTACGCGTCACCAGGATGACGCAAAGCGCTGTACCGCTTCGGGTGCTGACTCTTCAGCGACATGTCCATCCCGAGCAGGTTCACACCCCCGTCCACGCCCACCTTCTGCGCCGACACCGCGACGTAGGCATAACCGGACCGGACGATCTCGCGATGAGCCATCATCCACACGGCCGGAGCATCGATGCCGCCGCTGACGTTGAGCCACTCGACGAGCACCGTTCCGTTGAACCGTGTGCGGTCGGTGGGGGTCAGCACGACCATCCGGGTGGTGTAGTCAGCGGACTGCGACTCCTGGGTGCACGAGGACGCCGTCCCCGAGATGAAAAATTCTTCGGCTACATAGCCGACGTCGCCAATGTCGAAGGCGCCCAACAGCAATAACGGCTTCCCCGGTACGGATTCGACGGCCATGCGTCTAGAGGGCACTCGGTAGGCCGAATTTGGGGAACAACGAGTCGTCGAGGAAGGCGACCACGTGCGAAACCCGACCACCCTGCACGTCCAGCACGTGCAGCTGAAAGGGCACATGCACCTCCCCTTGCCGCATGTACATGGCGGCTGCGGGCTGCCCGTTGGCGGTCAGCGGGATCATGCGCATATCGCCGGGCAATTCGGCCGGACACTGCTGGTGGATCAGGGTGACGATGTTGTGCGCACCCTGGTACCAGCCGGTGAACGGCGGCATCTCCCAGATGGCTTCGGCGGTGAACAGCTCCACCAGCCGGTCGATGTCATAGGACTCGAACGCGGCGATGTAGCGACCCAGCAGGTCTTGCGTTTCCGACGATTCCGGCTCCTCCAGGCGGTCATCGGCGCTGGGGCGGACGGCGTCAAGCTGGGCCCGGGCTCGCTGCAGCAGGCTGTTGACGGCAACGGTGGTGGTACCGATCGCTTCGGCCACTTCGGCTGACTTCCACTGCAGCACATCGCGCAACAACAAGACGGCCCGTTGCCGGGGAGACAGGTGTTGCAGCGCGGCCACGAATGCCAACCGGACGGATTCCCGGTGTCCCGCGATCACCGACGGGTCCGACTCGTCGTCGACCCAGTCCGGCAGGGGCTCCAACCAGGGCACCTCGCCCCGTTGCTCGAGTTCGCCGGTCGGGTCCGAACTGGGCGCCCCGAGGCCCGTGGGCAGCGGCCGGCGCTGTCTACCTTCCAGCGCGCTCAGGCAGGTGTTGGTGGCAATCCGGTGCAGCCAGGTCCGCAGCGACGACTTGCCTTCGAAGCGGTCGTAGGACTTCCAGGCCCGCAGCAGTGTCTCCTGGACCAGGTCTTCCGCGTCGTGCAGCGATCCGGCCATTCGGTAGCAGTGTGCGAGCAGTTCGCGCCGGTACGGCTCGGCCAGCGCGGAGAAATCGTTGTCTTCTTTCGCGAGCAGACTCACCCGATTGAGCCTACGCAGAGTCTCTGACAGCCCTTCTCGCGGAGCTATTACGCTGCCGGTAATGACTACGACCCGAACTGAACGCAATTTCGTCGGTGACGGTGGGGTAGACATCGTGTACGACGTCTGGACTCCCGACACCACGCCGCGTGCGGTGGTCGTGCTGGCGCACGGACTGGGCGAGCATGCCCGCCGTTACGACCACGTCGCCGAGCGGTTCGGCGAGGCCGGATTCATCACGTATGCCCTCGACCACCGCGGACACGGGCGCTCGGGCGGCAAGCGGATGCTGGTACGCGACATCACGGAGTTCACCGCCGACGTCGGCACCCTCGTCGGCATCGCCAAGCGCGAGAACCCCACCTTGAAGTGCGTCGTGCTGGGGCACAGCATGGGCGGCGGCATCGTGTTCGCCTACGCCGTCGAACGCCCGGACGACTACGACCTGGTGGTGCTGTCGGCGCCGGCGGTGGCGGCCCAGGACATCGTGTCACCCATTGTCGTGCTGGCCGCGAAAATCCTTGGTGCCGTGGTGCCCGGCCTGCCGGTGCAGGAGCTCGAGTTCAACCTGATCTCGCGTGATCCCGAGGTCGTGCGTGCCTACAACGAGGACCCGATGGTCTACCACGGCCGGGTGCCGGCGGGCATCGGGCGGGCGCTGATTCAGGTCGGCGAGACCATGCCGCGGCGCGCGCCGGCCCTGACCGCGCCGCTGCTGGTGGTGCACGGCACCGACGACGGGTTGATTCCCATCGAGGGCAGCCGTCGCCTGGTCGAATGCGTGGGATCGACCGATGTCCAGCTCAAGGAATACGCCCCGCTCTACCACGAGGTCTTCAACGAGCCCGAGCGCAACAAGGTGCTCGACGACGTGGTGGCCTGGATCAACGAGCGGCTGTAAGCGACCGTGACGGCGCGCGAACCGGAAATGTCGGACGGCTGAAGTAGTTTGGCGCCATGACCGACGACAAGATGTTGTCCCGCATCGCGGCGTTGCTCCGCCAGGCCGAGGGCACCGACAATCCCCACGAAGCTGATGCGTTCATGGCCGCCGCGCAACGGTTGGCGACGGCGACGTCCATCGATCTGGCGGTGGCACGATCCCATTCGGCCACCCGCTCGGCCGCCCAGGGCCCCACGCAACGCACCATCACCATCGGCGAGGCGGGCACCCGCGGGCTGCGCACCTACGTGCAGCTGTTCGTGCTCATCGCGGCGGCCAACGACGTGCGCTGTGACATCGCCACGAATTCGACCTTCGTCTATGCCTACGGGTTCCCCCAGGACATCGATGCGACCCACGCCCTCTACGCCAGCCTGGTGGTTCAGATGGTCCGGGCGTCGGACGCCTACCTCGCCACCGGTGCACACCGGCCCACCCCGACGATCACCGCCCGGCTCAACTTCCAACTGGCGTTCGGGGCTCGCGTCGGCCAGCGGCTGGCCGAGGCCCGCGAGGAGGCGCGCCGGGAGGTAGACAAGGACCGCGAGCGCGCGCCCGGAACGGCTATCGCCTTGCGGGACAAGGAACTCGAATTGCACGACTATTATCGGAGAGCGTCCAAAGCCCGCGGTACCTGGCGGGCGACCAGGGCCTCGGCCGGGTATTCGTCGGCGGCGCGCCGCGCCGGTGACCGGGCTGGGCGGCGAGCGCGGCTGGGCTCCAGCCCCGAACTGCCGGGGGCGCGCACCGCAGTGGGCCGGTGACTCGGGCTGGCTGAGAAGGATTCACAGCGCGCGAAGGTTTACGCGGCCGAGGACTTCGTCCGGACGCTGTTCGACCGCGCGGCCGAACACGGCTTACCCAGCGTGGAGTTCTTCGGGACGCAGTTGACGTTGCCCCCGGAGGCGCGGTTCGGTTCGGTGGACTCCGTGCAGCGGTATGTCGACGACGTCCTCGCGGTGCCGGCGGTTCGCCAACAGTGGCCCGAGGTGTCGCCGCTGCGGGTGCGAGCGCGACGCGCTGCCACCGCGGCACACTACGAAAACCGCGACGGCGCAGGGATTATCGCCGTGCCCGACCGCTCCACGGCGGACTGGGCGATGCGCGAGTTGGTAGTGCTGCACGAAATCGCGCACCACCTGTGTCAGGTGCCGCCGCCGCACGGCCCGGAGTTCGTGGCGACGATGTGCACACTCAGCGAAATGGTCATGGGACCGGAGGTGGGGCACGTGTTGCGCGTGGTGTACGCGAAGGAGGGGGTTCGATGAACGAGCGCCAACCCGAGGATCCCGACGCCCGCGCACGCGAGATCGAACTGCAGATGACCGACGACGAACGCTTTTCGCTGCTGGTCGGTGTGCTGGGGAAGGGTGACCTGTGGCCGCTGCGCGACGAGCGCATCCCCCCAGACGTGTCGATGAGCGCCGGGTACGTGCCCGGGGTCACGCGGTTGGGAGTTCCGGCGCTGATGATGAGTGATGCCGGCCTGGGCGTCACCAATCCCGGCTACCGTCCGGGTGACAGCGCAACGGCGCTTCCGGCCGGGCTGGCGCTGGCGTCCAGTTTCAACCCGGCGCTCGCCCGCGCCGCCGGTGAGGTGATCGGCCGCGAGGCGCGCAGCCGCGGGATCAATGTCCAGCTAGCGGGCTCGATGAACCTGGCGCGCGACCCCCGCAACGGCCGCAACTTCGAATACCTCTCGGAGGACCCGCTATTGACCGGTGTGCTGGCCGCTGAGTCGGTCAGCGGCATCCAGCAACAGGGCGTCATCTCCACCGTCAAGCACTTCTCGTTGAACTGCAACGAAACGAACCGGCACTGGCTGGACGCAATCATCGACCCCGACGCCCACCGCGAGTCGGACCTGCTGGCGTTCGAGATCGCCATCGAGCGGGCGCGGCCCGCTGCGGTGATGGCCGCGTACAACAAGGTCAACGGGAGCTATGCCGCCCAGAACTCCGTGCTGCTCAACGACATCCTGAAAACCGCGTGGGGATACCGGGGTTGGGTGATGTCGGACTGGGGTGGGACGCCGAGCTGGGAGTGTGCGCTGGCGGGACTGGACCAGGAGTGTGGCGCGCAGATCGACGCCATCCTGTGGGGAGCCGAACAATTCACCGACCGATTACGAGCGGCCTACGCCGAGGGAAGGCTGCCCAAGGAGCGCCTGTCGGACATGGTCCGTCGGATCCTGCGGTCGATGTTCGCGGTCGGGATAGACCGACGGGGAGACCCGCCGGAACCAGACATGGACGCCCACAACAAGGTTGCGTTACAGATCGCCCGCGAAGGGACCGTGCTGCTGAAGAACGACGGCACGCTGCCGTTGGCCTCGGTTGAGCGCATTGCCGTCATCGGCGGCTACGCGCAGGTCGGTGTGCCGACCGGTTGCGGGTCGAGCACGGTCGTGCCGCCCGGAGGATATGCCGAGGTGATCCCGATCGGCGGTCCCGGTCTGACCGGCGGCACCCGTAACCTGTACCTGCTGCCGTCCAGCCCGCTGGAGGAGCTGCGCAAGCAATTCCCCAGCGCCCAAATCGAATTCGACCGCGGCCTCACCCCGGCCGAAGCGGTGCTGGTGGCGCGGCGAGCCGACGCGGTGATCGTCTTCGCGATCCGCGTCGAAGGGGAGGGCTTCGACAGCGCCGATCTGTCACTGCCGTGGGGCCAGGACGAGGTGATCGCCGCCGTCGCCGCCGTCAACCCGAACACCGTGGTGGTCCTCGAGACGGGCAACCCGGCCGCAATGCCGTGGCGGGACTCGGTGAACGCCATCATCGAGGCCTGGTATCCAGGGCAAGCGGGTAGCCGTGCCATCGCGGAAATCATTGCCGGAAAGGTGAATCCATCGGGTCGGCTGCCGATCACGTTCCCGGTCGATCTCAGCCAGACACCTCGACCGGAGCTGCCCGGCCTGGGTGAACCGGTGGGTACGGCCACCCCCATCGACTACTCCGAAGGCGCCGACGTCGGCTATCGCTGGTTCGCGCGGACGGGACAAAGGCCCATGTTCCCGTTCGGGCACGGTTTGTCCTACACCCGCTTCGAGTACCGCGACCTGGTGGTGGCGGGTGGCGAGACAGTGGTTGCGGGCGTCGACGTCGTCAACGCCGGCAACCGGGCCGGAGCGGACGTTGCGCAGCTGTATCTGATCGGCGCCCCGGGGGGACGCCGGTTGCGGTTGCTGGGATTTGAGCGGGTAGACCTCAAACCCGGGCAGTCGCGGCGGGTGAGCATCGAAGCCGATCCTCGCCTGCTTGCCGACTATGCCGACGGCGCCTGGCGGATCACGCCGGGCAGCTACTCGGTCGCGGTCGGCGCATCAGCGGCGGCGTTCGCGTTCACGGCCGAGGTCGAACTGGCCGGCCGTGCGTTCGGGCGCTAAGGGGCTCGCCCGAACGCACGACTGGCAGCGGCTTACTTGACGGGAACCAACTCTTCGCCGCAGGTGCAGCGGTAGGCCTGGTCGCTGTGGGAGCAGTGGCATTCCTGCTCGATGCGAACGCGACAGCCGCAGCCCTCGTGGCCGCAGGTCAGCACGGTTCCTGCTTCGTAGTGAGACATTCGATTTCCACCTTCTCTGTGCTGGGGACCAGGGTCCCTGTTGTTGCCTCGCGGCCCACTATATACCCCATACGGGTATCCCGTAAACCGTTTGGGACGTCCGGATCCCGGCTAGTCACACTGGTATGGCTAACGAAGTAACCCCGCGCGACGTCGACGCATTCTTGGATCGCACGCTGATCGGCGATGATCCGGTGTTGACTGCGGTGTTGGAGTCCAGTCGTGCGGCCGGCCTACCGGCCATCACCGTTTCGGCCCAGCAGGGCAAGTTCCTCAGCCTGCTGGCTGGTGCCATCGGGGCGCGACGCATCCTCGAACTCGGCACGCTGGGCGGTTACAGCACCATCTGGCTCGCGCGGGGCGTGGATCCGGACGGTCAGGTGGTCACCCTGGAATACGAAGCCAAATACGCCGAGGTGGCTCGTGCGAACTTTCAGCGAGCCGGTGTGGCTGACCGGGTGGAGGTAGTGGTCGGCGCCGCGCTGGACACCTTGCCGACGGTCACCGGCGAGCCCTTCGATCTGGTGTTCATCGACGCCGACAAAGAGAACAACCTGCCGTATCTGGACTGGGCGATATGGCTCTCCCGGCCCGGCGCAATCATCGTGCTGGACAACGTCGTTCGTGACGGCAGGGTGCTGGTGGAGGGCGACGACCCCAGGCTGGTCGCCACGCGTCTGGCGCTGCAAATGATGGGTGTTCATCCACGTCTGGATGCCGCCGCGTTGCAGACCGTGGGCTCCAAGACGTGGGACGGGTTCGCCATTGCGGCGGTCAGGCCGGAGTGAGGTCTTTGACCGCCTGCTCGGCCGAGGTGACTTCGTTGATCCGCAGCGCCGAGTCGCCGGCATACAGCGCCGCCCGGTCGACCCAGTGGTCCGGCATCTCACGGTTCGGCGCGATCGGCGAGAACAGCGGACCATTCGCCGACTGCAGCCGCAGCAGGGCGTTCAGGTCGCGGTAGAGCGGGATCGCCAGGTGTCCGCTGGCAGCGTTGAGGGCTGCCGGTAATGCCTTGGCCTTGCCGTCGTCGCGGCACCATCGGCGGGTGGCGTCGTTGGGCACCACCCGGTGTCGCAGCGGCCAGGTGAAACCGAACAGGTTGGTCTCGATCGTCTCGTCTGCGACGGTGACTCGCCGCTGATACTCCCGGTGCGCATTGGCCTCGTGCGTCAGCAAGAATCGGGTGCCGGCGATGACCCCGGTGGCTCCGGTGTCCAGGGCCGCACGTGTATCGGCGCTGGTGGCGATTCCGCCGGCCAGAAAGACCGGGCGGTCGCCCGCCACGCTCAGCGCCTGCGGCAGAAAGTCCAGGGCCGGCGTGGTTCCCACCAGGTGCCCGCCCGCCTCGCGTCCCTGCGCGATCAAACCGTCCACACCCTGTCGCACGGCGTGCTGAGCCTGCGGGCGCGTGCCGACCATCGCGAAGACGAAGACGCCGGCGTCCCTGAGCTGCTCGACCAGCCCACGTCGCTCGCCGAACGCCAATACGACGGCGTCGACGCGCGCTGCAACGCAAACCTCGACGTGCCGGCGACCGGTGAAGGGCAGCAGGAGGTTGACCGCCACCGCCCGGCCCGGCGCCTCGGACCGCACCTGCTCGATTGCGTCGCGCAACTCTCGGGGTGGCGCGAGACCGAGCGTGCCCAGGGCGCCGGCCTTTGCGACCGCCGCGGCCAAGGGTGCGCCGGCCAGGCCCCCGCCCATCCCGGCCTGTCCGACCGGAACGTCGAGTCGCAGACGGTCGGCGACGTCGATAGCGCGAGCCTCGAACTATCCGCAGACTGCGCCAGCTGCTGCGGAGCGGACCAGCTTGACGTACTTGGCCAGCACGCCGGTCTTGTAGCGCGGCGGCGGGGGAGTGAAGTCCCGCTTGCGGGCCTCGAATTCCGCCGGGTCGTCCAGTACGACGTCCAGCGTCTGCTCGGCGACGTTGAGGCGAATCTTGTCCCCGTCGCGCAGGAATGCGATGGGGCCGCCGTCGACCGCTTCGGGGGCGATGTGTCCCACGCACAGGCCGGTCGTCCCGCCGGAGAACCGGCCGTCGGTGAGCAGCAGCACGTCCTTACCCAGACCGGCACCCTTGATGGCACCGGTGATGGCCAGCATTTCCCGCATACCGGGGCCGCCCTTGGGCCCTTCGTAGCGGATCACCACTGCGTCGCCGTGGGTGATGGTGCCGTCCTCGAGGGCGTCCAGCGCGGCGCGTTCGCCGTCGAAAACCCTTGCGGTGCCTTCGAACACGTCGGACTCAAAGCCGGCCGACTTGACCACGGCGCCCTCGGGGGCCAGCGATCCGTGCAGGATGGTGATGCCCCCGGTGGGGTGGATCGGGTTGGTCAGGGCACGCAGCACCTTGCCGTCCGGGTCGGGCGGGGCGATCGCGGCGAGGTTCTCGGCCAGCGTCTGGCCCGTCACCGTCAGGCAATCACCGTGTAAAAGGCCAGCGTCCAACAGTGCTTTCATTACCACTGGCACCCCGCCGATGTGGTCGACGTCAGTCATCACGTGGCGACCGAACGGCTTGACGTCGGCCAGGTGCGGAACCTTGGAACCGATCCGGCTGAAGTCGTCCAGCGTGAGGTCGACGTCGGCTTCGTGGGCGATGGCCAGCAGGTGCAGCACGGCGTTGGTCGAGCCGCCGAACGCCATCACCACCGAGATGGCGTTTTCGAACGCCTCCCTGGTGAGAATGTCGCGGGCGGTGATGCCGCGGCGCAGCAACTCCACCACGGCCTGCCCGCTGCGTCGGGCGAACCCGTCGCGCCGGCGGTCGGTGGCCGGCGGCGCCGCGCTGCCCGGCAACGACATGCCCAGCGCTTCGGCGGCGCTGGCCATGGTGTTGGCGGTGTACATGCCACCGCACGCGCCTTCACCGGGACAGAAGGTCCGTTCGATGGCGTCGACGTCAGCGCGGCTCATCAGTCCGCGTGCACAGGC
This sequence comes from Mycobacterium bourgelatii, assembly GCF_010723575.1. Classification (NCBI taxonomy): domain Bacteria; kingdom Bacillati; phylum Actinomycetota; class Actinomycetes; order Mycobacteriales; family Mycobacteriaceae; genus Mycobacterium; species Mycobacterium bourgelatii. The sequence continues at coordinate 1,047,313 of NZ_BLKZ01000002.1, forward strand.
GCCCACCGCCTCGAAGGCGTCGATGATGGTGACCTCGCGCTCGCTGCCGTCGGAAAGCTTGGCCACCCCGGGCAGCACGGAGCCCGCGTAGAGGAACACCGAGGCCAGGTCGAGGCGCGCCGCGGCCATCAGCATCCCGGGTAGCGACTTGTCGCAGCCGGCCAGCAACACCGAGCCGTCGAGCCGCTCGGCCTGCATCACGGTTTCGACGCTGTCGGCGATCACCTCGCGGGAGACCAGGGAGAAGTGCATCCCCTCGTGACCCATCGAGATGCCGTCGGAAACGGAGATCGTCCCGAACTCGAGCGGATAGCCGCCGGCCTGGAACACGCCTTCCTTGACCGCCTTGGCCAGTCGTTCCAGGGACAGGTTGCACGGGGTGATCTCGTTCCACGACGACCCGACCCCGATCTGTGGCTTGGCGAAGTCGTCGTCGCCCATACCTACCGCGCGCAACATCCCGCGGGCGGCGGCCTTCTCCAGACCGTCGGTGACGTCGCGGCTGCGGGGTTTGATATCGGCTTGATCTGCGGCTTGATTAGTCACAAGGGCCATTCTGCAAGTATGCGCGCGCCGCTCAGCTGAGCCAAAATCCGGGCCGATACCCCGCTGGGGTATAGAATCGAGACGGAATGGCCACCGGGTTTGGGAGTGATGACGAGGCGATGACAAAAGCAGTCGAAACGCACGGCTATACGCAGCAGAAAGACAATTACGCCAAGCGGCTGCGCCGTATCGAGGGCCAGGTGCGTGGCATCGCGCGCATGATCGACGAGGACAAGTACTGCATCGATGTCCTCACGCAGATCAGCGCCGTCAACAGCGCCCTGCGGTCGGTGGCGTTGAACCTGCTCGATGAGCACCTGAACCACTGCGTTTCGCGCGCCGTCGCGGAAGGCGGCGCGGAGGCGGACAGTAAAATCGCTGAAGCTTCTGCCGCCATTGCGCGTCTGGTGCGTTCTTGATCATTCGTTCTTGATCGCGCGGGCGTGTTAAGGCGCCAAGAGGTGAAAAGCCTGCGGTGCGGTGCGTACGGTGAGTGCGGTGGCCAAGCCCGCCTCCCTGACCGCCGAACGAGCCATGACTGCCGAAATCAAGACCCCTGCCGCTGCGCGCACGTGGACGCCACGGATCGCCGCGCAGCTATCGGTGCTCGCCGCGGCGGCCTTCATCTACGTCACCGCCGAAATCCTGCCGGTCGGTGCGCTGTCGGCGATAGCACGAAACCTGCACGTCAGCGTCGTCTGGGTGGGCACGTTGTTGACGTGGTACGCGCTGGTCGCGGCGCTGACCACGGTGCCGTTGGTGCGCTGGACCGCACACTGGCCGCGGCGTCGGGCGCTGCTCCTGAGCCTGGTCTGTCTGACGGCGTCGCAGGTGATCTCGGCGCTGGCGCCCAACTTCGCGGTGCTCGCCGCTGGACGGGTGCTCTGCGCGGTCACGCACGGCCTGCTCTGGTCGGTTATCGCACCGATCGCCACCCGGTTGGTGCCGCCTAGCCACGCCGGTCGCGCCACGATGTCGATTTACATCGGCACCAGCCTGGCGCTGGTGGTGGGCAGCCCGCTGACCGCCGTCCTGAGCCTGATGTGGGGTTGGCGACTGGCTGCGGTCTGCGTCACGGTCGCCGCCGCCGTCGTCACCGTCGCGGCCCGGCTGCTGCTGCCCGAAATGCCGCTCAGCGAGGACCAACTGCAGCACGTGGGACCGCGGGCGCGGCATCACCGCAACTCGCAGTTGATCAAGGTCAGCCTGATCACGATGGTCGGTGTCACCGGCCACTTCGTCTCCTACACCTACATCGTGGTGCTCATCCGCGAGGTCGTCGGCATCCGAGGGCCCAACCAAGCGTGGATGTTGGCCGCCTACGGCGCCGCGGGGGTGATCGCGGTGGCCCTGGTGGCGCGGCCGCTGGACCGTCGGCCCAAGGGCGCCATCGTCATGTGCATCGCCGGGTTGACGATCCCGTTCGTCCTGCTGGCGGCGCTGGCGTTCGGGGGGCATCGCGCCCCGCTGACGTCGTTGCTCGTCGGGACAGCGGCGATCGTGCTGTGGGGCGCGATGGCTACCGCGGTGTCGCCAATGCTGCAGTCGGCGGCGATGCGCAGCGGCGCCGACGATCCGGACGGTGCCTCGGGCCTGTATGTGACGGCGTTCCAGGTGGGCATCATGGCCGGATCGTTGCTGGGCGGGCTGCTGTACGAGCGCAGCGTCGCGATGATGCTCACCGCCTCGGCCGTCTTGATGGCGATCGCCCTGGTCGGGATGGCCACTACCCGGCAGCCGTTCGACGATGCGGCAGCAAGTTCACATGTTCAGTAACGCGGCAGGTCAACGGCGCGAAATTTGACTCTGGCGGGGCGTGCAGCCGTTGACGAAGCGGAAATCGACCACCTCGCTATGCCACACTGGGTCGCAATGTGACTGAAGGGATGCATTATGTCGCGCACGATGAGGACCCTGAAAAGGGCGCGCCTCTTCGCCGCACTGAACGCAGCCGGCGCGGTTGCGGTGCTGATCCTGGGCTCGGGCCTCGCCCTGGCCGACCCTGAAGACGCGCCGCCCGCACCCGGGGTAGTCGAGCCGGCCGAGCCGGGCCCGTTCCCGCCATTGGCTCTGCCGCCGGATCCGTTCGCCGTGCCGCCGCCTGCTGACCCGTTCGCGGTGCCGCCGGCTGACCCGGCCGTCGTACCGCCGCCCGGTGACCCATTTGCGGTGCCGGTGGCCGCTGGGCCCGTCGCCGGCCAGGACCCGACGCCGTTCGTCGGCGAGCCGCCGTTTCGGCCGCCGACCTTCAACCCGGTCAACGGCGCGCTGGTCGGCGTGGCCAAACCGATCATCATCAACTTCGCGGTGCCCATCGCTGATCGGGCGTTGGCCGAGCAGGCCATCCACATCTCGTCGATTCCGCCGGTGCCGGGCAAGTTCTACTGGATGACACCGTCCCAGCTGCGTTGGCGTCCGTTGCAGTTCTGGCCACCGAACACCGCCGTCAACATCGACGCGGCCGGCACCAAGTCCAGCTTCCGTACCGGTGATGCGTTGGTGGCCACCGCCGATGACGCGACCCACCAGATGACCATCACCCGCAACGGAACCGTCGTTAAGACGTTCCCGATGTCAATGGGGATGGCGTCCGGCGGCCACCAGACGCCAAACGGCACGTACTACGTGCTCGAGAAGATGCCCACGGTGGTCATGGACTCGTCGACGTACGGGGTGCCGGTCAACTCGGCCAATGGCTACAAGGTGACGGTGCAGGATGCCGTCCGGATCGACAACAGCGGAAACTTCGTGCACAGCGCGCCGTGGTCGGTGGCCGATCAGGGCAGACGGAACGTCAGCCACGGCTGCATCAACCTGAGCCCGGCCAACGCGAAGTGGTTCTTCGACAACTTCGGGTCTGGGGATCCGGTCGTCGTCAAGAACTCCGTCGGGATTTACAACAAGCCCGACGGCGCTTCAGACTGGCAAATGTAACGCGCCGCGAGCAGACGCAGAAGGATCCCTTGGGCGCCGAGATGCGGGCGCAACACCGGGAGGGACGCGTATGGGACGGAAGAAGGGGCGCTTCTTCGGTGCCCTGAAGGCAACCCTGATGGCTTTGGTGCTGGGCTGGGCACTGGTACTGGGCACGGGCCCTGCGGTGGCAGAGCCCGATCCCCCGCCGGGCGATCCAGGAGCTCCCGCGGTCGAAGGGCCCCCGCCGCCCCCGCCTTTCATCGGTGTGGCGCCGTTCGGACCGCCGAGGATCAACCCCGCCAACGGCGCGACGGTCGGTGTGGGCCAGCCGATCATCATCGACTTCCCCACGCTGGTGGATGACGCCGGCGCCGCAGAAGCCGCGGTTCGCGTTTCGTCGGTCCCGTCGGTTCCCGGGGTGTTCTACTGGCAGACCCCGACGCAGCTGCGTTGGCGTCCGTACAGCTTCTGGCCCGCCCATACGGAGGTAACCGTCGACGCGGGAGGCACCGTGTCGAGCTTCCGAACCGGGGATGAGCTGGTGGCGACCGCCGACGACGCCACGCACCAGCTGACCGTCACCCGCAACGGTGTCGTGGAGAAGACGTTCCCGATATCGATGGGAATGGCTTCGGGTGGACACCAAACCGCGAACGGCACCTACTACGTCCAGGAGAAGATGGCGACGGTGGTGATGGACTCCTCGACGTACGGGGTCCCGGTCAATTCGGCGAACGGCTACCGGATCACGGTGACGGACGCCGTCCGCTTCGACAACAGCGGCAACTTCGTGCACAGTGCGCCGTGGTCGGTCGACGATCAGGGCAGGCGCGACGTAAGCCACGGTTGCATCAACCTCAGCCCTGCCAACGCCAAGTGGTTCTTCGCCAACTTTGGTCCCGGCGATCCCATCATCGTGAAGAACTCCACCGGCAGCTACACCAGGAACGACGGCTCCAACGACTGGATGCGCGTCTTCAACTAGCCGCGAACTAGCCCGCGCCAAACGCAAGATCGCCCTTCTCCGGCGGAACCGGAGGAGGGCGGTTTTGTGTCTGTTCGTGGCGGGCGATTATGTATAGCATCATACATATGCGAAGCCCGCGCGAACGGATGGTGGTCTCGGCTGCGTTGTTGATCCGCGAGCGCGGCGCCCACGCCACCGCCATTTCCGACGTCCTGGAACACAGCGGCGCGCCACGCGGGTCGGCGTATCACTACTTCCCGGGCGGGCGCACGCAGCTGCTCTGCGAGGCGGTCGATTTCGCTGCCGAGCACGTCGCCAACCTGATCACCGCGGCGCCCGACAGCATGCAGTTGCTGGACACGCTGATGGACACCTATCGCCAGCAGCTGTTGGACAGCGACTTCCGGGCCGGCTGCCCCGTCGTGGCGGTGGCCGTCGAAGCGGGTGAGGCGGCGGACCGGGAACGGATGGCTCCGGTCGTCGAACGCGCGGCGGCGGCATTCGACCGATGGTCCGATCTGATGGCGCAGCGGTTCATCGCCGACGGAATAGCTGCGGCGAGCGCGCACGAGTTGGCGGCGTTGGCGACGTCGGCCCTCGAAGGCGCGATCGTGCTGGCCCGCGTGCGGCGCGACCTGGCGCCCATCGACGCCGTGCACCGACAACTGCGCAACCTGTTGGCGGCCCAGCTGCCGGAGAGGACCTGATGATGACCACCACCGACTGGCAGCAGACCGCATGCATTCTGTGCGAGTGCAATTGCGGCATCGTGGTGCAGCTCGAAGGCCGCAAACTCGCCCGGATCCGCGGCGACAAGGCCCATCCGGCCTCGCAGGGTTACACGTGCAACAAGGCGCTTCGGTTGGACCATTATCAGAACAACCGTGCCCGCCTGACTTCTCCGATGCGCCGTAGGCCCGATGGCAGCTACGAAGAAATCGACTGGGACACAGCGATTGTCGAGATCGCCGAGGGCTTCAAGCGCATCCGCGACACGTACGGCGGGGACAAGATCTTCTATTACGGTGGCGGCGGGCAGGGCAACCACCTTGGTGGGGCCTACAGCAGCGCATTCCTGAAGGCGCTCGGTTCGCGCTATCGCTCCAATGCGCTGGCGCAGGAAAAGACGGGCGAGGCATGGGTGGACGCCCGTCTGTATGGCGGTCACACCCGGGGCGAGTTCGAGCACGCCGAAGTCTCGGTGTTCATCGGCAAGAACCCGTGGATGTCGCAGAGCTTTCCGCGAGCGCGGGTGGTGCTCAACGAGATTGCCAAAGACCCGAACCGGTCGATGATCGTTCTCGATCCCGTGCTCACCGACACCGCGAAGATGGCCGACTTCCACCTGCGGGCAAAGCCGGGCACCGACGCGTGGTGCCTGGCCGCCCTGGCGGCCGTGCTGGTACAGGAAAACCTTTGCGACGAAGTGTTTCTCGCCGAGCATGTGCATGGCGTCGATGCGGTCCGCGCCGCGCTGCAGGACGTCCCGGTGGCCGAGTATGCCCAGCACTGCGGAGTGGACGAAGAGTTGATCCGGGCGGCCGCGCGGCGGATCGGGACCGCCGGCAGCGTCTCGGTGTTCGAAGACCTCGGCGTGCAGCAGGCGCCGAACAGCACGCTCTGCTCGTATCTGAACAAGCTGCTCTGGATCTTGACCGGCAATTTCGCGAGAAAAGGCACGCAGCACCTGCATTCGTCGCTGGCGCCCCTGCTGGGCACCGCTACCGGCCGCACCCCGGTCACCGGTGCGCCGATCATCGCGGGACTGGTGCCGGCCAACGTGATACCCGAGGAAATCCTGACCGATCACCCCGACCGGTTCCGGGCGATGATCGTGGAAAGCGGCAACCCCGCCCACTCGCTGGCCGACTCGACCGCCTGCCGCGAAGCGTTCCGGTCCTTGGAATTGCTCGTGGTCGTCGACGTGGCGATGACCGAGACGGCGCGGTTGGCCCACTACGTGCTGCCCACGGCCTCGCAGTTCGAGAAGCCGGAGGCGACCTTCTTCAACTTCGAGTTCCCGCACAACGGATTTCAGTTGCGCCGGCCGCTACTGGACCCGTTGCCGGGGACGCTGCCGGAGCCGGAGATCTGGGCGCGGTTGGTACGGGCGCTCGGAGTGGTGCAGGACGAGGATCTGCGGCCGTTGCGGGAAGCGGCTCGGCAGGGCCGTCAGGCCTACACCGAGGCGTTTCTCGGTGCGGTAGGGGGCAATCCGACCGTGGCCAAGCTGCTTCCGTACGTGCTGTATGAGACGTTGGGGCCGACACTGCCTGACGGGATGGCCGGCGCGGCCGCGTTGTGGGGGCTGGCGCAGAAAGTGTTCATGACCTACCCCGACGCCGTCCGGCGGGCCGGGCATGCCGACGGGAATGCGCTGTTCGACGCGATCATGGACAACCCGTCGGGGGTCACCTTCACCGCGCACAACTACGCGGATGACTTCGCCTTGATCAGCCACTCCGATCACAAGATCGCGCTGGAAATCCCCGAAATGCTCGGCGACCTAAGGGGTCTGGCCGCCGCGCCCACGCAGCTGACCACGCCGGACATGCCGATCGTGCTCTCGGTGGGGGAGCGGCGTGCCTTTACCGCCAACGACATCTTCCGCGATCCGTCGTGGCGCAAACGCGACGCCGACGGCGCGCTGCGGGTGAGTGTGGAAGATGCGCAGCAATTGGGGTTGGTGGACGGCGGGCGGGCACGGATCACCACCGCGGCGGGCAGCGCGGAGGCGACGGTCGAGGTCAATGAGACGATGCTGGCCGGACATGCGTCTTTGCCCAACGGGTTTGGGCTCGACTACGTCGACGAGGACGGCCGCACCGTCGTGCCGGGCGTCGCCCCCAACTCGCTGACATCGTCGACCTGGCGGGACGCCTACGCCGGCACCCCGTGGCACAAGCACGTGCCGGCCCGCATCGAGCCGTGCCGAGCAGACGCAAACTCGTACGCCTGAGGGCGTTTTCGTACGAGTTTGCGTCTGCTCGCGGGAAGAGGGGACCTCGCGGGGATTAGTTCCAGATGCGGACGCGGCGGGCGGGTTCCAGGTACAACGCGTCGGCCTCGGCGACGTCAAACGCCTGGTAGAAGGCGTCGATGTTACGGACCACCCCGTTGCAGCGGAACTCCGGCGGCGAGTGCGGGTCCACCGCCAGACGCCGAATCGCTTCGGCGTCACGCGATTTCGTCCGCCACACCTGGGCCCAGCCGAAGAACACCCGCTGCACGCCGGTCAGGCCGTCGATGACCGGTGCGGGCTCGCCATCCAGTGACAGCTGGTAGGCCAGCAATGCGATCGACAGTCCACCGAGGTCACCGATGTTCTCTCCGACGGTGAATGCGCCGTTGACGTGGTGGCCGCCGTTCAGTCCGCGCGGCGTGTAGGCCTCGTACTGCTCGATCAGGGCCTTGGTGCGGGCGCCGAATTCGGTGCGGTCGTCATCGGTCCACCAGTCGACCAGATTTCCGTCGCCGTCGTACTTGGCGCCCTGGTCGTCGAAACCGTGCCCGATCTCGTGCCCGATCACCGCGCCGATGCCGCCGTAGTTCGCCGCGTCGTCGGCATCCGGGTCGAAGAACGGAGGCTGCAGAATCGCTGCGGGGAACACGATTTCGTTCATTCCCGGGTTGTAGTAGGCGTTGACGGTCTGCGGGGTCATGAACCACTCGTCCCGGTCCACCGGACCGCCGAGCTTGGCCAGTTCCCGGTCGTGGTTGACGGCGTAGCCGCGCTGGTAGTTGCCGTAGAGATCGTCGCGGTCGATCACCAGGTTGGAGTAATCCCGCCACTTGGCCGGATACCCCACCTTTGCGGTGAACTTGCTCAGCTTGGTCAGCGCCCGCTCGCGGGTCTGCGGCGTCATCCAGTCCAGGTCGCTGATGCTGATCCGGTACGCCTCGCGCAGGTTGTCCACCAGGGTGTCGATGCGGGCCTTGGCGTCCGGCGGGAAATGCTTTGCCACGTAGAGCTTTCCGACGGCATCGCCCATCAAACTCTCCACCAGCGAAACGGCGCGCTTCCAGCGGTCCCGGATTTGCTCGGTGCCGGTCAGCGTGCGGCCGTAGAAGTCGAAGTCCTCCTCGACCAGGGCTTGGGTCAGCCAGGGCGCCCGTGAGCGGATCAAACGCCAACTCGCCCAACGCTTCCAGTCTTCGAAATCCTCGCCTGTCCACAACTCGGCGAAGGTGGTGAGGTAATCGGGCTGGCGCACAACCAGTTCCGCAACCGCCTCGGGCGTGGTGCCCAGCCCTTGCACCCAGCCGGTCCAGTCGAAGCCCGCCCCTTCGCTTTGCAGCTCGGCGAAGGTGCGCAGGTTGTAGGTGAGTTCGGCATCGCGGCGCTTGACCACGTCCCAATGCGCGGCGGCCAGTTTCGTCTCCAGCGCCACGATGCGCGCCGCCGTCTCCGCATGGTCGGCGGTGTCACCACCGAAGACCAGGGCGAACATGCGCGCGATGTGTCCCGGGTAGGCGGCCAGCACCGCGGCGTGCTGCTCGTCGCGGAAGTAGGACTCGTCGGGCAGGCCGATGCCGGACTGCGAGAAGTGCACCAGGTAGCGCGTCGAGTCTTTGGAGTCGGTGTCCACGTAGAGTCCGACGCCGCCGCCGACCCCGGTGCGTTGCAATGCGCCGATCACGCCGGCGAGCTCGCTGCGGTCGGTGGCGGCCTCGAGCACGGCGAGTTCGTCGAGCAGAGGCTGCACACCGCGGCGCTCGACGGCTTCTTCGTCGAGGAAGCTGGCGTAGAGGTCGCCGATGCGCTGCTCATCGGTGCCCGCGGGGGCGCCGGACCGGCTGGCCTCGACGATCAGGTCGCGGACCTGCTCCTCGGCCCGGTCGTACAGGTGGCGGAAGGCACCGTCGGTGGCCCGGTCGGCGGGGATCTCGTACTCGGTCAACCAACGGCCGTTGACATGGCCGAAGAGGTCGTCTTGCGGGCGGGCCTCGGGGTCAACATGGCTCAGGTCGATACCGGAGCGAATGGCGGCATACGTCACCCCGCCATACTTACACCTATTTTCGAGTGCGACGATCGGGCCATGCCTGACCAGGAGGAAGCCACCAAGGTGGCCCGTGCCGACGACCCGGAAACGGACCCCGAAACCGACCCGGACACCGACGAGGAACTGTCCGACCCGACGTTCACCATTTACGGCATCGCATCAGCGGTGCTCGGCGTTGTCTCGATCGTCGCGATCGTGCTCGGTGTGCTCATCTACCAGGCGCGCCAACAAGACTCCGGTGAGCGGATTTATCTGACCAAGGTCATGCAGGCCGCCGCCGAATGGACGAACGTCCTGATCAACATGAACGCCAGCAACGTCAACCCCAGCCTGCAAAAGTTGCGTGACGGGACGGTCGGACAGCTCAACACCGACTTCGATGCGGCCGTCCAGCCCTACCGCCAGGTGGTGGAAAAGCTGCAGACACAGAGCGTCGGACGGATCGAAGCGGTTGCCGTCGAATCGGTGCACCACGACCTGGACAGCCAACCCGGCGTGGCTAGGCAGGTGGTGACCACGAAACTGCCCGCCTTCGCCAGTCGGGCGGATTCGGTGATGGTGGTGGCGACGTCGGTCGCCGAGAATGCCGGCGCAAAACCGCAGACCGTGCACTGGAACCTGCGGCTCGAGGTCTCCGACATCGAGGGCAAACTGATGATCTCCAAGCTGGAGTCGATCAAATGAGAAACGCGTTTCGGCTGCTGGCCTTCGACATCCTGGCACCGTTGGCGGCGGTCGCCGGGCTGCTGGCGATCGGCAATGTGCTGGTGTGGCCGTGGTGGTGGATATCGGCCTGCACGGCCTTGGTGCTGCTGATCGTCCAGGGAGTGGTCGTCAACTTCTGGCTGTTCCGCCGCGACGCGGTGACCGTCGGTACCGACGACGACGCCCCCGGATTGCGCCTGGCGATCGCCTTCTTGTGTGCGGCCGCGCTGTGTGCGGCGGTCGTGACCGGATACACCCACTGGACGAAGCCGGACCGCGAGTTCAAGGAGAACAGCCGAACGGTGGTCCGCATTGCCAGTGGAGTGGCGGAGGCGGTGGCGTCGTTCTCCCCGGGTGCGCCCGGCGCTTCGATGGATCGCGCGGCGGCGATGATGCTGCCCGAGCGGGCGGAGCAGTTCAAGCAGCAGTACGCCAAGTCCAGTCAAGAGATGATCCAGCGCAAGGTCACCGCTCAGGCGACGACGCTGTCGGCGGGAGTCGAGGCGATCGGACCGACGGCGGCCAGCGTGGCGGTGATCCTGCGGGTGACGCAGAACGCGCCCGGCGAGCAGACCAGTCGGGCGGCTCCGGCGGTGCGGGTCACGCTGACCAAGCGTGGCGACGACTGGCTGGTCGAGGATGTGACGCCGCTGAACTCCCGCTAGTTGGATTCGGCGTTCGTCGACTTGACCCGGACGAACCGGTCCGACAGTCGCCGCATCCTGATCATCAGGGACGCCGACGGACTGACCGTGCCGTCCAGGTAGGCGGTCAGGTCGTCGGCACCGACGCCGATGCGGGACGCGAATTCCGGCTGACTCAGACCCGACCGGTCCACGAGGAGCTTCACGTGACGCGCCACCTCGGCACGCTCGTTGGCCTCCAGGTGGGAGCGGGCGCGGTCCAGCACCTCCCACAGCGCCTTGGAGATGCCGTAACGGGCACCGGCCAGGATCTCCTCCACCTGCCGCGCCGTCCGACCGTACGGGTCGCGTTTGAGCGCGGTGGCGATGCGCTTCCACGTGGCGATGTCGCCGCTCTCCAGCGCCTCACGGATCGCGGCGGTGGACCAGAACTCCACCGGCTGGTCTTCGAGCCGGCCACCGTGGTCTCGGTGAGGCGGCGGTGCGGACGCACCCTTCCAGCGGTCGGCAGCCAACGTCACCTCGCCTCCTCCAGCATCGCTACGGCCACCGCCAGGCAACGCCGCCTGACTTGCTCCCAGTCTGCCTTGTCGTCCGGCCCGGGTTCGCCCTCATCCAGGTCGGCCGGGCACGGATCCGCCAGGCGCCGGACCAGCTGAGTGGCCATCCACTGCCGCCGCGCCCGGGAGCCGGGCGGTTGACAACAGTAATACCTGTCCATGTGGCTGAGCACCGCCGCGGCGGTCTCGGGCTCGACTGCGTCGACCATGTCTGCAAGTTCGGCGTAGTCGCGTCTGCTGTTACGGCACAGGATCAGGTAGCCCTTGAGACGCAGCGCTTCGGCACAGGTCGGGATCGAGAGGCGGTCGCCGGTGGGCAGCTGCACGTTGGTGGTTTCGACGGGGCTGCTCCGCTCGAAGGAGGAGCTGGTCGCCGCGCTTGTCTGTAAGGCATCCAGGGCGACCGACAGCCGTCCGCGCCACACGGTCACCGGATGGACCGGGCGCTCGGTCCACGTTTTCGCCCGCGCGATACCGGTGCGGTACGCCTGGCTGACGCTCTTGCGAGCCCCCGCGCGGGGGTCGGTGTAAACGTTGCCGGCGGGCCTGTCCGCGGAGGCGAGGACCAGCTCGTCGCCGGCGACTTCCTGGTCCTCGGGCTGGGTGCGCCCGCAGCCGGTGAAGGCCAGTGGGTCCGTCACGCAAATAGCGTCGGGCGCAAGGGTTTTCAGCTTCGCCGCGGACTTGATCACCATCCGCACGTCCGCGCTGGGTGGGACCATTGCGGTGATGTCGTCCGGAATGATCACGACATCACCAAGGTCGACGTCGGGCAGCGGACGGTCAAAGTCGACCGACGGCAAGACCCGACCCAACCAGCTGGGCAGCCACCAATTCCACTTGGCGAACACCGCCATCAGAGCCGGCACCAACACCAGACGAACGATGGTGGCGTCGACGGCGATCGCCACCGCGCACGCGACCCCGATCTCTGCGACCAGGGGCATGCCCGCGAAGGCGAAGCCGCAGAAGACGGCAATCATGATCAGGGCCGCGCTCGTGATCGTGCGAGCGCTGGTGCTCACGCCGTATGCGACGGCGTCGCGGGTATGGCCGGTCTGCAGGAAGCGTTCCCGGATCCGGGTGAGCAAAAAGATTTCGTAGTCCATCGACAAGCCGAACGTCATCGCCAGCACCAGCGGCGGCACCGTGCTGTCGATCGAGTTCAGCGCGGGGAAGCCCAGTCGCTCGGCCCAACCCCACTGGAAGATCATCACCAGGCTTCCGTAGGCGGCCGCCACCGAAAGCAGGGTCATCAGCACGCCCTTGAGCGCCAGCAAGACCGAGTGGACGGAGATCAACAGCATCAAGAAGGCGATCAGCGCGACGAAGAGCAATACCAGTGGCTCCGTCGTCGACACGCGCTCGTCGAAGTCCTTGATCAGCGCGGTGGGGCCACCGACCTCCACGCGCGCGGTTCCGATGCCAGACACCGCGTGCAGGTGCGTCCGCATCCAGTCGACCGTCTGCCGCGCCGCCAAATCTTCGGGGTCGACGGTCAATACGGCGTTCAGCAGGGCGCTGCGGTTGTCGTCGCCGAACTCCGGCGGCGCCACCGTTGCGACATTGGGTGCCTGCGTCATGTGCTGCCGAATCCCGGCGAGGATCTGGGCGTGCTCGGGCGAGGACGCGTTGCCGTCCGGGAAGGTGACCAGGACCTGCACCGGGCCCATGGCGCCGGGACCCAGTGCGTGGGACGCGGCCGCCACACCGGACCTGATCTCGTGCGACGAGTCGAACTGACGCAGCAGGCTGTTGCCCAACACCATCTGCGTCGCCGGCGCGGCCATGACCAGCAGGACGGCCGACGCGGCCAGCGCGGACATCCAGGGCCGGCGCATGACCCAGGTGACCCAGCGGGTCCAGAACTTCGAGACGGTGGTTTCCGGGCGCCGCGACCAGTGCAGCAGCGGCGACCGCTTGGCCGCGGCCCGGCCGAACGTGGCCAGGATCGCCGGTGTCAACGTCGCCGACGTCAGCATCGCGACCGCGACCGCGAGGATCGCACCGGTGGCCATCGACTTCAGGGCCGGGGTGTTGATCAGGTAGATCCCGGTGAGCGACGCGACGACCGTCATGCCGGACAGCACCACCGCGAGGCCGGAAGTCGCCATCGCCGCGTCGACGGCGTCCTGCGGTTGTCGGCCGGTGCGCAATTCCTCGCGGAAACGCATCAGGATGAACAGCGAATAGTCGACGGCCAGCGCGATGCCGAACATCGACACCGTCGACGTCACGAACACCGACATGGTCGTGTGCATGGACAGCAGATAGACCAGTCCCATGGTCACCACGACGGTGCAGATGCCCAGGGCCAGCGGGATCGCCGCGGCCGCCAGCGAACCGAACACCGCGAGCAGGACGATCAGGATGATCGGCAGGTTCCACTTCTCGGCCTCGGCGATGTCGTGCTTGGTGTTCGCCGCCGCCGCGGCCGACAACGCGCCCTGCCCGATGACGTACAGGCGCACCCGGCCGTTGGTGGTTTCGCCGGCCCGATCACCCTCGATGCCCACCTTTTGGCGCAGCTTCTTGGCGACGTCGCTGGTGCCCGGGTTGCGGGCGTCCAGCCGCAGCGACACCACATAGGGCCGGTCGGGTTGGGGTTGCCGCTGGGTGGGATTGGGCGCCTCGGTGACGCCCGGGATCTCGCCGGCGATCCGCCGGAGCTCCGCGACCGCGTCGTTGATGTCCTGGTAGCTGGCATCGGGGCGGGGTGCCGCCACCAAGGCCAACGACGACGCGCCCAGGTCCGGGTATTGGGCGACGAGTTCGTCGTGCACGGCCAGCGACTGAGAGCCGGCGACCTCGAAGCCGCCGCCGGTGAGATTCCCCGACTGCGTCATCGCGAGGTAGATCGCCGGCACCAGTGCGAGCAACCAGCCGGCAAAGACAAACCAGCGAAATCTGCGCAAGTTGCGGCTCAGCCGCATCATGAACTGCTGGATTTCTTCACTCCCCGTATTACTCGCGTTACGCGTGCGGACGAGCCTACCGCAGCAACCTATGTATTTAAGTGGGTTTGCGGCATCTGAGCTGCGACGACGTGATTTTTTCCCGGAATCCGGGGGTTCGTTACGCGCCCGTTGTCGGGCCGTTGTCTCCCTGTTGGCGGGGCGTCATCACATCGGCTTCGCTTGGCGGCGACACGGTCCGGGATGGCAGGATGATCCGTGGCCGCGCGTGGGGGGAGATCATGCGCAGACCCCTAAGGAGTAATCCATGAAGCCAAGCACTGTGCCCATACGCCGCGGCGTTTTCGCCGTTGTGGCCGCAGCCGCGATCCCGTGTGCCGGGAGCGCGCTTTTCGCCACCCCAGCGGCAACGGGCGCCCCGGACCCGTGCAAGGCCAGCGAAGTCGCCAGGACCGTCGGTTCGGTCGCCAAGAAGACCGGTGACTACCTGGACGAGCATCCCGACGCCAACCAGGTGATGACGTCGGCCCTGCAGCAGCAGGCCGGTCCGCAGTCGCTCGGGACGGTGAAGAGCTATTTCGAGGCCAATCCCAAGGTCGCCAGCGACCTGCAGGGGATCGCGCAGCCCCTGACCGTGCTGTCGGTGCAATGCAAGCTGCCGATCACCCTGCCGCAGGCGCTGAGCCTGGCCCAGGCCGCTCAGGGCGCGGGCGGCCTGCCCAACGTGCCGCAGGGCACGCCGGGCACGTCACCGCTGGGTGGGACTGCGGCGGGTGGCACGCCGGCAACCGCGCCGGCGGCTGGGCAGCCGGTGGGACCGCTGCCGGGACCGGCACGGTCGAATCCCCGCTGACCGCGCTCGGGCGACGGCTTCGCGCGACGGTTAAGGTTCCGGCTCCAGGTCGAGCGGTGGTAACGGCCCCTGCAGGGCACTCTCGGCGGGATCCTCAGCGCCCCGTTGCGTGGGCAGTCGTAGTTCCGGATCGGTGGGCGTGTCGTCGGAATCCGCGTCGACGACCTTCTCGGTGCGGAACATGAAGAAGAACACCACCCAGCCGATCGCGGCGATGAACAGCCAGCTGATCAGCCGGTAGATCAGCATCGCCGAGATGGCATTGGGCAGGGACATGCCCGCTGACACCAGGCCGGGCACCAGCACCGCCTCGACCACCAGCAGGCCACCCGGCATCAGCGGAATGGTGCCGACCGCGCGGGCCGCCGCATAGGACACCGTCAGCCCGGCCACCGAGGCGTGACCCCCGGCGGCGTAGGCGGCGAAACCCAGACAGGCCACGTCGGCGACCCAGTTGAACAGCGACCAGCCGAACGCAACGCTCAGGTCGCGTCGGCTCAGGCTCACCGACTCGAGCTGCATCAGCAATTCGCGCCACTTCGCCAGCCCGGTGTCGGCGGGCTTGCCGCGAATCGAGTTCAACCGCACCAAGATTCGGACGCCGATCCCCTCGATCAGCTCTGGCCGCGAAGCGACCGCCTGCGCCAGCAGTAGGAACGTGACGAACCCACCCAGGGTGAACAGCAGCGAGAACGGGTTGTTCTTGGCACCCAGGAAAAGGGCGCCGCCCAGACCGAGCAGCGCCAACCCCACCGCCTGCAGCACACCCGACATCACCAGCTGCCACGACGCGACCACCGTCGACGCGCCCCAGATGCGTTGCTGACGGAGCAGGAACGTCGCCGAGATCACCGGCCCGCCGGGCAGCGTGGTGCTCAGCGAGTTGGCGGCGTAGAAGGCCGCTTCGGACCGCAGTTGCTTGACCTGCACGCCGGCCGACGCCAGCAACGTGCGCTGGATCTGGGCGAAACTGTGCATCGAGGCCGCGGCGGCCACCATGGAGGCGAGCAGCCACCACCAGTCGGCCTCGAACATGCTGCGCCACGCCTTGGCCAGTTGGTCCCAGCCCAGGGCCACCTCGAGGGCCAGGACGATCGACACGATGCCGAGCACCACCCACCGCAACCACCAGTACTTGCCGCGCGGGGCGTCGCCGCCGCGAGCGGCCGGGAGCGGACCCAGACGCTGGCGGTGTTTTCGGACGGGTGCGTCATGCGACACCGATTTAGGGTAACCGCGCAGGTTGCAAGGCCATACCTGCACGTCGCGGACCGTGTCGGGGTCGTTCTAGGGCCGTGATCGGATCGTGCCGGGCGTGTGCTGGGCGTGGCCGGGACGGCCCCCGTTGGCTAACGTCCGCGCATCGCGTCCGTCAACGTCGGATACAGGTCGATGACCTGGTCGACGCCGACGATGTTCAGGGGCCGAGCCGTGGCCGGGCCGTCGGCCGCCACGCGCAACGCTGTCGGGATCTTCGCGGTCAGCCGATTGGCCTCGACGAGCAGGGTGATCCCGGCCGAAGACAAGAAGTCCACGTCGGTGAGGTCCACGACCAGGACGGCTGGCAAGTTCGTCAGAGCCAAGTCGAAATGGGTCGCCAGCGACGGGGCGGTCATCTGGTCCAGGGCGCCCCTGACCTGCAGCACCACCGTCTCGCCGACGTTGCGCCGGATCACACCGAACTCTTCGCTTCGTGTCACTGTCGCGCCCATACGCCAGGGAGTACCCGCGATCACCCACATCATCCCTCGCATTTGAGATGCGTCACGTCCGGATACGCTTGCCCAGTGTCGGCAAGGCTGGACGACGAATCGGTATCCCCTCTAGTCCGGAAGACCGCCGCGTGGTCTTGGCGGCTGCTGGTCATTCTGGCCGCCGCGTGGGCGCTGCTGTGGGTGATCGACAAGCTGGAAGTGATCGTGGTGCCAGTGCTGCTGGCGCTGATGGTCAGCGCACTGCTGGTGCCCGCGGTCGACTGGCTCGACAAGCAGGGGTTACCGCGCGGTGCCGCGGTAACGGTGGTAATCCTGGGCGGGTTTGCGATCTTGGGCGGCATCCTGACGTTCGTCGTCACCCAATTCATCGTTGGCCTGCCCGATCTGGTGAAACAGGTCGAGCGCAGCATCGACACCAGCCGCAAGTGGTTGATGGAAGGCCCCGCACACGTACGGGGTGAACAGATCGAAAATGCGGGCAACGCCGCCATCGAGGCGCTGCGCGACAACCAGGCGAAGCTGACCAGCGGCGCGCTGTCCACCGCGGCCACCATCACCGAACTGCTGACGGCCGCGGTGTTGGTGCTGTTCACACTGATTTTCTTCCTGTACGGCGGCCGCAACATCTGGCAGTACGTGCAGAAGTTGATCCCCGCCCATGTCCGCGACCGCGTCCATGAAGCCGGGATCGCGGGATACGGGGCGCTGACCGGATACGTGCGGGCGACGTTCCTGGTCGCGCTCACCGACGCGGTCGGGGTGGGCGCCGGTCTGGCGATCATGGGTGTGCCGCTGGCGTTGCCGCTGGCCTCCATCGTCTTCCTCGGCGCCTTCGTCCCGCTGATCGGCGCCCTGATATCGGGCCTGCTGGCCGTGGTGGTGGCCCTGCTGGCCAAGGGCCTGCTCTATGCGTTGCTGACCCTTGCCTTGCTGATCATCGTCAACCAGCTCGAGGCCCACATCCTGCAGCCAGTGGTAATGGGCCGCGCCGTGTCGATCCACCCCCTGGCGGTGGTCCTGGCCATCGCCGCGGGCGGCGTGCTCGCCGGCATCGTGGGTGCCCTACTGGCTGTCCCCACGGTCGCGTTCCTGAACAACGCCATGCAGGTCTTGCTGGCCCAGGATCCCGAAGAGGAAGCCGCCGAGCAGGTGGACAGCCCTGCCGAAAGCGACAAAGCGATAGTCACCGCGAAACCCGACGACCTCGACGGCGGCTCGGCCGATACCCCAGCCGGGGACGGCTAGTCAGACGGCCAGTTCAAACCGCTAGAGCCGGCCCTCGCGGCGCAACAGGTCCTGGGCGGACAAGCCGCCGCCCGCACGGCGGCGCTGACGCGTGTTGTCGGTGCCGTTCTCGCCGCCCGCCTGAGCGTTGAACTTCTCGGTGGCCGCCTCGGTCTCGTCGCCGTCGGCCTGTTGAGCCTGCGTCGCAGCGGTCCGGTCGGCCGCCTCGTCCCGGCCCGGACCGCTGGCTGGGCTCGCCATCTTGCCGGTCTCGCTCGCCGACGGTGATGACGGCGGCGCGGGCCTCGGTGGCGCAGGTGGTGGCGGCGGCGGAGGTGATGGCGCTGCGTTGAGCGGGCCGCGCGCGGGCTGCGTGCCGCCGGGTGCGGACAGGCGTGCCGTCGGTGGCTCCGCGGGTTGTGGGGCGGAGGGAGCCGGCATCTTGTTGGTGGCCGCGGTAGACGGGCCGCTCTGGGTGGTCCTGCCTTCCGGAAGCGCGGTCGGTTGCGACCGTCGCGGGGCCTCGAGGGCACCGGGGTGAGTCGGGTCGTGCGGCGCCCGGGGGCGGGCACCCGCGGCAACCAGCCCCGCGGTAACCGGCGGACGCGGACCGCGCCCGTTGACCCCGGCCGGACGCTTACGCTCGTCGGGCAACTTGATCTCGCCCAGGCCGATGCGTGTCTGCAGGCGGCGCATCCAGCGTGGCGCCCACCAACAGTCGTCACCGAGCAGCTTCATCACCGACGGCACCAGGAACATCCGCACCACGGTCGCGTCCAGCAGCAGCGCGGCCATCAACCCGAAGGCCAGGTATTTCATCATCACCAGGTCGGAGAACACGAACGACCCGGCGACCACGGCAAGGACCAGCGCGGCTGCAGTGATCAGGCGACCAGTTGTCGCCGTACCTATTCGGATGGCTTCCTGGGTCGACATGCCGTTTTCGCGCGCTTCGACCATGCGGGAGACCAGGAATACCTCGTAGTCAGTGGCCAAGCCGTAACCGACCGCCACCACCAGCGCGATGACGGGCGCGGTCAGCGGCGTTGCCGTGAAATTCAGCAAGCCGGAGCCGTGTCCGTCGACGAAGATCCAGGTCAAAATCCCCATGGTGGAGCCCAGTGTCAGCGCGCTCATCACCGCGGCCTTGATCGGCAGCACCACCGAACCGAACGCCAGGAACATCAACAACGTGGTGGTGGTGAGCAGGATGACCAGCATCGCCGGCATGTTGTCGAACAGGCTGTGGATCGAGTCCTGTTCCAGCGCGGGCGTGCCGCCGACGTAGACGTCGACCCCGTTGGGTGGCGTTATCGCGCGCAGTTCTTGGAGCTTGGTCGCCGAGTCACCCGGGTTGACCAACCCGTTCTGCAAGACGCGCACCGATGGATCCTTCGAGCCACCCGGTGCTTGGGAACGCTCCTGCCACATGTCGTCGCGGTTGTTCTCCGGCGCGATGAAGCCGCTGATCGTCATCGCCTTGCTCTTGACATCGGCGATCTGCTGGTCGGTGACGGGCTTGCCGTCGGTCGACTGGATGACCAGGGTCAGCGGGTTGGTGCGGTACTTCGGGAACAGACTGTCGAAGTGCTCCTGTGACTGCCGGACCGAGTTGTTCGGCGGCAGGTACTTCTCGCTCATCCCACCCAGCGACAGATTGAACAGCGGGAGTACCAGCGCGAACATGCCGATGACGATCGGGATGGCGAAGACCAGCGGCCGCCGCATCACCCAGTTGACCAGTTTGCCCCAGAAGCCGGCCTCGACCTCTTCGCGGGTCTTGGTCTTCTGCAGCCGGTCGGCGAGCCAGTTCAGATAGGCGCGCGACACCTTCCAGTTCCGCAGGAACGGCACCCGGAACGCCGTC
Source organism: Mycobacterium bourgelatii (assembly GCF_010723575.1). Lineage (NCBI taxonomy): Bacteria > Bacillati > Actinomycetota > Actinomycetes > Mycobacteriales > Mycobacteriaceae > Mycobacterium > Mycobacterium bourgelatii. The sequence goes on from NZ_BLKZ01000002.1 coordinate 1,067,231, forward strand.
CGGACACCGAGCGCGTCGACGTGTTTGCCCAGAACGGCCAGAACGGCGGGCAGCAGGGTGATCGAGAGGATGGCGGCCAGGCCGACCGCGGCGAGCAGCGCGTAGGTCAGCGACTTCACGAAGCCCTGCGGCAACATGAGCAGGCTCGCGCCCGACGCCATGATCAGCACCGCCGAGAACGCGACCGTTCGTCCGGCCGTCATCACGGTTCGTCGCACGGCCGTTTCGGTGTCGTAGCCCTCGGCGATCTCTTCCCGGAATCTGCTCACCACAAAAAGGCCGTAGTCCACCGCAATACCGAGACCGATCAGCGAAACCACGGGCTGGGCAAAGAAATGCACCGGACCGAACACCGCGATTAAGCGCAGGATGCCGAGGGCTCCGGCGATGCTCAGACCGCCCACCATGACGGGCAGGCACGCGGCGACCGCACCGCCGAAGACAAGGAACAGCACGACGGCTACCAGCGGCAGCGCGAGCACTTCCATCCGTCGCTGGTCAGTGGCGATGGTCCCGGTCAGAGCGTTGGCCACCGGTTCCAGCCCGGCGAGCTGGACCGTGCCACCGTCGAGCTTCTGTAGATCCGGTTCGATGTTTTTGTAGTTGGTCAGGATGGTGTCGTCATCGTCGCCATTGAGCGGCATCGAAATAAAGGTGTAGCGCTTGTCATCGGTGACCATGCCGGTGATGCGCGGATCTTTGCTGTCCGGGGCGCGCAGATAGCCGACCCAGCCGAAAACCTCTTTGGGGTGGTCGTCGACGAATTTGTTGAGCTCGTCGTTGATCTTCTTGGACCACGCCGGATCGGTGACGGTCTTGCCTTCCGGTGCCTGGAAGATGGCGACGATGTGACCGGTTCGGTCACGACCGTAGACGTTGTCGCCCAGGATCGACGCCTTTACCGATTGGCTGCCCTCGTCGTAGAAACCACTCTGCGTGACGTGCTTGCCGAGACTGAGCCCGAACACGCCGCCGAAGAGGCACAGTGCCACCGTGATCCCGATTACGATGAACCGGTACCGGTACACAGTTCGACCCCACCAGGCGAACACGTAAGCTCCTTACTGGATCTGTAGCGACCCGCGCATTGCTCTTTAGTTCTGGTTAGTCGCGTCGAGTCAGACGCGGTTGTTTGTCACCCACGCGAGGTCAGCAGCGAGGACAGCGGCCGGAACGGCTGCAGCCATGCGCCCTGCTCGGGTAGCGAATCTAGGCCGATTCGCGGGAGCGGTTCCCGGAAAACACCCGCGATGTCCTCAAGGTCTACGAACTCCAAGCTATCCGACGCTAGCGCCCAACTAGCGTGTTCACGAAATCCGAGCACTTGAACAGGGGTTCCGCCGCGCGCGACCTCTTCCAGCGGCTGACGGAACGCCTGCCCGTCAGCCGACGCCACCATGAGCGCCGCGAGCCCCTCCCGGTAGCGCCGCTCGATGTGCTGAAGCATGTCCCGGTCAACGTCGCTGTCCTCGTCGATCTTCGGCTTGGCGAAGACGGCGAACCCGACATTGCGCAACGCGTCCACCCACGGCCGGACCACGTCGGCGCTGCCGGGCGCGATGTTGGTGAACACGGTGGCCTCGGGTTCGACGGTGACATCGGGGCGACTCAACGCGAACTCGGCGGTGCGAGCCAACAGCCAACGACCCAACGCGTCGAAGCGGGGACGCTCCAGGGCCGTCGGCCGGCGTCCGAGGATCGAGCCCAAACCCATGTCGAGATTGGGGGCATCCCACACCAGCAGGACACGCCCGACCGGCTTGGGGATGCCGGTGAGACCCTCGGGGGCTAGACCCTCGGGGGTCAGCGCCGGCTGAACCAGCGGCTCGGGCGGGTGCACGGTCACTTCTTCGGTGAGGCTCATGGGGCGTTCTGGTCTCCGGATTGTGTCACTTGCCCCCGCCTCTTCCATACATAGTCGGCGACGGCGCTGCCCGCCTCGTGGGCTTTCGACTCGTACTTGGTGGTGGGGCGGACAACAGAGATCGGCAGCGCTTCGGAATCGGGGTCGACGCGAACGAGTCCGGGTTCGGCGTCACCGACTGCGGCGATGTGTTCGGCGTAGCCGGGGTGGTCGGTCGCAGCATGCAGGACACCACCAGGGTGTAGCCGGTCCGTGATCAAGGCAATCGTCGCCGGCTGCAGCAATCGGCGCTTGTGGTGGCGCGCCTTGGGCCAGGGGTCTGGGAAGAACACCCGGACACCGGTGAGTGACTCCGGGGCGATGAGGTGTTGCAGCACGTCGAGGGCGTTGCCGCGGATCAGCCGGATGTTCTCCACCCCGGCACTGTCGATCGCGCACAGCAGCTGAGCCAGCCCGCGCCGATAGATCTCGACCGCGATGACGTCGATGTGGGGCTCGGCCTGGGCCATCGCCAGCGTCGAGGTACCGGAGCCGCATCCGATCTCAAGGACCACCGGAGCGTCGCGGCCGAACCAGGCTTGCGTGTCTAGCGGCTCCGGCGGCCGTAGCTCCGGCGATTGGTGGTGCGACGGGGCCTGCATCCCGAGCCGTGGCCACAGCCGATCCCACGTTTCGCGCTGAGCATTCGACAGCGCCGATCGACGGGCGCGGAAGCTGGTGGGCGGGAGGTAGCCCCAGGCGCTGGGCTCGGGGCTAGGGTGCTCGGAATTCATAGGCTCGGAGTTCATGGGAACGGGACACACCCCCACTCCGGGCCGCGCATGCATTTGTCCATGGTGGCGCATGATCCTGTGGTGTAGCCGCCCGTGGTCCAGATTGATATCCAACAGTTGCTTTCGGCTGGTAGCGGGACGTCATCTGACTCGCTGATCGACGACGCGAATGCCACCATCAGGGAAGCATCCGGGCAGCGCAGGCCGGGGACAAGGGGGCATCCGATTTTTGTCGACGAACTGGCCCGATTCGCGGCCGGAGTCGCTGATCCACGGGTGGGCGCCATCGCGGAGCGGGCCGCGCAACCGATCCGCGTGGCCGTCCGTGGGCGGCGAGGCGTCGGCTGTCGCACGGTCGCGCGCGCTTTGCAGGCGTGGTCGGACGGCGTCACTGTCTCGTGCGAAGGGGTCGAGCTTGCTCATCCGGCCGAGATCGAGGTGTATGTCGTCGCCGAAGTATTGAAGCCCGAGGACCTCGACGCGCTGCAGGCCCGTCCGCCTGCGCTGGTGTTGTTGAACAAGGCGGATCTGACCGGATTCGGTGGCTCGCCCGGTCGGCCGTCGGGCGCGGCGCGGGCTCGGTGTGCGCAGCTGGCCGAACGGGCGCGGTTGCCGGTAGAGCCGCTGATGGGGTTGCTCGCCGTCGCCGCGTTCGACGACCTGGACGACGTGTGCTGGGCGGCGCTGCGGGCGCTGGCCGCGCACCCCGACGGCGGGGCCTGCCTTGACCGATCCTTCGCCGGGTTCTTAACGGCGGATCTTCCCGTCACCATCGAGGTGCGCCAGCGGTTACTGGACTCGTTGGACGTGTTTGGCACCGCGCTCGTCGTGGCGGCGTTGCGGTGCGGTTTCGGCGAGGCCAAGGTGCGTGCCCTGTTGCGTCTGCTCAGCGGTGTCGACCCCGTCACCGCCAGAGTGAGAGCCCTCGGGGCCGAGGTGCGCTATCGCCGGGTGCTCGAGGCTGTCGGGGAGCTCGAAGCGCTGGCCGCCAGCCAGCCGGAGATCAGCGATTTCCTGCGCGCGGACGACACCGTGCTGGCCCGAATGGCTGCCGCGGCGGACGTGGTCGGCGCTGCTGGGTTGGAGCTCGGGCCGGACGAACCGCTGGCGCGGGCGATGCGGTGGCAGCGCTACAGCAGGGAGTCGGTGAACGAGCTGCACCGCGCGTGCGGTACCGATATCTCCAGGGGATCGCTACGTCTTTGGTCCCGGACAGGAGGGATGGTGGCGGGGAAAGCATGGTGATCGGCGCCTCCCGCGATGACCCAACCGCACGGGTCGACGCGATGGTGACGGCGATCGATCCACGGCTGGGTGCGCCCACCATCAACCGTCGGGGGGTGGTCCTGGTGACCGGCCCCTGGCTGGCGGGGGTGACCGGCGTGGTCGTCGCATTGCGTGAGCGGCTGCCGCAACGCGTCGTCGAGTCGTCGGACTTGGCACCCGGCGATGCGCCGACGGCGGTGGTTTTCGTCGTTTCCGCGGCAGCGCCGATCACCGAATCCGACTGCAGGTTGCTTGACGCCGCCACCGAAGACACCGACGCGGTGGTCTGCGTGGTGTCGAAGATCGACGTCCACCGAAACTGGCGTGAGGTGTTGGCAGTCAACCGCGACCGGTTGGCCGCGCACGCACCGCGCTACCGGCTGGTGCCTTGGGTGGGGGCGGCCGCCGCGCCCGAGTTGGGTGAGCCGCAAGTGGACGAGTTGGTTTCCACCGTCCGGGAGCAGCTCGCCGATTCGGATCTAGCCCGGCGAAACAGATTGCGGGCGTGGGAATCTCGGCTGCACGCGGTCGCGCAGCGATTCGACCGCGACGTGGAGGGTGCGGGTCGGCAGGCGAGGGTGGACGCGCTGCGCGAGGAACGCAGCACGGCGCTGCGGCGGCGCCGAGAGGCGCGGTCGGATACCACGATTGCGCTGCGGGGCCAGATCCAGCAAGCGCGCGTGCAACTGACCCACTTCGCCCGCAACCGGTGCGCCTCGCTGCGCAGCGAACTGCAGCAGGACATCGCGAGCCTGTCTCGGAAGCAGGTAGCCGGATTCGAGGCGTACACCCGCGACCGGGCCGAACAGGTGGTCGCCGAGGTCGCCGAGGGTGTCGACACCCAACTGGCCGAGGTTGCCGAGACCTTGGGCGTGCCGCCACAGGCACCCCCCGCCGATCCGACCCCGACGGTCGAGTTCGCCGCCCCGCCGCTGAAATCGCGGCGGCTGGAGAATCGGCTGATGGTGTTGCTGGGTGCCGGTTTCGGTCTGGGTGTGGCGCTGACGCTGAGTCGGGTCGTCGCCGGTCTGGCCCCCCGCTTTGCGCCCGCCGCGGTGGGGGCGGGGATCGCGGGCTGCGTGCTGCTCGGCCTGGCACTGACCCTCCTGGTGGTGCGCACCCGGGCTTTGCTGGCCGACCGTGCCGTCTTGGAGCGCTGGATCGAGGAGGTGATCGCCTCGCTGCGGTCAACGACCGAAGAGCTGGTTGCAATTCGGGTGGTGTTGGCGGACTCGATGATCAACACCGAAATCAGTGCCAGCGACGAAGTCGAGAACGCGCGAGTCGCCGACCGGGTGAGCGCGATCGACACCGAACTTCGGGAACACGCGATAGCCGCCGCCCGGGCCGCCGCGATGCGCGACCGAGAGATGCCGACGATCCAGGCGGCGCTGGATGTGATACGTGCAGAGCTGGGCGAACCGGGTATACCCAGCATCGACGGCCGAGGGGTGGCCGGACCGGACTCAAGGGGCACCGATGGCGAGAAATCAGCCGGCGGGGGGGCTTCTGAATCGGTCTTGTGAGCAGTCTTATACCCCTCCGCGCCTTACCCGACAAGTGATGCGCGATAACCTGTATAAAAGCGCTAACTGTTGCTGGCGGCTGTGTACGAAAACTGACAAACCGACAACTGGCCATTACATCGCTACAGATTTCAGGAGAGTTCGATGACCTCAGCGACCATCCCCGGGTTGGACACCGCGCCGACAAAACACCAGGGACTGTTGTCCTGGGTGCGGGAGGTCGCCGAGCTCACGCAGCCCGACCGGGTGGTGTTCACTGACGGCTCCGACGAAGAGTTCAAGCGCCTGTCCGACCAGTTGGTCGAGGCCGGCACGTTCAAGCGGTTGAACCCGGAGAAGCACAAGAACTCCTTCCTCGCGCTGTCCGACCCGTCCGACGTGGCCCGGGTGGAGTCGCGGACCTTCATCTGCTCCGAGCGCGAGATCGACGCCGGCCCGACCAACAACTGGAAAGACCCCGCCGAGATGCGGGCGATCATGACCGACCTGTACCGGGGCTGCATGCGCGGTCGCACCATGTACGTGGTGCCGTTCTGCATGGGTCCGCTCGGTGCCGAGGACCCCAAGCTGGGCGTGGAGATCACCGACTCCGAGTACGTCGTCGTGTCGATGCGCACCATGACCCGGATGGGCAAGGCCGCGTTGGACAAGCTCGGTGACGACGGCTTCTTCGTCAAGGCACTGCACTCGGTCGGCGCGCCGCTCGAAGAGGGACAGAAAGACGTCCCGTGGCCGTGCAGCGACACCAAGTACATCACCCACTTCCCGGAGACCCGCGAGATCTGGAGCTACGGGTCGGGCTACGGCGGTAACGCGCTGCTGGGCAAGAAGTGCTACTCACTGCGCATCGCGTCGGCAATGGCCCACGACGAGGGCTGGCTGGCCGAGCACATGCTGATCCTCAAGCTGATCTCGCCGGAGAACAAGGCGTACTACTTCGCCGCGGCGTTCCCGTCGGCCTGCGGCAAGACCAACCTCGCAATGCTGCAGCCGACCATCCCGGGCTGGCGCGCCGAAACGCTCGGTGACGACATCGCCTGGATGCGGTTCGGCAAGGACGGTCGCCTGTATGCCGTCAACCCGGAGTTCGGCTTCTTCGGGGTGGCGCCGGGCACCAACTGGAAGTCCAACCCGAACGCCATGCGCACCATCGCTGCCGGCAACACCGTGTTCACCAACGTGGCGCTGACCGACGACGGCGACGTGTGGTGGGAGGGCCTGGAAGGCGACCCGCAGCACCTGATCGACTGGAAGGGCAACGACTGGTACTTCCGCGAGACCGAGACCACCGCCGCTCACCCCAACTCCCGCTACTGCACCCCGATGTCGCAGTGCCCGATCCTGGCTCCCGAGTGGGATGACCCGCAGGGCGTGCCGATCTCGGGCATCCTGTTCGGCGGCCGCCGCAAGACCACCGTTCCGTTGGTCACCGAGGCGCGCGACTGGCAGCACGGCGTGTTCATCGGTGCCACCCTGGGCAGCGAGCAGACCGCCGCGGCCGAGGGCAAGGTGGGCAATGTGCGCCGCGACCCGATGGCCATGCTGCCCTTCCTGGGCTACAACGTGGGCGACTACTTCCAGCACTGGATCGACCTGGGCAAGAACGCCGACGAGTCCAAGCTGCCCAAGGTGTTCTTCGTCAACTGGTTCCGCCGCGGCGACGAGGGTCAGTTCCTGTGGCCCGGGTTCGGCGAGAACAGCCGCGTGCTGAAGTGGATCGTCGACCGCATCGAGCACCGGGCGGGCGGCCGGACCACCCCGATCGGCACCGTTCCCGCCGCCGAGGACCTGGACCTCGAGGGCTTGGATGTCGACCCCGCCGACGTGGCCGCCGCGCTGGAGGTCAAGGTCGACGAGTGGCGTCAGGAACTGCCGCTGATCGAGGAGTGGCTGGAGTTCGTCGGCGAGAAGCTGCCGACGGGCATCAAGGACGAGTTCGAGGCGCTGAAGCACCGCTTGGACGAGGCCGAATAGTACCGAGCAGACGCAAGGGCCCCCATTCCGATCCGGAAATGGGGGCCCTTGTGTCTGTTCAGCGGGTGCGGCTGCCCGGCTGCGGCTGATCAGCCCAGGAAGGGCTTCTCTGGCTGGGTGTGCACGACGATGACGGTGGGACCGTCGGCGTTGAGTGCGGTCTTGAACTCGGCCGCGAGTGCATCGGTGCTGTCAACGGTGACCGAGTGCAGCCCGAAACCCGTTCCCAGCGAGGCGATGTCGAGCCCGGGAAGGTCCAGGCCGGGGACGCCGGGCGTCTTCTCCAATTCCGCGAACGACTTCAGGATGGCGTACTCGCCGTTGCGGAGCACCACGAAGATGACCGGCAGCTTGTGCTGAGCAGCCGTATAGATGGCTTGCACCGAGTACTGGAAGGATCCATCGCCGATGGTGGCGACCACGTGGCGATCGACTCCGCGGGCTCGGTCGCCAAGTGCGATGCCGACCGCGGCCGGCACGCCCCACCCGATGCCGCCGCTGCCGGTGGCGAAGAAGCTGCGCGGGTGGGTGGTAGGCAACCATTTGAGCTGCTCGGCCAGCGTCGACGTGGACTCGTTGACCAACGCGGCATCGTCGGGCTTGACCTGGCTGATCACGTGATACACCTGATCGGCGGTCAAGGGTGCCGTCCCCGGCTCCACGGTCGTGTTGGCCGGCCGCGGGTGTGGTTGTGGCGCCACTCGATCGGCAGGCACCTCGATCATGTCGACAAGTTGCTCAAGCGCGGTGCGAACGGAGCCGATCAAGCTGTCGCCCACTGGGGCCACGGACGACAGGTGCGGATCGGAAGTGATGTGTAGCAGCTCGGTGCCCTCGGGCAGGTAATCACCGGGCACGTACGGGTAGTACCGGAACACCGCCGCGCCGATCACGATGACGAGGTCATGGCCGCGGACGGTCTCATTCACCCCGGCGATGGTCATCGGAAGCGGTCCCATCGACAGCGGGTGATCCTCGGGGAATGACACTCGGTCGGGCAGAGCGCTGCCGAACACCGGAGCCTTGAGCTTCTCGGCGAAGGCGATCCCGGCGTCCCAGGCGTCGTCACGGTCGACCTCCGGGCCAAGCACCAGCAGGGGGCGCTGGGCTCGACTGATTCGTTCGGCGAAAGCACGCAGCCGATCGGCGTCGGGCGCGACACGGCCACTGACCTCACGGACGACCGCGGGTCCCAGCGCCGGTTGGTCCCAGTCGTCGAGCGGGATCGACAGAAACACGGGTCCGCGAGGAGGCTGCATGGCCACCGCGTAGGCCTGCATGAACGCCGCCGGCACATCCTGCGCACGGGCCGGTTGGTAGGCCCACTTGACCCATGGTTGCGGCAGAACTGTTTCCTCCCGGTTCGCCAAATACGGGTCGGTCAAGAGCATTTCGCGGGTCTGCTGTCCGGCCGTGACGATCATCGGGGTGTTCGCTTTGTACGCAGCCACCAACGATCCCATCGCGTTTCCGGTGCCCGCCGCGGTGTGCAGATTGACCAGCGCCGGCTTGCCGGTCGCCTGGGCGAACCCGTCGGCGATGGCCAGCACCGACGCCTCCTGCAACGCGAGCACGTAGGTGAAATCGTCGGGGAAGTCCCGCAGGAAGGACTGCTCGGTGGATCCTGGATTGCCGAAGACGGTGGTCAATCCCAAGGTGCGCAGCAGCTCGTAAGTGACATCGTGAACTGTGTGAACCGTGTTGGTGTTGGACATCGGCTGGAACCTTTCTCGCTGGTGGGGAGCGGATGTGGCCGCTGCGTAAGACTTTGGTCGCCGGCGCGCGCTGAGGCATCGCTGCCAACGGCCAACCTGAATGGAAGAAAACAGGACGCCCAGCTACCGGCTAGCAGGAATCCGCTACCGAGTCCCAGGTGGTATGGCTACTGGCCCTGAGCCGTCGGTATGCGGGCCGCTACCGTGGTGCCCTGGCCTGGGGGACTGGAAATCTCGAATCGGCCGGACACCGCCTCGACCCTGTCCCGGAGTCCGACTAGTCCGCTACCGCCACCGGAGACGGCCCCGCCCACCCCGTCGTCGGTGACCTCGAGTGCCAGGTCAGCGCCGTGGCGGTGCACGCGCACCGTCACGCTTGCTGCGCGTGCGTGTTTGGCGGCGTTGGTCAGTGCCTCGGCGACCACGTAGTACGCGGCAGCCTCTACCGGTTCGGGCAGTCGAGCTTCGACGGAATGTTCGAGACGTACCGGCACCGGCGAGCGACGAGCCAGTGTCTTGAGAGCCGGACCTAACCCGCCTTTGGACAGGATTGCGGGGTGGATGCCCCGGGACAGCTCCTGCAGTTCGGTGTACAGATCCGACATTCCGTTGATGAGGTTGTCCAATTGCCTGGATACGGCGGGATCCTGGTCGGAGAGCGAGGCTTCCAGCGCTCGCAGCCCCAGCCCGAGCGAGACGACGCGCTGCTGCGCACCGTCGTGCAGGTCGCGCTCGATCGAGCGCCGAGCCTGGTCGGCCGCGGCGACGATGCGAGCCCGGGACGCCTGCACCTCGGCGCGCGCCTCCGCATTACCGATGGCGGTGGCCACCAGATCGGCGAAATCACAAATACGCGTTTCGGTTTCCTGCGGCAGGGGATCGGCGCTCACCGAAGCGACGATCATTGCTCCCCGCGTCGCGCCGGCGACGGTGACGGGACTACCGACGCCCGATCTAACTCCCAAGTTTCGTAGCCGATCCGCCAAGGGGCCCGGCACCGTTCGGTAGTCGTCGATTCGCGACGGTGCGCCCGTCCCGCGGACGCGCGCGGCCACGCTGTCGCCGTCAAGCGAAAGGTGTTCGCCCACTAAAAGTTTGGTGTCGTCGAAGTCATACGAGGCGAGCACCACAGCGGTGTCGTCGGCGGTGAATTCCACCAGCGTCACATGCTCGACAGTCAGGCCTCGGGCCAATTCGGTTACCGCGACGGGGTAGACCTCACCCGGCTCGGCGCCTCGAGCGACGAGCGTGGCCACGCGGCGCAGCGCCGCCTGCTGGCGGGCCAGGGCGGCGGCCTCGCGACGACGCTCTTCGGATTCCGCCGCTTGCAGGCGAGCCTGGCTGGCCAGCGCGCTGGCCAACAGTGCCAGGGGCAGGAAGAAAAGTATCGCGGCGAGCGCGTTGTCGCCGTCCTGGACGTGGAAGTAAACGTAGATCGCCGTGCTGATCAGGGCGGTCGCCAGGGCCAGCCCGAAGTTCCAACCGGCCGCTACCAGCAGCACACCGAGCAGGTATATCGCGCCGTAGGAGTTTTGCGGTGCCGCTCGCTTCATGAGCAACACCAGGGCGGTTTCGCCGGCAATCAGACCCAGCATGGCGACGATGCCCCAGCCGAGTGGTCGCGCGGTCGGGCGCAGCACGATCGCCAACAGCCGACCGCGCCACGAGCTGCGTCCCGCCTGCTCAGTGCGGTCCGACTCGAGTGATTCGCCCATTCAGCGCAGATTAGTGCCAGCGCAGCGAAGTTTCCCGCTAGCCGGAATGTCCGGAGCCGATCGAGGTGGCAACGTGGCAGGGGTGGTAACCATGACGACCGCGCTGCGTTGTCTGATCGTGGACGACAGCCCGACGTTTCGTGACGCCGCGCGCTCGATGCTGCAGTGCGCGGGCTTTGACGTGGTCGGAATGGCCTCGAGCAGTGCCGAAGCGCTGGAGTGTTTCCGACGATTGCGTCCGGACGTCACCTTGGTGGACGTCGACCTGGGGGCGGAGAGTGGGTTTGACCTGGCGCGTGCACTGCACGAGGCGAACAGTCTGGCGCCGTCGGTAATCCTTATTTCGACGCACTCCGAACAGGACTTGCAGGACTTGATCGCGGACAGTCCGGCTCTCGGTTTCGTCTCGAAGATTTCACTGTCTCCCCAGGCGATCCGGGCACTGCTGGTTCGCGACGACTAGCGGTCAACCGCTACAGCGAGTCGAGGTACATGATGACGGCCCGTACGCGGCGGTGATCGTCGGCAGTGTCCGACAGGTTGAGCTTGGTCAAGATGCTGCGCACATGCTTCTCGACCGTGCCCTCGGTGACCCAGAGGCGGCGCCCGATGCCCGCGTTGGACAGGCCCTCGGCCATGAGCGTCAACACCTCGCGTTCGCGCGCGCTGAGAGCATCCAACGGATCGTCGCGGCGCCGCGCGGTCACCAACTCCTGGACCAACGCGGGGTCAATCACCGATGCTCCGTTGGCGATGCGTCCGACGGTGTCGACGAAGTCGGTCACGTCGGTGACCCGGCTCTTGAGCAGGTAACCGATCGAGTGTCCGCCGGCCAGCAGATCCATCGCGTGCTCGACGTCGACGTGAGCGGATAACACCAGGATGGCGGTCGCGGGCGATTCGGCGCGGATGGTTCGGGCCGCGTCCAGCCCCTCTGTGTCGTGCGACGGCGGCATCCGGATGTCGACGATCACGAGATCGGGAGTCAGTCGCCGCACCAACTCGAGGAGTTCGGTGCCGTCACCGGCCTGCCCGACCACGTCGAACCCGTTCCGTTGCAGCAGACTCGACAAGCCCTCGCGGAGCAGGACATCGTCGTCGGCGACTACCACGCGCACGTCGGGCACCAGCCAATCTTGACATCTCGTCAGCGCTGCGGCGCTGCGAACAGCGCCGCGCCCCTGTCTCGCCGGTGGTGAAACGGCTCGCCATGAAGGCGAAGGTACAGTCGGCACATGCAATTCCGGCAGTTTGTAGGTGCTGACAAGCCAGCGATCATCCTGCACCCATCGGGCACGGTAATCACCTTCGACGAACTGGAAGCAAGGGCGAATCGACTGGCGCACCGATTCCGTCAGCACGGTCTGCGCGAGGGCGACGCCGTTGCGATCCTGATGGAAAACAACGAGCACATGCACGTGGTCATGTGGGCGGCCCGCCGCAGCGGCCTGTACTACGTGCCGATCAACACCCATCTCACCGCCGCCGAGGCCGCTTACATCATCGAGAACAGCAACGCCAAAGCGATCATCGGCTCGGCCAAGCTGCGGGATACCTGCGCCGGCCTGGCCGACGAATTGTCGGGCGGCCTCCCGAAGCTACTTCTGATCGCCGATGGCGATTTGCCGGGTTGGGAGCGCTACCCGGAATGCGTTGCGGATCAACCGGATACCCCCATCGACGACGAACTCGAGGGTGACCTGCTGCAGTACTCGTCGGGTACCACCGGCCGGCCCAAGGGGATCAAACGCCAACTGCCGCATGTCCGTCCGGAAGACGCTCCAGGAATGATGTCGGGCCTGGTTGGATTCTGGATGACTCCCGACTCGGTGTATTTGAGCCCGGCGCCGCTGTATCACACCGCACCGTCGGTGTGGTCGATGACCGTGCAGGCCGCGGGCATCACCACGGTGGTGTTGGAGAAGTTCGACCCGGAAGGGACGCTGCAAGCCATTGAGCGCTATCGGGTGACGCACGGCCAATTCGTGCCGGCCATGTTCGTGCGGATGCTCAAACTGCCGGAAGCGGTGCGCAATTCGTACGACATCTCGAGTCTGCAGCGGGTGATACACGCGGCGGCGCCATGCCCGGTGGACATCAAGATGCAGATGATGAATTGGTGGGGCCCGATCATCGACGAGTACTACGCTTCATCGGAAGCAAGCGGGTCCACACTCATCCTCGCCGAGGACTGGCTGGCGCATCCGGGTTCGGTGGGCAAGCCCATGCAGGGCGCCGTACACATCCTCGACGAGGGCGGCAACGAACTTCCCCCGGGGCATGCCGGGGAGATCTATTTCGAGGGCGGCTACCCCTTCGAATACCTCAACGACCCGGCGAAAACCGCTGCGTCGCGGGACCGGCACGGCTGGGTGACCGTCGGTGACGTCGGCTACCTCGACGAGGACGGCTATCTCTACCTCACCGACCGACGCCACCACATGATCATCTCCGGCGGGGTGAACATCTACCCGCAGGAAGCCGAGAACATGCTTGTCACCCACCCGAAAGTGTTGGACGCCGCGGTATTCGGAGTTCCCGACGAAGAGATGGGCCAGCGGGTGGTGGGCGCCGTCCAGACCGTCGACCCGGCCGACGCCACCGACGCTTTTGGCGAAGAGCTGCTGGCGTGGCTGCGAGATCGACTGTCGCACTTCAAATGTCCTCGATCCATTGCGTTCGAGTCGCAGCTTCCGCGCACCGACACCGGCAAGTTGTACAAGAACGAGTTGATCGAGAAGTATTCGGGGTGACCGATGCTGCGGTTGGTGGACCTTTCGCAACCTCAGCACGCGCCGCCGGACTCAAGTCCTGCGGAGCCGCCGGGCGTGCTGGTCGCGTACGGTCCGCGCGTCGATGAATCCTGGCTGGATTGCGCAACTTTCACCCTGACGGAGGAGCCCTGCGCCGACCGCAGGGTGGTCACCGTGGACTCGGTACCGCAGACTTTGGCCGACTTGGAGGAGCGGTGCAGGCGTTGGCCGCAAGCCAGTTCGGTGTGTGACGACGTGTTGCGTACCCTCGACCCGTCCGGTGCGACGCTGGGAGGAGTGGTCACCGAATCATTGGCCTACTCGACCCTGCAGGCCGGTCCGGAGTTCGCGCGCTGGCTCAAAGAGCGTGGCCCGGCTGACATGCCGGACATCGCGGATCCGGTTCTGGCCGAACGCGACGGCGACACCCTGCACGTCACGTTCAACCGTCCGCAGCGACACAATGCGTTTTCCACCGATGCGCGGGCGGCGTTGCTGGAAGCCCTCACCGTCGCCCAATTGGACCCATCGGTCACCGGAATCGTGTTGCGCGGCAACGGGCCGTCGTTCTGCAGCGGGGGTGATCTTGCCGAGTTCGGAACCTTCGCCGATCCAGCGAGCGCTCACCTGGCCCGCACCCGGCACAGCCCCGCCCTGGCGTTGGATGCACTCACCGTCAGGCTCGGCCGGGCGTGTCGCGCCGAGGTCCACGGTCGAGTGATGGGTAGTGGATTGGAAATGGCCGCATTCTGCGGATGGGTTGAAGCCAACGGGAATTCGGTGTTCGGGTTGCCGGAACTGGGCCTAGGCCTCATCCCGGGTGCCGGCGGCACTGTCAGCGTCACCCGTCGAATCGGCCGTTGGCGCACAGCGTATCTCGTGCTTTCCGGCCAGACGATCGACGCCCAAACCGCACTGGCCTGGGGTCTGGTAGACGCCGTCGCGGCGGCCCCGACTCAGTAACCGGAATAAGTCCGGTAAGTGGTGAAGTCGGTGGACGGCGTATTCGAGACTGCCGACTCACTGAAGAGAACGTAGAAGCCGGTGAAGATGAGCCAGGCGGCGACGGACGCGGCCGCGCTGGCGATGGCCCATCTCTTGGCGGCGGCGGAGGCGGCCTGCGCCTCGCCGTATTGTCCCCGAGCCCATAGCGAACCAACCTGGTTGGACTTCATGAGCGACACGATGCCGAACGGGAGGCAGCACAGGACCGTGGCGAGGATGGCCCAGACCAGGTAGTTGTTCGGCTGCGGACCGTAGCCGGGCTGGCCATAGGGCGACGGCTGGCCGTAGGGCGAGGGCTGGCCGTAGGGCGAGGGCTGGCCGTAGGGCGAGGGCTGCCCCTGCCACTCCGGGGAACCGCCATATGGATCCGACGGATAACTCATGGCAATCCTCCCCTTGGCTCGGAGCTGCCGAAGTTCCGCAAAATATACAGCACCGACCTCGTCGGCAGCCGTCGAAAACCGGTCTAATCCCGGCTAAATCCCGCCGCGAGCTACCAATTGGCTAGCGATCACGTTGCGCTGAATCTCGTTGGTGCCTTCGCCGACGATCATCAGCGGCGCGTCGCGGAAGTAGCGTTCGACGTCGTACTCGGTGGAATAGCCGTAACCGCCATGGATCCGCACCGCGTTCAGGGCGATCTCCATCGCCACCTCGGACGCAAACAGCTTGGCCATCCCGGCCTCCATGTCGCAACGCTGTCCGCTGTCGAAGCGTTCGGCGGCATACCGGGTGAGTTGGCGCGCGGCGGTCAGTTTGGTCGCCATGTCGGCCAGATAGTGGCCCACGGCTTGATGTTTCCAGATCGGCTGGCCGAAACTCTCGCGTTGCTGGGCGTAGGCCAGTGCGTCCTCCAGGGCGGCGGTCGCCACCCCGAGGGCGCGCGCCGCCACCTGGATACGGCCAGTCTCAAGGCCTTTCATCATCTGGGCGAAGCCCTGGCCCGGCACCCCGCCAAGGATCGCCGAGGCTGGAGCGCGAAAGCCGTCGAACGACAATTCGCACGCTTCCACGCCCTTGTACCCCAACTTGGGCAGGTCGCGCGAAACCGTCAACCCCGGACCGTGCTCGACCAGCGCGACCGAGATGCCCTTGTGGCGCGGTGTCGCAGCCGGATCGGTCTTGCACAGCAATGCAATCAAGCCGGATCGGCGCGCGTTGCTGATCCACGTCTTGGCGCCGTTGATGAGCAACCCGCCCGAACCGTCCGGCAGCGCCGTGGTGGTCATGTTCTGCAGGTCCGAACCGCCGCCGGGCTCGGTCAGCGCCATGGTGGCCCGCAGCTCGCCGGTAGCCATCGACGGCAGGTACTTCTGCTTCTGCTCGTCGGTGCCGAATGCCGTGAGCAGCTTGGCAACCACGGTGTGTCCGCCCATCGCGCCGGCCAGGCTCATCCACCCCCGGGCCAGCTCCTGGGTGACTTGCACGTAGCACGGCATCGACACCGGCGAGCCCCCGTACTCCTCGGGGATGGCCAGGCCGTAGATCCCGATCCGCTTCATCTGCTCGATCCACGCCTCGGGATAGGTGTTGGCGTGCTCGACGTCGCGCACCGTCGGCTTGACGTCACGGTCGATGAACGCCCGCACCGTCGCGACCAACATGCCTTCGTCTTCACTCAGTTCATGGTTCACTTGCGCTGCCCTCCGGTTTGACCCTCAGTTCCACAGCCTGCCAGCATGTGCCTCTGTGACTAACGGGTATGCGGACTTGCGCGAGGGTGGTCCCTATTTCGACGACCTCTCGGTCGGCCAGGTGTTCGACTGGGCGCCCTCGGTGACGTTGTCGTCCGGTCTGGCGGCCGCCCACCAGGCGATCGTAGGTGACCGGCTGCGGTTGGCCCTGGACGCCGACCTGTGCGGGGCGGTGACGGGTACGCCTGGGGCGCTGGCGCATCCGAGCCTGGTATGCAATGTGGCGATCGGCCAGTCGACGTTGGCAACCCAGCGCGTCAAAGCCAACCTGTTCTACCGGGGCCTCACTTTCCACCGGTTCCCTATGATCGGCGACACCATTTACACCCGGACCGAAGTGGTTGGGCTGCGGGCCAACTCGGTCAAACCTGGCCGTGCGCCGACGGGGTTGGCGGCGCTGCGGATGACCACCATCGATCAGGCCGACCAACTGGTTCTCGACTTCTACCGCTGCGCCATGCTGCCCATGAGCCCGGGCTGGCAGACCGATTCGGCCGCGGCACCGGCCGACGACCTATCCACCGTGGGCGCGGACGCCGTGCCGCCGGCCACCGACCCGACCGAACAGTGGGACGCCGAGGTCTACCGAAATCGGGTACCCGGACCGCATTTCGCGGATCACGCAGTAAGCATCGCCGGCACGGTGCTGCGCAGCACGGCCGACTTGGTCAGCAGCGCAGCGGAATTGGCCAGACTGACCCTGAACATCGCTGCCACGCATCATGATTCGCGGGTCGGTGGGCAGCGGTTGGTCTACGGCGGGCACACCATTTCGTTGGCGTTCGCCCAGGCCACCCGGTTGTTGCCCAACTTGGTGACGGTCCTGGGCTGGGAGTCCTGCGACCACACCGGGCCGGTGCACGAGGGCGACACGCTCTACAGCGAACTGCACGTTGAGTCCGCCGCCGCCACATCGAACGGCGGCGCGCTTGGGCTGCGGTCGCTGGTCTATGCGGTGGGCGACGCGGGCCAACCCGACCGCCAGGTGCTGGACTGGCGGTTCACCGCGCTGGAGTTCTAAGCAGTGGAAGCACCCGGCTGCGGCGGAGGGGTTCGCTGCAGCCGAGTGCTGGTCCACGGCGCCTAGCCGTTCAGGCCGTTGTCGCCCTTGCTACCCGGGTCGCCGGGTGTGCCGTTGCTGCCGGCGCCCACTCCGACACCGCCCACACCGCCTCCGCCGAACCCGCCGCCGGTACCGCCGCTGCCGCCCGTGGCGCCGCCGTTGCCGCCGTCGCCGCCGTTAGCACCATTGCCGCCGTTGCCGCCGTTACCGCTGACCGCGTCGGAGTAGGCGTCCCCGCCCTTGCCGCCGGTCTGGCTGGCGCCGCTGCCGCCGTTGCCGCCGTTGCCCCCGACGCCGCTGGTGCCGTTGCCGTCGATCCCGGTGCCGACTGTGCCGGCGTTGCCGCCGTTGCCGCCCTTGCCCCCGGTGCCGCCGGCCCCGCCGTTGCCGCCGTCCGGCGTCTCCTCGGAGACGCCCGCCGCGCCGTTGCCGCCGCTGCCGGGCGCCCCACCGGTGCCGCCGGCACCGCCGTTGCCACTGTTGCCGCCGGTGCCCTTGCCCAGGGCGTTGCCGCCGTTGCCGCCCGCACCACCGGTGCCGCCGGCTCCACCATCGCCGCCGGTGCCACCGGCGCCCGCGGTGTCGACGTCGCCCGCCGCGCCATTGCCGCCCGCGCCGCCGGTCGCGCCGGTGCCGCCGGTGCCGCCCTGGCCGCCGTTACCGGAGACCGTGCCGCCCAGGCCGCCGTTGCCGCCCGTGCCGCCGGCGCCGCCCGCTTGGCCGTTGCCGCCGTTGTCGCCGGGGTTGACTCCGTTGGTGCCTGCCTTGCCGGAAGCACCGTTACCGCCGTTGCCGCCGGCGCCGCCGTTGCCGTAGTTGCCGCCGTTACCGCCGTTGCCACCGTTGCCGCCATTGGCGCCGGTGCCGTTGGTCGGGCTGTAGCCGTTGCCGCCCGTGCCGCCGTTGCCGACACCGACGGGTGCGACGCTGTCGGCGCCGTTGGTGCCGGGAGTGGCGCCGGTGCCGCCGACCCCGCCGGTGCCCAGCGTCGTGCTGCCGCCGTTACCGCCGTTGCCGCCGTTTCCGCCGTTGACGCCGGTGCCGGTGCTGCTGAAGCCGTTCCCACCGTCGCCCGGAGTTCCGGCCTTGCCGGCGTTGCCGCCGTTGCCGCCGTTGCCGGTGGTGCCCACGACGCCGTTGGTCACCGAGCCACCTGCCCCGCCGTTGCCGCCGTTACCGCCGTTACCAGCTGCGCCGCCGTTGCCGCCGGCCTGGCCGTGGGGGCTACCCGAGGTGCCGTTGGCGCCGGCCACACCGGCTCCGCCGTCCCCGCCGTTGGCGCCGTTGCCGCCCTTACCGCCGTTGCCGCCGTCGCCGGAGATCGAGCCGCCGGCGCCGCCTGCGCCGCCGTGACCGCCGGCCCCGCCGGCCATGCCGTCGGTGCCGCTGGAGCCCTTGGCCACCCCGCCGGTGCCGTTCGTGCCGGCCACGCCGTTGCCGCCGTTGCCTCCGGTGCCGCCGTTGCCGTAGGTCCCGCCGTCGCCGCCGGCCCCGCCGTTGCCGCCGTTGGCGCCCGGGGTGCTCGGGCTGTACCCGTTGCCGCCGTTGCCGCCGTTGCCGACAGCACCTGCGAACGCATTGCCGTCGGTGCCGTTGCTGCCGCCGCCGGTTCCACCGGTGCCGCCCTGGCCGATCGCGGTGGTGCCGCCGTTGCCGCCCTTGCCGCCGTCCGGGTTGGTAGCGGTTCCGGCCGCGCCGTTGCCGCCGTTGCCGGGTGTCCCGGCGTTGCCGCCGTTGCCGCCGTTGCCGCCGGCCCCGTTGGCGCCCGCCACGCCGTTCGTGGCCGAGCCGCCGAGCCCGCCGTTGCCGCCGTTGCCGCCGGCCCCGCCAGCGCCGCCGTTGCCGCCGTTCTGGCCGCCGCCGATGCCGTTGCCGTAGCTGTTGGCGTCGGCGTTGCCGGCGTTGCCGTTCACGCCCTTGCCGCCGTTGGTGCCGTTGCCGCCGCTGCCGCCGGCCCCGCCGTTGCCGCCGTTGCCGCCGTCCACGCCGCCCTTGCCGCCGGCGCCGCCGTGACCGCCGGAGCCGCCGGCGCGGCCAGCCGCGCCGCTGTCGCCGGGGTTCGTCCCGTCGGCGCCCACCACGGTGGCCGACACGCCGTTGCCGCCGGCACCGCCGTTGCCGCCGTTGCCGATGTTGCCGCCGTCGCCGCCGGCCCCGCCGTTGCCGCCGCTCTTGCCCGGGGTGAGCGGGTTGTAACCCGCGCCGCCCTGACCGCCGTTGCCGGCCGGGCCGACCACCGATGCCCCGTTGTTGCCGGCGGTCGGTGTGCCGGAGCCGGTGCCCGCCGCGCCGCCGATGCCGGCCTTTCCGGCGTTGCCGCCGTTGCCGCCCTTGCCGCCGTCGGGGTTGGCAAGGGTGCCGGCCGCACCGGTTCCGCCGTTACCGGGGGTGCCGGCCTTGCCGCCGTCCGCGCCGTTGCCGGCCTTGCCGACGGTGCCGGCGGCGCCGTTGCCGTTGAGCAGTGACCCGGCCGCACCGCCATTACCACCGGCCCCGCCGTTGCCGCCGTCGCCGCCGCTACCGCCGTTCTGGCCGACGCCGCCGTTGACCCCGGGCAAACCTGCCTTGCCCTGGACGCCATTGCCGCCTCGGCCGCCGGCCGCGCCGTTGCCGGCGTCGCCGCCGTTGCCGGCATTGCCGGCGATGGTGCCGCTGTTGCCGCCCTTACCGCCGTTGCCGCCCGAACCGCCGGCCATGCCGTTGGTTCCGGAGTCGCCGGTCTTGGTGCCGTTGACGCCGTGGGTGCCGGCCGTGCCGTTGCCGCCCTTGCCACCGTTGCCGCCGTTGCCGATCTCGCCGGCGTTGCCGCCGTCGCCGCCGTGACCGCCGGACCTGCCCGGGTCGGTGGCGGGGTTGAAGCTGTAGCCGTTGCCGCCGTTGCCGCCGTTGCCGCCGCTCTTGCCGGTTGGTACGCCGCCGTTCTTGCCATCGGCGCCGTTGACGAACCCGGTGCCGCCGGCGCCCTTGCTGCCGCCGCTGCCCAGCAGGCCGCCGTCACCGCCCCGGCCGCCGTCGGGGTTGGCCGCCGTGCCGTGGCCGCCGTTGCCCCCGTTGCCGCCGATGCCGTCGTTGCCGCCGTTGCCGCCGGCGCCGCCGTTGCCGTCGTGGTAGCCCGGCGCGCCCTGCCCGCCGTTGCCGCCGACGCCGCCGTTGGCGCCATTGCCGCCGTTGCCGCCCTTGCCACCGTTGCCGCCAGCGGTGCCGTCGCCGCCGTTGCCGCCGGTTCCGCCGTCGCCGCCGTGGCCAGCCGCGCCACCGTCGCCGCCGTTGCCGGCGATCACGCCGCCCTTGCCGCCGTTGGCGCCGTTGCCTCCGGCGCTGGCGTTGCCGCCGTTGCCGCCGTCCTGGCCGAGGCCGCCGGCACTGCCGGCCACGCCGTTGGCGCCGTTGCCGCCCTTGCCGCCGGTGCCGCCGACGCCGTAGTCACCGGCGTTACCGCCGACGCCGCCATTACCGCCGGGCTTGCTCGGGTCGTTGGAGTTCCAGCCCGCGCCACCGGTGCCGCCGTGGCCGGCGATGGTGGTGGGGGTGGCGCCCTTCGCGCCGTCCGGGCCCGACGTGCCGCCGGTGCCACCGGTGCCGCCTTCGCCGCCGGCGCCCGGGTTGGCGCCGTTGCCGCCGGCACCACCGTTCGGGTGGGCGGCGGTGCCCGCCGCTCCGGTGCCGCCGACGCCGCTGACGCCGCCGTTGCCACCGTTGCCGGCCGCGCCGCCGCTGCCCTGGGTGCCGACACCGAGGACGTTGCCGGCCTTGCCGCCGTCGGCGCCCTTACCGCCGGTGCCGCCGTTGCCCGCATTACCGCCGGCGCCGTCGTTGAAGCCGAAGGTCGGGTCGCCGGTGCCGCCGTTGCCGCCGGTGCCACCGGTGCCACCGGCGCCGCCGGTGCCGCCGTCGCCGCTGTTGCCGGCTATCGTGCCGCCATCACCGCCGGTGCCGGCCGCGCCGCCCTCACCGCCGACGCCGCCGACGCCCCCGTTGGCGCCGGTGCCGTCGCCGCCGGTGGTACCCGTGACGCCAGTGCCGCCGACGCCGCCGTTGCCGCCTTTGCCGCCGTCGCCGTACATCCCGGCGTGACCGCCGTCGCCGCCGGCGTAACCCTTCGCGCCGGCCCCTGGGGTGCCGAAGGCGTCGCCGCCGTCGCCGCCGTCACCGGTCATCGCGGTGGAGTCGGCGCCGCTCGCCCCGTTGCTGCCCGAGCCGTTCTTGCCTGCTGCTCCGGTGCCGCCACTGCCACCGAGCCCCGAGTTGCCGCCGTTGCCGCCGTCGCCGCCGCCGAGGAAGCCGTCGCCGCCGGCGCCGCCCGCTCCGGCGTTGCCGCCGGCGCCGCCGGTCCCGCCGTTACCGCCCTTACCGCCGTTGGGGCCGATCCCGTCCGGGTCCGCAGCTCCATTGCCGCCCGTGCCGCCGTTGGCGCCGCTGCCGCCGTGGCCCCCGTCGCCGCCGTGTCCGTTCAGCGCGCCGCTCTTGCCGCCGGCGCCGCCGTCGCCGCCGTGCCCGCCGCTTTGGCCGGTACCGCCACTCTCGCCGGGCTGCACACCGTTGGTTCCGTTTGAGCCGGCCGCGCCGTTGCCGCCGTTGCCGCCCTTGCCGCCGTCGCCGTACAGGCCGCCGTCGCCGCCGGCGCCGCCCTTGCCGCCGTTTTCGCCGGGCAGCGTCGCGTTGTAGCCGTCGCCGCCCTGGCCACCGTTGCCGCCGACGGCCGTGGGGGTGCTGCCGCCGCTGCCGTTGCTGCCATGGCTGCCGTTGCCGGATCCGTTGCCGTTCGCGCCGCCGGCTCCGCCGGTGCCGCCGCTGGCGCCGGTGCCCGGGTTGCCACCCTTGCCGCCAACCCCGCCGTCGGGGTTGGCCGCCGTGCCGGCCGCGCCGTTGCCGCCGTTGCCCTGGATGCCGCCGTTGCCGCCGTTACCCGCGTTGCCCCCGGCCGCGCCCGCGCCGGCCATGCCGTTGGTGGCGGTGCCGCCCGCGCCGCCGGCGCCGCCGTTGCCGCCGATACCGCCGGACCCGCCGTTGCCGCCGTCCTGACCGCCGCCGATGCCGTTGCCGTACTTGTCGGAGTTGGCGACGCCGTCGTGGCCGTCCACGCCGCTGCCGCCGCTGCCACCGCTGCCGCCGTTGCCGCCCTTGCCGCCGGCGCCACCGTCGCCGATGGTCGTGCCACCGGTGCCGCCGGCACCGCCCGCGCCGCCGGCGCCGCCCTTGCCGCCGTTGGCGCCGGAGTCGCCGGTGTTCACGCCGTTGGCGCCGGTCGCGCCGTTGGAGCCGTTGCCGCCGGCGCCGCCGGCGCCGCCGTTGCCGTTCGTGCCTCCGTTGCCGCCCTTGCCGCCGGCGCCACCGGCCAAGCCGTTGCCGTTGGCGTCGGTGGCGTTGGGTGCCTGGCTGTAGCCGACGCCGCCGGCGCCGCCGTGACCGACGTTGGCGGTGACGCCCGCCCCCGCGCTGCCGTTGGTGCCACTGAGGTCGCCGAATCCGTCGAGGCCGCCGATGCCGCCGGCGCCACCGGTCCCGGCGTTGCCGCCGTTGCCGCCGTTGCCGCCCGCGGTGTGGCTGTAGGTGCCCGCCGCGCCCGCGCCGCCGCTACCGGGGGTGCCTGCCGCGCCGCCGTTGCCGGCATTGCCGCCGTTACCGACGCCACCGGAAATGCCGTACAACCCGGCGGTACCGCCGGCGCCGCCGGCGCCGCCGTTGCCGCCCACTCCGCCGTTGCCGCCGTTGCCGCCGTGCTGGCCGCCACCGACACCGGTGCCGTACAGGTCGAGGTCGGACACGCCGTTGGCGCCATTCACGCCGGCGCCGCCCTTGCCGCCGTCGGCCCCGGCGCCGCCGTTGCCGCCCTTGCCGCCGTCACCGAGCTCCGAACCGGCGTTGCCGCCGACGCCGCCCTTACCGCCGGATCCACCGGCCTGGCCGTTACCGCCGGATTCACCGTTGCTGACGCCGTTGGCGCCCGCCGCACCCGCCGTTCCGTTTCCGCCGTCGCCGCCGTCGCCGCCGTTGCCGTAGTTGCCGCCCTTGCCGCCGGCGCCGCCGTCGCCGCCGTTGGTGCCGGGCGCAGTCGAGGTGAACCCGGCGCCGCCCTTACCGCCGTTGCCGACGGGCGTGGTCGGCCCGGAGCCGTCCTCGCCGTTGGCGCCGATCACCGAGCCGCTGCCGCCGGTGCCGCCTGCGGCCGCCTTGCCGGCGTTGCCGCCGTTGCCGCCGGCGCCGCCGGTCGGGTTGGTCGCGGTGCCGATCGCGCCGGCACCGCCGTCGCCCGGGGTGCCCGCGTCGCCGCCATTGCCGGCCTTGCCGCCGACGCCCGCGGTGCCGCCCTTGCCGGTGCCGGCGGCTCCGCCGTTGCCGCCGTTGCCGCCCTTGCCGCCGTTCCCGCCGCTGCCGCCGTCCTGGCCACCGCCGACGCCGTTGCCGTACGCGTCGACGCCGACCTGGCCGGCGGCGCCGCTCAAGCCCTGGCCGCCGTCGCCGCCGTCGCCACCGGAGCCACCGGCCCCGCCGCTGCCCGCGGTCCCGGCCTTCGCCCCGGCGTTACCACCGCGGCCGCCGTGCCCACCGGCGCCACCGGCCTGGCCGTCGCCGCCGCTGTCACCGGGCTGAATGCCGGCGGTACCCGTCGCGCCCGCGACACCGTTGCCGCCGGCTCCGCCGTTGCCGCCGTTGCCGACCGAGCCGCCGTTGCCGCCGGCACCGCCGTTGCCGCCGTTGGCACCCGGAGTGCTGTAGGTGAAGCCCTTGCCGCCGTTGCCGCCGTTGCCGCCGGAAGTGGGCGTGCTGCCCTTCGAACCGGCGACCGGGCTGCCCGAGCCGGTGCCGACGCTGCCGGCGGCCCCGCCGTCGCCGGGGTTGCCGCCGTTGCCGCCGGCGCCCCCGTTGGGGTTGGCCGCCGTGCCGTCGGCGCCGAGTCCGCCGTTTCCGCCGGCCGCGCCGTTGCCGCCGCTACCGGCATTACCCGCCGTGCCCGTGGTGGCGCCGGTACCGCCGTTGCCGCCGTTGCCGCCGGCGCCGCCAGCCCCGCCGTTGCCCGCGTTGCCGCCCGCACCGTTGTTGGTACCGGCCACGCCTGCCGCGCCGTGCCCGCCGACCGCGCCGTTGCCGCCGTCGCCGGCATTGCCGGCGTTGCCGCCGGCGCCGCTCGCGGCCTGACTGCCACTGCCGCCGTTCGCCTTGCCGCCGGCACCTGCGTTGCCGCCGTTGCCGCCGTTGCCGCCGTTACCGCCGACGCCACCGGCCTGGCCGGCACCGTTGTTGGTGCCGATGATGCCGTCCCTGCCGATCGCGCCGTTGCCGCCATCGCCGCCGTTGGCCCCGGCCCCTCCGGCGCCCCCGACCCCGCCGCTGCCGTAGGAGCCCGCGCTGCCGCCGGTACCGCCGGTGCCGGCCGCGCCGCCCTTGCCGCCGTTGCCGCCGGTGCCGCCGGTGCCGCCCGCCCCGCCGGCGCCGCCGTGCTGGCCGCCGCCGATGCCGGTGCCGTACTTGTTGGAGTCCACGGTCCCGTCGGCCCCGGTGATGCCGAGCCCACCATTGCCGCCGGCCCCGCCGGTGCCGCCGGCGCTGCCCTTGCCGCCGTTCCCGTTAGTGCCCGCGACTCCGCCGGTGCCGGTGCCCGCGGCGCCGCCGCCACCGCCGGACCCGCCGTTGCCGCCCGTCCCGCCGTTGCCGCCGCTGCCGCCGCTGAACCCGGCACCGTCGTTGACACCGGAGATGCCGTTGGCTCCGACGGCGCCCGCGCCGCCGTTGCCCGCGGTGCCGGCCGCGCCGCCCGCGCCGCCGTTGCCGCCGCTGCCCGAGCTGCCCGCGGTGACACCGGCACCCGCGGTACCCGCGTTGCCGCCCTTGCCGCCGGCGCCGCCTGCGCCACCATTGCCGGCGTTGCCGCCGGCTCCGCCCGCATTGCCGGCACCGGCCGTCGTCGTGCCGTTGGCGCCGTTCGCGCCCGAACCACCGGCGCCACCCGCACCGCCGGCGCCGCCCTTGCCGCCGCTGCCGGACGTGGTGCCCGCACCCGTGGCCGCGCCGCCGGCGCCACCTTGGCCGCCCTTGCCGCCGGCCTGGCCGTCGGTGCCGCTGGCACCCGGATTGACGCCATTGGAGCCGGCCTGGCCCGCCGCACCGTTACCGCCCGCGCCGCCGTTGCCGCCGTTGCCGATGTTGCCGCCGGCCCCACCGGCGCCACCGTCACCGCCGCTGGCACCCGGGGTGGTGGCGTTGAAGCCGGCGCCGCCGTTGCCGCCGCTGCCGGCGATGCCCGCGACCGCGTTGCCGCTGGCGCCACTTGCTGCGCTGCCGCCGCCGCCATTGGCGCCGCCGGCGCCGCCGAGGCCCGCCGTGCCCGCGTTGCCGCCCTTGCCGCCGGCACCGCCGGTGGTGTTGCTGACGGTCCCTGCCGCGCCGTCGCCACCGTTGCCCGGTGTGCCGGCGTTGCCGCCCTTGCCGCCTACGCCGCCGGTGCCGTTGCTGCCGTTGCTGGCCCCGGCGCCGCCGGCGAGTCCGCCGGTGCCACCAGCGCCACCGGCGCCGCCCTTGCCGCCGTTGCCGCCGTCGCCGCCGTGCTGGCCGCCGCCGATGCCGGTGCCGTACTTGTTGACGTCGGCCGTGCCGTTGGCGCCGGTGATGCCGGCACCGCCGGCACCGGCCGCGCCGCCCGCGCCACCGTTGCTGGCGTTGCCGCCGTTGCCGTGGGTAGCGGTGCCGACGCCATTGCCGTTGGCACCACCGGTGCCGCCGGCTCCGCCGTTGCCGCCCTTGCCGCCGGCCCCACCGTCACCGCCGGCGAAACCGTTGCCACCGTTGACATTCGCGACGCCGTTCGCACCGGCCGCGCCGATTCCGCCGTTGCCCGCGGTGCCCGCGTCGCCGCCGGCGCCGCCCGCACCGCCGGCGCCCACTGCGCCCGCGGTGCCGCCGTTGGCGGCGCCTGCGGCGCCGCCCTTACCGCCGCCGCCACCGGCGCCACCGTTGCCGGCGTTGCCGCCGGCTTGGCCGTTGCCGCCGATGCCGTTGGTGGCTTGGCCGTTGGTGCCGTCGATGCCGCTGCCATGCCGCCATTGCCGCCGACCACCGACGCCGCCCGGTGCCATCGTGGTGCCCGCGCCGCCGCTGGCGCCGCCGGCACCGCCGTCACCGCCCTTGCCACCGGCTTGGCCGTCGCTGCCGTGCGGGTTGTTGGCGTTGACGCCGTTGGTGCCGTTCGCCCCATTCGCGCCGTTGCCGCCGGCGCCGCCGTTGGCGCCGTTGCTGCCGGTTCCGGTCGCGCCGTCGACGCCGGTGCCCACACCGTTGCCGTTGGCGCCACCGGCGCCGCCGCCAGCCCCGCCGTTACCACCGGCGCCGCCGGCGCCGCCGTCGAGGTAGACCGAGGTGCCGTCGGCGCCGCGGCCACCCGCGCCTGCCGTACCGGCGTTGCCGCCCTTGCCGCCGGCGCCGCCGAGGCCGTTGGTGCCGTCGCTGGCGCCGGCCCCGCCGGCCAGTCCGGCCTTACCGCCGTCGCCCCCCGCGCCGCCGGCGCCACCGGCGCCGGCGTTACCGCCGGCCTGGCCCGCACCCGCGTTCTGTCCGGCTATGCCGCTGGCGCCGGCCACACCGTGCCCGCCGGCACCGCCCGCACCACCGGTCCCGCCGCTGCTGGCGTTGCCGCCGTTGCCGTTGGCGCCGGTGCCGACACCGTTTCCGTTGGCGCCGCCCTTACCACCGGCGCCGCCGTCGCCGCCCTTGCCGCCGGCGCCGCCGGTCCCGCCGTCGT
The DNA here is from genome assembly GCF_010723575.1 of Mycobacterium bourgelatii. Taxonomy (NCBI): domain Bacteria; kingdom Bacillati; phylum Actinomycetota; class Actinomycetes; order Mycobacteriales; family Mycobacteriaceae; genus Mycobacterium; species Mycobacterium bourgelatii. The sequence continues at coordinate 1,094,312 of NZ_BLKZ01000002.1, forward strand.
AACCGGCGCTGTTGTTGATTTCGGCCGCGCCGTTGGCGCCAGCCGCACCGATGCCGCCGTTGCCCGCGGTGCCCGCGTCGCCGCCGTTGCCCGCCGCGCCGCCAAGACCGGCCGTGCCCTGGGTGCCGCCGTTCGCGGCGCCGCCGGCGCCGCCCTTGCCGCCGTCGCCGCCTGCGCCACCGCTGCCGGCGTTGCCGCCGGCCTGGCCGTTGCCGCCGATGCCGTTGGTGGCCTGGCCGTTGGTGCCGTCGATACCGCTGCCGCCCTTGCCACCGGCGCCGCCCGTACCGCCGGCACCGCCGGTGCCGCCCGTGGTGCCCGCACCGCCGCTGGCGCCACCGGCGCCGCCGTCACCGCCCTTGCCGCCGGCCTGGCCGACCGCGCCGTGCGGGTTGTTGGCGTTGACGCCGTTGGCGCCGGCCGCGCCCGCGGCGCCGTTACCGCCCCGGCCGCCGTCGGCGCCGTTGCTGCCAATGCCGGCCTGGCCATCGGTGCCGGTGCCGACACCGTTGCCGTTGGCGCCGCCGGCGCCGCCCTTACCGCCGGTCGCGCCCGCGCCACCAGCGCCACCGGCGCCGCCGTCGAGGTAGACCGAGGTGCCGTCGGCGCCGTGGCCGCCCGCACCGGCGGTGCCGGCGTTGCCACCCTTGCCGCCGGTGCCGCCGAAGCCGTTGGTGCCGTCGCTGGCGCCGGCCCCACCGGCCAGCCCGGCCTTACCGCCGTCGCCGCCGGCGCCACCCGCGCCACCGGTACCGGCGTTACCGCCGGCCTGGCCCGCACCGGCGTTGACCCCGCTGGTGCCGTTGACGCCGGCCAGACCGTGACCACCGGCACCACCCACACCACCGGTGCCGCCGCTGCTGGCGTTACCGCCGTTGCCGTGAGCGCCGGTGCCGACACCGTCACCGTTGGCGCCGCCCTTACCGCCGGCACCGCCGTCGCCGCCCTTACCGCCGGCACCGCCGTCACCGCCGGCGAATCCGGCGCCGTTGTTGGCGTTGGCGACACCGTCGTGCCCGGCGGCGCCC